>JBJEVY010000077.1:0-5521 GCA_051884775.1 Candidatus Spyradenecus sp. | reverse complement strand
TGCAGGATGATGACCCTCGGCAGGAGGCGGCGCAAGCCTAGTCGGTCGAAGAGGAGGATGGCGAAGGGAACGAGCGCTACGAGGGCGACATCGTTGGTGACGAGCATTGCGAGGAGGAAGGTCAGCTGCACCAGGCAGTGGAGCAACGTGCGCAGTTGCGTCCGCCCGGCCAGGAGGCGCTGGGCTAGCACGCGGAAGAGGTTGCACGCGCGTAGCCCCGCCACCACGAACATCAGGCAGAAGAGGAGGTTGATTGTGCGCCAATCAATGGCCTGCCACCACGCCGAGCGCGGCGCAAAGGCAAAGGAGAGCGCGGCGGCTAGCGCGGAGATGACCGTGACGGCGTGGGCACGGAGGAAGGCAAACGCCGGACCCAAGGGGAGGGGCCTCGCGCCCAGTTGCGCCAGCGCACAGAGGTAGGCCGGCAGGAGGACCGCGCAGGCGCCGAGCCAGGCCAGCGGGTCGCCCCAGTAGACCGCGTGGACGCCCCACCACGGCAGGAGCACCAGCGCCACCAGCACGCGCATCGCCATCTCTGCGGCCCCGGCCATCATTGGCCAGAAGGCGCGGCCCATCCCTTGGAGGGCGTTGCGGTAGATGAAGATGGCGCCGAGGGGCACCAGGAAGGGCGCGGTGATGGCGAGGAGCCGGCAGCCGACCTCGAGGGCCGCGGTCGAGAGTTCGGCATCGGCCGCGCCTTGGGCGTGGAGGAAGCAACCGATGAAGTGGCGGCCAAAGAGGAGGGCCAGGGCCGTGAAGGCCGCCCCGCTCAGGAGAATGAGCAACAGACAGAAGCGGACCCCGGCGCGGATGCGGTCGGGCCGGCGCGCGCCGGTGTTCTGCGCGGCGTAGGTGGCAACGGTTTGTCCGAGGGTGATGGGGAGTTGGGCGGCGAGGTTTTCGACCTGGCGCGCGGCGGTCATCCCGGCAATCTGCGCCACACCGAAGGTGTTGATGGCCCCTTGCAGGACCATTGCCCCGAGGCCCGTGATGGAGAATTGCAGCCCCATCGGCAGCCCCACGCGTAGGTGGAAGCGCGCCACCGCCCAGCGCGGACGCCAGTCGCTACGCCGCAGCCGGAGGGCCTCGAGGCGGCAGGTGACGAGGGCGAAGCAGGCGAGCGCGGAGAAGAGGGTGGCTAGGTTGGTGGCCCAGGAGGCGCCGGCCACGCCCCAAAGGCGGATGAAGGGAATGTCGAGGGCGATGTTGAGCAGGCTCGAGCCCGCGAGGCACCAGAGGGGCGTGCGGCTGTCGCCAAAGGCTCTGAGCGTGGCGCTCTGGAAGTTGAAGAAGACCATCATCCAGGTGCCGGCAAAGGCGATGCGCAGGTAGGTGCGCGCCGGCTCAAAGATGTCCGCCGGGGTCTGAATGAGGCGGAGGATAGGGTCGGTGAAGAGCAGGCAGAGGGCTGTGACCACCGCCGTCACCACCAGGCAGACCCACACGCCCGTGCCCACGCTCTGGCGCACTCCGCGCGGATCATGCGCCCCGAAGCGCTGGGCCGTCAGCACGCCCACACCCATCGAGAGGCCGAAGACGAAACCCAGCACCACGAAGATGACCGAGTTCACCCCGCCAACCGCCGCTAGCGCCTGGGGTCCGAGGAGGCGCCCAACGAGGAGGGCATCGACCATAAAGTAGGCGCTTTGGATGAGATTGCCGAGCAGGAGCGGCCAGGCAAAGGCCAGGAGGTGGCGCCAGGGCGCGCCGGTGGTCATATCGCGGGCACCCCGGGCGGCGCGCAGGTTAGAGCGAGAGGTCTCCATGGAGCTTCCAGCCATAACGGTCGCGGTCGAGGGAGAGGGCGCGCCCGGGGAAGACCTCGGGGAGGCGGCGGCGCAGGAAGTCGACCGTCTCGCGCTCCCAGGCGGTCTGCTGTTCGGGCGAGACGGGGTCGAGGGTGGAGGCGCGGATGGTCAGGGTGTAGCCGGGGCCGAACTCCGAGCCGATACCGGCGGAGAAGTTGGCGATTACGGAGAAGAGGCCGTCGTACTGCGGGTTGGCGCTAGAGCCCTCGGGCGGGCGGGCCGGATGGCGGCGGAGGGTGTGGCCGTAACGCGCTTCCAGGAAGCGATCGGCCTCGCTGAGGAGCGCGGTCAGGGCAGAGTCGAAGCGTTCAACGGCCTTACTCTGCATGGGCGGCTCCCACGGCAGGATGGAGGTAGAGGGGCAGCGGGTCGGCCAGTAGGGCCGCTTCGCCCAGGGCTGCGACTGTGCGCGGCAGGAGTTCGGCGGTGAGTTCCACCGGGCGCAGGGCAAACTCGGCCAGACGCGCGGCATCGGGGCTGACCATTCCGGCCTCGGGGACAAAGCGTTCGCGGGCGAGGATGCGGAAGTCGCCGACCTGCTCCAGGTGCTCGCCGGTGCGGCGGTAGCGGACGGCCCAGAGCGTTCCGCGCCGAGCGTCGCCCACCACGGTCACTTCTGGAAGGCCCGAAGCCAACGCCAAGGCCGCGGCCGAGGGGAAGCCGCGCGGCTTGAGTCCCCAGCCTAGCCCCAGACCTTGCAGGCAGGCAATCGCCGCGCGGATGCCGGCAAAGGAGCCCGGTCCAACGCCAACGGTCAGCGCGCTCGGTCGCTCGCCGCCGATCAAGTCGCCTAGTTTTGCTACCCATGTTTCGTCGCGCCCCGGGAGCGTCAGCGTGCGCTCGCCAAAGGCGATGAGGGTGGCGGCGGAGGAACGGTCGAGTATCAGCTGCATTAGAAGCACCTCTTGGCGAGCGCGAGCAGACCCTGCTTCCAGGGCACGCGATGGGTCTTGCCGCTCTGCCCGCGGAAGCGGTCGATATTCGCCACATACCAGGCGTAATTGCGCAGGAGGGCCTGTTGGTTGGAGAACTTTGGCTGCCAACCCAGGCGCGTGCAGAGCTTCTCCACGCTCACGAAGCTATCTTGCGGCGCGGTCTCGTAGACCCAGCGGTAGAGCGGCGAGAGGTGGAGCGCCTCGAGCACGCGCAGCACTCCAATCACCAACTTGGCCGGGGTGGCGCGGACGCGCTTGCCGTATCCGGCGGCATCGAGCACCGCCTGCCAATCCTCGCGCATGGTGGCGAAGTCGCGCGCCCCGACATTGTAGGTGTCGCGCACGGCGGCGAGGTCGGCCGAGGTGAGTGCCAGGCCAATCGCGTCGCACAGGTCCTCCACATCGAGCAGCTGGTAGCGGTTGTCGCCCCGGCCGATCATTGGGAAGCCGTGGCCGGTGTAGGCCCAGTCGTAAAGCAGGGCAAAGACCCCCAACCGCTCGGGGCCGACAAAGCTCTTGGGCCGCAGAATGGTGACGGCGAAGGCATCGCTATCGAGTCCGCGGACGATGCTCTCGGCGATAATCTTGCTCTCGCCATAGGGCCCCACGCCCTCCAGACGGTCGCCCTCGGTGATGGGGTGATGGTCGGGGATGCCGTAGACAGCGGTCGACGAGATATAGACAAAGCGTGCCACGCCGGTGGCGAGGGCCTCCTCGGCCACAACACGTGCGCCATCGACATCGGTCGAGCGAATTTCCGCCTCCGAGCAGAGGGGTAACGCGGCTGCGCAGTGAATGACCGCCGAGCAGCCAGCCACTAGCGCGCGCACCGCCTCGCGGTCCCGCACATCCCCCACCACGGGCTTGACGCGCCCATCGGCCGCCTCGGGATAGTCGAAGGCCACCAAATCCAGCGACCGCACCTCCTGCGCCCCGTGCGCAAGCAACCAGCGGATGAGGTTAATCCCCAGGAACCCGCTCCCCCCCGTGACGAGGATCGGCGCGTGCGCTTCGCGCCCATCAGCGGACAGCGGACAGCGGACAGCGGACAGCACGCGTTCCGCGACGGGCGGAACTTCCGAGGAAACAAGAGGCGGGCAGGTCTCAGCCATAGCAAAGAAGCGTTAGAAGCGGGGTGCCTGATTGGTGGGGCCGCCAGCAAATTCGTCGCGTTAGCGGCTGTCCGCTGTCGGCTGTCCGCTGACGGCTTATCTCTCGGCGAGCGCGTGGTAGGGCAGGTGATAGCCGCTGACGGCCTTGAAGGCCGGGCGAACAATCGGACCACCGTTGACGAGCTCCTCGAGGCGGTGGGCGCACCAGCCGACCACACGGGAGATGGCGAAGAGCGGCGTGTAGAGGTCCATCGGGATGTTGAGCATATCGTAGACGAAGCCCGAGTAGAAGTCGACATTCGCGCAGAGTTCTTTCTTCTTCTCGCGGTTTTCGTTGAAGACCTGCGGACCGAGGCGGTCGATGGCCTCATAGAGGCGGAACTCGTCCATCCGGTCCTTGCTCTCGGCCAACTCGCGGGCCTTCTCCTTCAGGAGCACGGCACGCGGGTCGGAGAGGGTGTAGACGGCGTGACCGAGGCCGTAGATGAGGCCCGAGCCGTCGCCAGCCTCCTTGCGGAGAATCTTGCGCAGGTAGTCGGCGATGGCGCCCTCGTCGGTCCAATCGGCTAGCGCGTCCTTAATCTCGTCCATCTGGTGCATTACGCGCAAGTTGGCACCGCCGTGGCGGGGGCCTTTGAGCGAGAGGGTGGCTGCGGCGATGGCCGAGTAGGTGTCGGTGGCGGCAGAGGTGACCACGTGGGTGGTGAAGGCCGAGTTGTTACCGCCACCGTGCTCGGCGTGGAGGACAAGGCAGAGGTCGAGCAATTCGGCCTCGAGCGGGGTGTAGGCCGCATCCTCGCGCATCATCATCAGGAAGTTCTCGGCGGTTGACTTGCCGGGCATCGGGTTGCGCACAAAGAGCGACTCGCCGTGGTAGTAGTGCATCTTGGCCTGATAGGCGTAGGCAGCCATCGCCGAGAAGCGCGCCACCAGCTCAATGCTCTGACGCAGGACCGAGGAGATGTCAATCGCATCGGGCGTCTCGTCATCGCTATAGGCCGCCAGGGTCGAGCGCGCGAGCGAGTTCATAATGTCTCGGCTCGGCTCGCGGATAATCTTCTCCAAAAGCGGGTAGGGGAGCGCGCGCTTGGAATCGAGCACCTCGCCCCACTCGGCCAACTCCGTGGTCGTGGGCAACCGCCCGAAGAGCAACAGGTAGGCCGTCTCCTCAAAGCCGAAACGCTTCTCCTTCTGGAAACCGCGCACCAGGTCCTGCACGTCAATTCCGCGGAAGAACTGCACGCCTTCCACCGGCACAATCTCGTTTTCCGAGACCACGTAGCCGTGCACCGAGCCCACACGCGTGAGCCCCACCAGCACGCCCGAACCATCCTCGTTGCGCAGCCCGCGCTTGACGTTATACTTCCGGTAGAGCTGCGGATCAATCTGCGCGCACCCTCGGGCCTGCTCCTCATAGCGCTCCAACAGGGAGGCGGTGAGAATCGGGTCCTGGGCCAGCGGCGGGTTGTCTCTCTTGTTCCGTGAAACCATCAGCGTGAGTCCTTTATCCAATAAACCTGGGAAAACAAGCCCTAAACCTTACCACACTGCTCGCGTGCGCGCAAGCAATAATCGCGGGACGGTGTGAACGGGAGTGTTGGCTGGGCCGATGGTGACGACATCGGTGACATTTTTGTTGCCATCGTGCATCAGGAAGGTGGCGGTT
>JBJEVY010000076.1:0-62149 GCA_051884775.1 Candidatus Spyradenecus sp. | reverse complement strand
TATATGCTGGCAGCCGACACCCTCGAGGCCGGGCAGCAAAATCCCTGCCTCGAGCAGCTCAAGGCCAAGGGCTACGATGTCCTCTTCCTCACCACGCCCGTCGATCAATTCATCGCCGGCGACCTCTATGAGTACGACAAGACCAAGATCGTCTTTGCCGACAAGGGCGATTTGGACCTGGGCGACGATGCGGCCGCGCAGAAGGACGAACTCGAGGCCGCCGAGAAGGAGCTCAAGCCGCTGATCGAGGCCATCGCCAAGCAGCTGGAGAAGACGGTCAAGGAGGTGCGCCTCTCCGCGCGCTTGACCGATTCGCCCTGCTGCCTGGTGCAGGACCCCGCGGCATTGAACCCGGCCATGCGCCGGATGCTCGAAGCCATGGGCCAGAGCGTGCCCGAGGAGAAGCGCATCCTTGAGCTCAACCCCAAGCACCCCATCGTCAAGGCCCTCGCGGCCGAAAGCGACGAGGCGCGCAAGGCCGACACCATCGAGCTGCTCTACGGTCAAGCCTGCCTGGCCGACGGCACCCTGCCGCCCAACCCGGCCAACTTCAACCGCCTGCTGAACGCGCTCCTGGCGCGCTAAGCCCCACCCCACCCCTTCACCCGGAGCAAGATGGCCTACGAAGTCCTTGCGCGAAAGTGGCGCCCCCGCACGTTTGATGACGTGGTGGGGCAGGATCACGTCACGCGCACCCTCGCCAACGCCATTGAGCAGGATCGCATCGCTCACGCCTATCTCTTCATCGGCCCGCGCGGTATCGGCAAGACGACCCTCTCGCGTATCTTCGCGATGGCGCTCAATTGCGAACACGGCCCAACGATGAAGCCCTGCGGCACGTGCGATAACTGCAAAGGCATTGCCGCGTCCTCGGATATGGACGTCATTGAACTGGACGCCGCCTCCAACAACAAGGTTGACGACATCCACGAAGTGCTCGACCAGGTGCAGTTCGCCCCCACGCATAGTCGCTTCAAGATCTTCATCCTCGACGAAGTGCACATGCTCACGCCGGCGGCCTTCAACGCCCTGCTCAAGACCCTCGAAGAACCCCCGCCCTATGTGAAGTTCATCTTCGCGACCACCGAGGGCGACAAGGTCCTGCCCACCATCATCAGCCGCTGCCAGCGCTTCGACCTGCGGCGCATCTCCAGTGCGGACATCGTCCGGCGCTTGCGATTCATCTGCAACGCCGAGCAGATTACCATCACCGAAGACGCCCTCCTGGCCATCGCGCGCGGCTCCAACGGCGGCTTGCGCGATGCCCTCTCCGCCCTCGATCAGCTCATCGCCTTCAAGGGCACCGACGTCACCGAAGCCGATGTGCTCGCCGTCTTTGGCCTCGTCTCGCGCGAAGCCCTTGAAGGCCTGGCCGGTTGCATCCTCTCGGGGGACATCGCCGGCATCCTCAAGGCCGTCGACCACTTCGAGAGCGCCGGCAAGGATATGCGCCGCCTCACGGCCGAGTTGCTGACCCACTTCCGCAACCTCCTGGTCTACCAGCAGGCGGGCGAAGAGGCGGCCAAGCGCGATGTCACCGACGAGCAGCTCGCCGTCCTCAAGGCCCAGGCCGCGATGGTTCAGCCGCAGCGGATTGTCGACATTGCCGGGCAACTCTCGGAGATGGAAGCTTCGTTGCGTTCGGCCCTCTCGGTGCGCACGCTGATGGAGATGACGCTCATTCGCTGCGCGCGCCTGGCCAAGACCGTGCCGATGGATGAACTCATCCGGCGCCTAACCGCGCTCAAGGACCAAGTGATACGACGTTTGGCGGCCGCCGCTCCGAAAGGTCCGGTGGCCGCCCCCGCGGCGCAACCTGAGCGCGCCGCACCCAGCGTTCCGGCCCCCGCGCCGAGCGCCCCCACCCCCACCTTGCCGCCTGTGGCGGAAACCCCTGTTGAAGACGACCCCTATGCCGATGCCGAAGAGGAAGGCGAACCTTATCTGGAGGAGCTCCCGCAGAGTGCCGCGTTGCCCGTGGCCGAAGCGCCTCCCGCCCAGCCCCTCAAGACCTCGGATGGGAAGTATGCCGACGAAATTCTCAACCTGACCCTCCGCCTCTTTGGCGGGAAAGTGATATTCTAAACCACCTCTTGAAAGGAAGACCGTTATGGGTATGTTAGACCAAGTGAAGCAGGCCATGCAGATGCGCAAGGAAGCCAAGAAGATGCAGGCCGAGATGGAAAAGATTGTGTACACCCACCAGAATGGCGGCATCGCCGTCACGGTGAAGGGCGACTTCTCCGTCACGCAGATTAAGGTGAGCGAAGAGGCCCTCGCCGAGGTCAAGGCCGGCAAGACCGACCGCTTCGAGACGATGCTCAAGACCGTCGTCAACGCCGCCATTGCGCAGGTGAAACAGCAGACCCAGCAGCTGATGCAGCAGATGATGAAGGACGGCAACTCGCCCTTCGCCATGCACTAAGCCGTGCTGCCGGCCCTCGACAACCTCGTCCACGCCCTCTCGCGGCTGCCCGGCTTTGGCCGGCGCAGTAGCGAACGGGCCGCCTTGGCCCTCGTCCGCCGCCCCGAGACGCTCCTCGACACCCTCGTGCGAGCGCTTCAAGAGGCGCGCGAGAATGTCTGCCTCTGCGCCAAGTGCGGGGCGTTCACCTCCCACGATGCCGATCCCTGCCCCCTCTGCACGCGCACCGACCGCGATGACGGCCTGCTCTGCGTGGTCGAGGACCCGGCCGACATCCAGATTCTTGAAGCCGCCGGCGCCTTCAAGGGCCGCTACCACGCACTGATGGGCAAACTCTCCCCTGGCCGCCAAACCGGCCTGAGCGAACTGCGCATCACCGTCCTCCTCCAGCGCGTCCGCCAAGAGCCCATCCGCGAAGTGCTCCTGGCCCTCTCGACCGATATGGAAGGCGAGGCCACCGCCGGCTACATCGCCGAGAACCTCAAAGCGCTCCCCGTCCGCGTCACGCGCCTGGCCTTTGGGCTCCCCTGCGGCTCGGGCATCGCCTATGCCGATGCGCTGACCCTGCGCCGAGCCGTCGCTGGCCGTGCCCCGGTCGACGCACTCCCCGAGCCCCCCACGGAGTAACCGATGGATACGCCCACGCCCCGCCCCGAAGTTCAGAGCGCCTACGGACTGCTCCCGAGCGATTGGCAGGACTTCTGCAAGGCCCAACACCTGCCCGCCTTCCGCGCCAAGCAGATTCTCCAAGGCCTCTATAAGGACCGCATTGCCAGCTGGGCCGACCTCACCACCCTGCCCGGCGAAGTCCGCCAAACGCTCGCCGAGGTCGCCCCCATCACCGCCTTCCAAGAGGTCGCCCGCACCCCTTCGGGCATCGACGGCGTCACCAAGTTCCTCCTGGAAGCGGCCGATGGCGAGCGCATCGAGACGGTGTGGATCCCCGCCGATGGCCGCGTCACCCAATGCATCTCCTCGCAAGTGGGCTGCAATATGCACTGCGCCTTCTGCGCCAGCGGGCAGCTCGGCTGCGTCCGTTCGCTCACCGCCGGAGAGATCGTTGCCGAAGTGCTCCACCTCAGCCGCGCGATGGGGCAAGTGCCCAACAACATCGTCGTGATGGGAATGGGCGAACCCTTTATGAACTACGACGCGGTCCTCCGCGCCCTGCGCGTGCTCAACGCCCAGCAAGGGCTCAACATCGGCGCGCGCCACATCACCCTCTCCACCTGCGGCATCGTGCCAGGCATCGAACGCCTCGCCGGCGAAGGCGTCCAATTCGAGCTCTCCGTCTCCCTCCACGCCCCCAACGACGCCATCCGCTCGCGCCTGATGCCCGTTAACCGCCGCTGGCCCATCGTCGAACTGCTCGATGCGTGCGATGCCTACACCGCCACCACCGGGCGCATCATCACCTACGAATACACCCTCGTCCGCGGCCTCAACGACCGCCGCGAACACGCCGCCGAACTCATCGCCCGCCTCCGCCACCGCAAGGCCCGCGTCAACCTCATCCCCCTGAGCCCCGTGGCCGAGTTCGATGGCCAAACGCCCTCCCACGCTGACTGCCTCGCCTTCCTTGATGCCCTCCTCAAAGCCGGCATCCACACCACCCTCCGCCGCTCCCGCGGCAAGCAAGCCGACGCCGCCTGCGGCCAACTGCGCCTGCGCAAGGCCCAGGAAAGCCACTAAAAATTAGCCGTAAACAAACATAGGCGGCGGGGAACTCCCCGCCGCCGCTTATTTGAGCCATCTTGCTGAGAGGCTGCTTGCCTCGGTCGCGCTCCCTCAAATCTTGAACCATGGGAGAAGATACCGGCAACTTTGGCGAATAGCGCGCTTGGTCTTTGAGACAATCCCATCATAATTCTTGACCGAAATAAGCCCTTCTGTGCCACTATGGCCAGCAAATCCCGCCAAGCGAGGTTCGTGACGAAAGCGGCCGTACACGCCAGGTTGCGTTGAGGCCGTGTGCTTCCAGACATCAAACATCAACGCCTCTGCATCTGGGAATTGATGCGGAATCTCGCGGAAGCGACCGTAAATGTTGGCCTTATAGAAGTCGATTGTGACTGCATAAAGGATTGTCCGCGCGTGATGGGCATCCCATCCAAGGTGAAGCCAGTCATAGAGAGGGTGGTCAATCACATCTACTGCAAGTTGCAGCGGAGCTCGACTGGCGAATTCACGCAGCAGGGTCTCTATATTCAAGATTGGGAAACGACCGGTTACCTTGACGAATTGCCCCCCCCCCCGTTTCCGCTCATCCACGCCTGCTCCATATAATCGACCGCACGATCGAGTAGCAGAAACTCGCCGTAACCCTTACCCCACTCGCGCGGAAAGTTATTCTCGTCCAATGACAACCAGGTCACACGGGGGCAATTCACCTCCCGCTTCAAACCTGAAAGATCCCACGCCGAGTTCTCCACGAAGAGAATCCGTTCTATCGATGGTTGCTGAGTATAAAACCGAAGCGTATCCCGATATTGCGCCTCCCGATTAGTCAGCGACTCCGGGGAGAGCCCCTGCATACCGTTTGGATTAATCGAAGCTGTCATGACGAGATTAAACTTCATTGTCTTCTCCTTTTAGGCCCGCATTGTACCATAATCTCTTTAAACACCAAGAGAGGACATCAACTTGGGACACGCACGGCGGAAGAGCTAAAACGGCTGATTCGTGACTGTCGACCGCTGTTATGTTTTGCGCTTTGGGAAGGATTGTGGTATGCTTCGTCCACGTTTGCGTTGCGTTAGACGCAAGAGAGGTCTATTCAAGGATACGATTATGCCGAATACCGTGTTGATTGGCGCCCAGTGGGGCGACGAGGGTAAAGGGAAGATTATCGACGTGCTGACTGCGCAGGCGGATGTGATTGTGCGCTATCAGGGCGGCTCGAACGCCGGGCATACGGTGATTGCTGAGGGCGAGAAGCGGGTTCTGCGCTTGGTGCCTTCGGGGATCTTGCACGCGGGGAAGGTGTGCGTGATTGGCAATGGTGTGGTGATGAATCCGCTGGACTTGATTGACGAGATTGAGATGCTGCGCAAGACGGGCATTGAGTGCAAGGGACGGCTCTTTATCTCCACGCGCACGCAGATGGTGATGCTCTATCACCGCGCGCTGGATAAGGCCGACGAGGCCGCGCGCCCCGTGGGCAAGAAGATTGGCACCACCGGGCGCGGCATTGGCCCGGCCTATGCGGCCAAGGTCTCGCGCACTGGCTTGCGGTGCGGTGATATGCTCACGCCCGAGTTCCTGGATTTGGTCCGCGAGCAGGTGGCCGAGACGAATGTGAAGCTGGCCTACCTGAAGGCCGAGCCACTGAATGCCGATGAGATGGTCGAGACCTATCGCGTGGCGGCTGAGCGCCTGAAGCCCTATATCGTTGACACCATTCCGCTGATTCACCAGGCCGACCGCGCCGGGAAGTCGCTCCTCCTGGAGGGCGCGCAAGGGACGATGCTGGATATCGACTTTGGCACCTACCCCTTCGTGACCTCCTCGAACCCGACCTCGGGCGGGGCCTGCATCGGCTCGGGGTTGAGTCCGCGCCGCATTGACCGAGTGGTGGGCGTGATTAAGGCCTATACCACGCGCGTAGGCGAGGGGCCCTTCCCGACCGAGGACTTTGGTGAAGTCGGCAAGCTCTTGGCCGAGCGTGGCCACGAGTTTGGCGCCGTCACCGGGCGTCCGCGGCGTTGCGGCTGGTTTGATGCCGTGGTGGCGCGCTACGCGCAGATGGTCAATGGCGTGGACTTCTGGGCGCTGACCAAGCTCGACGTGATGGACACCTTGCCGGAGATCAAGATTTGCGTGGCCTACGAGCTGGATGGCAAGCGGATTGAGGATATGCCCGCTTCGGCAGCCGAGTTGGCCCGTTGCAAGCCAATCTACGAGACGATGCCCGGCTGGATGGAAGAGACTTCGCACATCACCGAGATGGCGCAGCTGCCGCTCAAGGCCAAGGCCTACGTCGAACGCCTCATCGAGCTCTCCGGCGGGCGCTTGGGCATCCTCTCGATTGGCCCCGCGCGCGAATCGACCCTGCGTGTGGGAATCTGAGTCGACAGTCGTCAGTCGACAGTGCGCGGCAAGCCGCGACGGTGAAGCTGAGCGATAGAAGCCGTAAGGCTCACTTCCTCTAACCACACGGTTGCCCGTCGCACGCAGTGCGTCCTGTCGACTGTTGACTGTCCACTGTCGGCTACCGAGCGTAGCGAGGAGCGTATGGAGCATATCGCCTTTATTATGGACGGCAATGGGCGTTGGGCCCAGGCGCGCGGGTTGCCGCGGACCGAGGGGCACCGCGCCGGGGCCGAAACGGTCCGCCGCGTGCTCGGTTACTGCCGCGATGCCGGCATTCGCTACTTGACGCTCTATGCCTTCTCGGTCGAAAACTGGAAGCGACCGAAGGAGGAGGTCGAGACGCTGATGCACCTCTTGGTGGCCTACCTCGCCAATGAGGAGAAGACCTTTCACGAGAATCAGGTCCGGATTCGTTATATGGGGCGCAAAAGCGACCTACCGGCGGAGGTGCGCGAGGCCCTAGACCGCGTGGAAGCCGCCACGGCCGCCTACGAGCGTCAACTCATCCTCTGCCTCAGTTATGGCGGGCGCACCGAAATTACCCACGCCGCCCAGGCGATTGCCCGCCAGGTGGCCCGTGGCGAACTCGACCCCGAGGCGATTACCGAGGAGACGCTCGCGCGCAACCTCTATCTTCCCGATGTGCCCGATCCAGACCTCATCGTCCGCACGAGTGGCGAGATGCGCCTGAGCAACTTCCTCCTCTGGCAGGCGTCCTACGCCGAGCTCTACGTTACCCCTGTCCTTTGGCCGGACTTTGCCGAGGCCGACTTCCAGGCGGCCCTCGATTCCTTCTCCCGCCGCGACCGCCGCTATGGCGCGCTCGGCGCTAGCGCGTCAGCCACGAGCTGTTAGCCGTTAGCGGTTAGCACGCACTGCGTGCGACGGAGAAACGAAGCGTTCGAGAAGGTGGACTTCACCTCCTCAGACCACACTTTTCCGTCGCGGCACGCGAAGCTAACAGCCAACCGCTAACGGCTAACCGCTGCGAGCGGAGCGAGCCTAGGCTATTGCAGGGCGCGGGGAAATGTGATTAAATAGGGAGTATATGAAGCGTATTTCCTTGATGAGCGCGTGCGTGGCGGCGTTGAGTGCCATGTTGAGCGCGGCGGAAGTCCCCGAGGCGAAGGATGAGATCGCCACGGGCGAGACCGTGACAGTGACGGCCGCTCCCTTGCCTAAGTTCCGCGTGGAGGAAAATGAGGCTGCAAGCCTCGTGCCTTTGCCACCAGAGAAGGTGCCCTTCGTGGTCGACACCTTGACCGAGGACTTCATTCGCGAGCGCAATGCCACCGACTTGGATCAGCTGATTAGCCTGCAACCTGGCATCTATCAGGGCGGGAAGACGGTAATGGCGCGCAATGCCGGCACCTACACCATCCGCGGCTTTGGCGGCAGCGAGGTCTACTTTGGCGGCGTGCCGATGGTCGGCGGGATTGCCACCTTTATGGATCCTTCGCTGCTTGAACGCATCGACATCGTCAAGGGCCCGGTAGGCGGAGCGTATGGCGGGCAAGCAAACTCCACCCTCGCGCCAATGGGCGGTATCGGCGGGGCCATCTTGTTAACGCCCAAGCGCGCAACCTTCGCCGAAGACTTCTATGACTTCCAGGTGAAGGGTTCCTACTCGCGCGTCTCGGGCTCACGTCTCAAGTTCACGGCCGATGTCAACAAAGTCTTGCCGGGCGAAGACTTTGCGGTGCGCGTGCCGGTGGCCTATGAGTGGCGCGAGCCGGGTTGGGCGCCTTCGGATGCGAGCCATGGGCGGATGACCTCCGTGGCACCGAGCTTGACCTTTCGGTTCGCAGACCGGTTAACCTTGGGGCTGGACCTCTTCTATCAATATAGCAATCAGCCTGCCTACCAAGGCATTCGCACAAGTTATGGCAAGCCGGTCTTGACGGGATGGGATGACACCTACACCGAGACGGGCGACCGGATGCGCTTCCAGACCCATGGCGGCACGCTCCGCCTGGAAGGTAAAGTCAACGACAGCTTCACGCTGCGCACCACCGCCGCCTTTTATCAGACGGAGAACCGCTGGAACTATCGCGGCCCGGCCTCAACCGTGCGCTTCAATCCCGCCAACCCGGCCACCTGGTATGAGCCCTCGGCCGGCGACCGCCTGACGCGCAACCTCTATGCCGCGCAGGAGGGCATCTTCGAGTTTGAGACCTTGGGTGTAGAGCACACCTTCCTGGCCGGGTTCAGCGTCACGCGCAAGGAGAGTCAGGGCTGGAGCTGGTTCAGCTCGGCCGCGAACAAGGCGTGGGAAAACACCGCGCAGAGCAAGCTTGGTCTGACCGTGCAAGATGTCATGACCTGGAAGGGGCTCTCGCTTCTGGCCGGACTGCGAACCGATTGGCACAACAGCGTCAACCACGCCCATGCGTGGTCCTACTCGCCGCGCTTGGGTCTCTCCTACGACATTGCCGAAGCCGGGGTGGCGATCCTCTTTGCTAATGTTTCGCTCACCGAGAGCCCGAACTTCAACTACCGCAAGTACGGCACCACCGGCGACTACCTTTCCTCCTCTTGGCGAGCGGTTCAGAAGGAGGTCGGTCTGCGCGTTAACCCGGTGGATCAACTGTGGTTGACGGCAACAGCCTTCCGAATTGACCAGAGCAACGCCCCGGTCCTGATGACCAATGGGTTGGGCGATGACTATTACGCCGACGAAGGCAAGAGCTATTCGCGCGGTGTCGAGTTCTCCGCCTCCGGGAACATCACCGACCGTTGGTCGCTCTACGCAGCCTACACCTATATCGACTACTACGACAAGGGGGGCGCAGGTCGTTTCGACCGCTTCCCGCCCCACGCCATCTCCCTTTGGAGTAGCTACAAGCTCCCTTGGCTCTACGATGCGGTCTGGGGCATTGGCGGACGGTGGCGCGACGATTGGGAGATGACCTTCCGCGGAACCCGCGCCGGGCGTGAATATGCCGTGCGCGACCTCCTGACGATCGACACCTCGCTCGACTTCCCCCTCGGCGAGAACTGGACCCTGGGTCTAGCCCTGCGCAACCTCTTCAATGCGCGCGGCGTGGAATCTGCCCGTAATCTCCAAGCCTTCGCCAACGATGGGCGCACCTTCGAGCTCTCGCTACGCTGGCGCTTCTAATCGCTCACCACACAGGATACCATGATGGCCACACTCACCCTACGCGTTCTCAACGGCCCGGAACAGGGCTCTTCCTTCACCGTGCCACCCGGCGGGGCAACCCTAGGGCGTACGCGCGTGGCAGATATTCACCTGAGCGATGGCCTCCTCTCGCGTCTGCACTGCCGCTTTGAGCTCACCCCGGGGCCGACCGTGCAGGACTTAGGCTCCTCCAATGGTACGCTCCTCAATGGCACAGCCATCGGCACCGCGCCCGAAGTCCTTAAAGAGGGCGATCTGCTGACGGTCGGCGATACCATCCTGCGCGTGGAAGTGCAGGGCGCAGAGCCGCCCATCGAGCTGTCAAAGACCGCAGTCCTCGCGCCTCAGGAGCAGCCTCAAGCCACCGAGGCGCAGCTAGCTCAAGTTGCCCCACCCCAGTCGGCCCCGGAGGCATCTGCCGCGGTTCCGGAGGCGGTAGACTTGGGGTTGGCCCCCAAGCCTGAATCGCCGGAGAGGGCCAAGCGCAAACCGCTGCATGCGATCATCCTGGCCCTAGCCGCCATTCTGGTGCTGGTGGTTGGCGTAGGGATTGTCGTGACGACTGGCAATCCGCCAACGCAGCCGGCGCGTCCTAAGTCCCTCCCCTCGGCCGAAAACCTGCCCTTGGAGTTTCAGTACGAGCGGCTGGAGATTAACGAGCGAATGCTCTATCGCAGCCGAATTACCTACACACACGATGGCACCTTGGCAGTCGACAGCGTAGACCTCGGTGAGCAGAACCGGAAGTTCTCGACCAAGAAGACCTTGAACGATCAGGCGAAAGCCGCCCTTCGCCGCGAAATCCTGGAATCAAATTACACCGCCATCCCCGAACTCTTTCCCGAACAAGGAACCAATCCGCAAACGCTCCACCGCCAGCAGTTGACCATTGTCCTGGGCACAACTATCTGGAAGCGAACCGCTGAGAATACGACCAACGACACCTTTGCACGCTTGGCCAACCGGCTAGAGACCTTCACCCGCAACGAACTAGGCATCTGGGCGGCAGAGCTTTCGGTTGAGGAACTTACCGAAAAGGGCGAGGAGCAGCTCCGTCTGGGTCAGCGCTATTGGGACCAGCGTGACTTGGATGACGAAAAACTCTACCTCGCCCTAGCCGCCTACAAGCTTGGTTGCTCCTACTTGGAAACCCTTAATCCCAAGCCCGCCTTCGCCCGAGAGTTGAACCAAGGCCGTCAGGCCGCCGAAGCCCTCCTCACCGAGCGCTACGAGGCTGTCATCTTCTCCATCGACCAGGCGCTCAACACCCAACGCTACGCCGATGCGGCCACCGCCCTGCGTAAAATCCTGCGAATGATTCCCGACCGCGAGGATGAACGTAACCGCCAGGCCACCGACAAACTCCTGCAAATCGAGAACCGATACCTAAAGAAAGGAGCCCACTGATGACGCGCTTTCATGCCCATTGGGGCCTCTGCGCCCTTATGCTCTGCCTTGCCGGTTGGCTGCGTGCCCAGGACACGCTCCCGGCAACGTTGCGCATCACCACCTCGGTCCCTGCGCTTATCTCGCTCGACCACGCAGCCCCCTTCGACCTCTCCACCGCTCAGACAGTTAAAGTTCTTCCCGGCAAAACCACCCTTATCAAAGTCTCCGCCCCAGGCTACGGCACGCAATACCGCACCGTTACGCTCCAGGCAGCCGAACGACGGCTAGAAGCTTTCAAGCTGGAGCGTGACCAGGTTCCCGTCCTCCTGCGTAGCAATGTTCCCGCCACGGTCACGCTTGATGGTATTGTCCTTGGGCAGACTCCCTGTTACACCTTCCTGGATGAGCCGCGTACTTACCGCTTCCTCTTCCGCGCACCAGGCTATGAACAAACCGCCCACACCCTCCTGTTACGCGACTCCACGCCGCAAGTTATCGACCAGGAACTCTCCCCCACCTTCGGCGAACTCCGCGTCTCCTCCACCCCCGCTGCGCGCCTTCTGCTCAATGGCGTAGATAAGGGGCAGACGCCCGTCACGCTCCAACGCCTCAACGAAGGGGAATACACCCTAACCCTGCGTTTGAGTGGCTATAAACCCATCAACCACACCTTCACCCTCAAGGCCGGCGAGCATCCCGACTTCGCCTTTACCTTTGAGCCCCTTCCCGCCGGGCTCACCATCACGGCCCTGCCCGACGGCTCGCGCGTCTACCTCGATGGCATCTTCCGGGGGATGACCGACCTAACGCTCAACGATCTGCCCGAAGGCTCGCACCTCCTGCGTGTGGAGAAACAAGGCTACTCCCCTGTTACGCGCACCATCACCCTCAAACGTGGCGAAAAGATCATCGAGGAGTTTGCGCTGCCCATCGTGCGCGGCACCGTAACCCTTCAGACCCAACCCGGGGTCGTGACCGCCTACCAAGGTGCCCAGAAGGTTCTAGAGACCGCCCCCAAAGAACCCGGCGCTTACACCTCGGAGGTGGTTGCCCACGCCCTTCCTCCCGGCCAGTATACCTGGACGCTTAAGGCTCCCGGCTATGCCCCCGCCACGCGCACCTTCACCATCACCGCCAATCAGGTCACCCCCCTCAAGGTGCGCCTGACCTTCCAACCCAACTTCGAGATCCACACCGAGCACGCCACCTTCCAAGGCGTCTTCATTAAACGCTCGGAGCTTGGCGCTATTACCCTTGAGCTAAAGCCGGGCAGTTTCCGCACCTTTATGCCCGATGAAATTGTCTCCCAACGCTTTCTCACCGAACGACTCTAATGGAACGCCTCATCGATACCCACTGCCACTTCGAGCCGGAGGATGCTATCCCCGCCCTCTTGGACGAGGCGCGTGCCAACGCGGTCTATGTCCTCGCCGTTGGAGGCTCCGCCGCCCTCAATGCCACCGCCCTGGCCTCCGGCGCGCCCTGTGCCCTGGGCTATGACTGGAGTTGGGGCGAAGCCACGCCACCCCCGCCGCCTGAACGCCAACCGCGCCAAGTGGCTGTCGGTGAACTGGGCTTCGATCTTCATTACGCCCAAGGGCCGGAGGTCGAGGCGCGCCAGATGGCCACCTTCCTGCCCCAAGCCGCCTTTGCCAAGGCACAATCCCTCCCGGTCATCATCCACACCCGAGAGGCCGACACCCTTACCCTGACCGCTCTGCGCGAGGTTGCGCTTCCACAAGCCGGCGTTATCCATTCTTTTACCGGCACCGACTGGGCCTTTGCCAAGGCCCTCCTCGACCTCGGCTACGCCATCTCCTTCTCGGGCATTCTCACCTTCCGAAACGCCACCGCCCTGCGTGAGATTGCCCGGCGTATCCCCGATGACCGCCTCCTGGTAGAGACCGATTCCCCCTACCTCGCGCCCGTCCCCTTCCGTGGCGAGCGTAACCGTCCCGTCCGCGTCCGTGCCACCGCCGAGTGCCTAGCTCAGGTGCGCGGTATAACCCCGGATCGCCTGGCTCGCCTAACCACCGAAAACGCCCAGCGTCTCTTCGGCAAAACCCTCTTGGAGAACACATGAAACTCCTCCTTCTTGGTGCTTCCGGCCTGCTTGGGCGACAGGTTGCCGCCTGCTTCCACGATGATGGCTGGGAAATTGCCGCGCCAACCCATCGTGAGATTGACCTCGCCTGCCCCAAGGCCGTGACAGCTCTCCTGACCGCCTCTGCCCCGGACCTCATCATCAACTGTGCGGCCCAGCGCAAGCCCGATCTCTGCGAGGGCAACTCGCCTGAAGTCCAGGCCCTCAACATCACCCTTCCTCGCCTCCTCGCAGAGAGTGCCCGCCCCTTCATCCACATCTCCACGGACTATGTCTTCAACGGCGCCAATGCCCCCTATGCCGAAGATACCCGCCGCTGCCCGATCAACGCCTATGGCCGCCAGAAGGCCGCAGCCGAAGCTGCCATTGAAGAGGCCTCCAATGTCCTCATCCTGCGCCTGCCCATCCTCTTTGGCCCCACGCCCGATCTGCGCAACTCCGCTGTTACCATCCTGGCAGCCAACCTCCTCGCCGCCCGAGGTGCCTGTGTGAAGATGGACGACCTCGCTATTCGTTACCCCACCTTCACCTGCGACATCGCCCGCCAACTCCTCCGCTTGGCCAAGCCCGTCTGCGCCGGCACGCTGCGTGGCATCGCCCACTACTCGGCCCAAGAGCCCATGACCAAGTTCCAGATGGCCCTCACGATGGCCCCGCTGATTGGCGTAGACCCCGCACAGTGCCTCCCGGATCACACGCCACCCGCCGTGCCGCGCCCCTACGATTGCCACCTCTCCACCCGCCGACTGCGCCAGCTCGGACTCTTCGTCGAGCCCACCCCCTTCGCAACCGCTCTCATTCAAACCCTCTCAGCCGCGCACTAAAGTCCCCCTGGAGCCGAGACAGCCGTGAACTTCCCCGATCCCTCCACAGCCCCGCGTTTCCTGCGTCAAGAGCCCTGCGCCATTGCCGCCAGCGAGTGCCGCGCGGCTCTGCGCGCCTCCCTCCCCGCGTTGATGAACCACCTGCAAGAGGCCGCCGGGCTCCACGCCCAAGCCATTGGCGTAGGCATTCGCGAGCTGCAGTCTCAAGGCTTCACCTGGATGCTCGGCCGCCTCGCCCTCAAGATTAACCGTCTCCCGGCCTGGCAAGAGCCTCTGATCCTCGCCACCTGGCCAAGCGGCGTCAAAGGCCGCCTCCTGGCCGAACGCCAATTCGCCTTGGAGACACCCTCGGGTGAACGCCTTCTGGAAGCCTCCAGCGAATGGCTCTACGTCAACTTCCGCACTGGACGCTTGGCCCGCCTGCCCGAAACCGTCCTCGCCCTTGCCGCGCCCGGCACCACCACCTTCGCCCTCTGCCAAGAGCGCCTCCCAGAGCCCGACCTTTCGGCCGCTCCCCTCGCCGAGTGCCACTTCGCCGTCCGCCGCGCTGAAATCGACGCCAATGGCCATGTTAACAACGTCCACTACGCCGAGTGGATGCTTGAGACGATTCCCGAGGCCACCTACTTTGGCTCCGAGCCCGTTCGGTTTGACATCGCCTACAAGCAATCCGCGAAATTAGGCGACGATGTCCTCATCCGCACCTGGGCCTCGACCCCCGGGCAATTCATCCACGCCGTCTGCCGCGCAGCCGATGGTGCACTATTGGCCCACGCCACGAGTGTTTGGCAAGGTGCATAAGCCCCCCCTTTTCCCCCACCCCGCTTTATTGAAAGGAATAAGACCATGAAACTCTCGACCAAAGGGCGCTACGGTGTGCGTATGCTCTTAGACCTGGCCCTCCACCAAGGCGAAGGTCAGCGGACGCTCAAAGAGGTCTCCGAGGCACAGAACATTTCGCAGAAGTATATGAGCCGCCTGCTGCCAAAACTCGTCCGCGCCGGATTCGTGAAGTCTGCCCGAGGCGTCGATGGCGGTTACCAACTCTGCAAAGACCCCACCGAGATTACCTTCCTGCAGATTGTCGAGATTATGGAAGGCCCCATCTGCCTGACCCCCTGCGTCAAGGACACCTCCTGTCCGCGCTTCGACCTCTGCCCGGCCACCGACATCTGGAAACGCATCTCCAGCTCGATGCGCGAGGTCCTCGCCAATGTCACCTTGCAGGATGTTGTCGACTCCGCTAAGACCGGGTGCGCGCGCGAAACGCCGGCGGCGCAACCCTAAATCGTCTCCCGGAGGACAGTTTTACGGCCCTGCTTGCCAAAAAAGTGGCCTCCAGCCCAGAATTGGCGCACTTTTCGCTTGCTTTTCACCCGCGCAAGCCTCATAATACACGGTGTTCAGGCGGATGTCCCGCTTCAACCACAACCAAACACAAAAGGAGTACCACACACATGGCTAAGAAAGTTGCCAAGCCCCTGACCAAGCCCGAGATCATCGAGGCCATCGCCAAGGAAACCGGCTCGACCAAGGTCGCCGTCGAGAGCATCTACAACGCCCTCGTCGCCCTTGTTGCCAAGGAAACCAAGAAGACCTGCACCCTCCCCGGTCTGGGCAAGTTCTCCGTCGTTCAGCGCAAGGCCCGCACCGGCCGCAATCCGCAGACCGGCGAGACCATCCAGATCGCCGCCAAGAAGGCCGTCAAGTTCACGGTCTCCAAGCTCCTCCAGGATAAGGTGTTCGGCAAGTAAGCCAACCCTCTTTCCCAAGAGTCAAAGGCCGGACCCACCGCGGGCCCGGCCCTTTTTTGTGCTATTCCAGCGCGCGGAGAAAGAACGCCTTCATCCGCCGCTCGATGTAGGGGCCGTTGATGAAGTGGTTAGTCATCGGGAGGTAGAGCTGCTCGAAGTCCTTGTTGGCCTGGATAAGGGCGTGGACGACTTTGAGGGTCGAGGTGGGATCGACATTGTCATCGAGCTCGCCATTAATAAGGAAGAGGTGCCCTTGGAGGAGGTGGGCATTCTCCACATTGGAGTTCGCCGCGTAGTGCGGACCGACCGGGTAGCCCATCCACTGCTCATTCCACCAGAGCTTGTCGATGCGGTTATCGTGGCAACCGCAGAGTGCAATGGCCGCCTTGTAGAAGTCGTGGTGCCACAAAAGCGCGGCCATCGCGTTCTGCCCGCCGGCTGACCAACCGAAGATGCCCACGCGCGTGAGGTCTATTGCCGGATAGGCTGCAGCGGCGGCCTTCATCCACGCAATCCGGTCCGGGAAGCCGGCGTCGCGCAAGTTCTTCCAGCAGACGTCGTGGAAGGCCTTGGAGCGCCAGGCCGTGCCCATTCCGTCAATGCGCACCACGATAAAGCCCAGCGCGGTGAAGATATCCGAGAAGTAGTCCACTGGCAAGAACTGCTTGGGAACGTGGGCATCGTGCGGCCCGGCATAGATTTGTTCCAGAACCGGATAGGAGCCCTTGGGGTCGAAGTTCGGCGGAAAGCGAATTGTCCCCCAGATGTCGGTCTGCCCGTCGCGGCCCTTGGCGCAGAAAGGCTTAGGCATCACCCAGCCGGTAGCCAGCAGGTCGGTAATGTCCTCTTGCTGTAACTGCTCGATGATGCTCCCATCGGCTACGCGGCGCAAGGTGGCCACATTCGGCGCGTCGACACGCGAGGCGTTGTCCACAAAGCTCGCCTGGTCGGGCGCAAAGAAAACCTGGTGATGGGCATTCTCGGGGGTGAGGTCGCGCACCGACCCATTGGGTTCCAACCGCATCAGATGCTGTTGGTAGGGATCCTCGCCCGCCACGCGCCCGCCGGCGGTGAAAAGAAGCGCCCCTTCGGGGAGCAGCGCTAGAAGGCGATGGACCACCCACTCGCCGCGCGTCAACTGCTCGGGGGCCGCCCCGTCCGCCCGGAAGCGCCAAATATGCCGCCAGCCGTCGCGCTCAGAGACCCAGTAGGTCGTCAGCCCATCGGGCGTGTCCAACCGCGAGCGTAGGGTGTAAGGGAAGAAGGTGGCCGTGCGTTCCTCGACCCGCCGCGTTATCCGCCCCTGGGTGTCCACCTCAGCGATGACATACCCACCAAAGCCCCGCGGCACAAACTCAAAGGTAAAGGCCTGACTATCCGGCCGCCAGGCAAGCTCGTGGCACAAATACTGCTCGCCCAACGCCTCAAAGCCTCTCACCGGCACCACCGCGCGCTTGGCAAAGTCAATCAACACCGGGCGGCGATAGTCCACCTCGTCCCCCGCCCGAGGATAAGAAACCTGCCGCACGGATGCCTTAAGCGAACCCTCCGGCACACTACTCACCAACGAAATCGTCGGCTGCGAAGCCCTGCGCAGCCGGTACGCCGCCACCCACTGCCCATCGGGCGACCAACGCGCCGAGTCCAGCTCGTAGCCAACTTGCGCATTGCCATCGGTCGTCAACTGTACCCCGCCGCCGGGCTGCCCCTGCTGTGGCCACGCCCAGAGGTTCCCATCGCGCACATAAAGTTGCCAAGCGTCATCAGGCGAGAAGGTGGTGTCCTTGGCCGGGGCCTCCTCCGCCTTCGCTCCCATCGCCTCGGCCAATTGCGGAGCAGCCTCCCGCGCCGCTTCGGCCAAGGCCTCGGGCGACTCCGCCTCCCAACGCGCCCCATCCACTGTCCGCATCAAGACGCACCGCTCTCCAGCGCGCGTCTTCGTTCGATACCACAGCCCTGCCCCCTCAGCCAACCACGTCGGCTGAACCGCCGAGGTATAGACCTTCTGCCAAGCCTCATTGACCCGCTCACTCTGCGCCCACGCCTCCGCCGACGGCTTCATCGCCATCGCTAACGGGGCCATCGCCCCCACCATCAATACGCCAAACGCCAGCACAATCCGACTGTGCATACCGCACTCCTTTCTCTGTACGCCGCCCATTGTAAGCCCCCGCGTCTCCCCCTTCAATCCCTTTTCTTGCACTTTCTTCCCCTGCATACAACAGAATACACTTGAAAGCCGAAGTGCCCGCAGGGCGCTTCAGCCAGGGTGGAGCGTCCCACGCTCCAAAGGGGTGTGGGGGCGAGAAGCCCCCACCTCAAGCCATCCACCTTATCCGTCGCGGCTCGCCGCGCCCTGTCGACTGTCGACTGACGACTGTCAACTCACGGCCCAGGCGACGGCATCCCGCCAGGACCGCCCCCAGGGCCGCCCTCGCCACCACGCCCAGGGCGCATCCGAATACCATTACTCGTGGCATCGTAAACCTCGGTCATCAACTGGGCAAAGTCCGCGCTATCAGCTTCCGAGAGCCCCATTGAAGTGGCCACCGCGCTCAGCAGGGCAGCGCGCTCAGCCTCACGCAAGTTGCGCAAGGTCCACTGCGCCTCGCGCATCGCCTCGCGTTGTTCCTCAGATGGCATCTCGCCGCTCTCAAAGAGCGCGCGCATCTGCTCCTCCATCTCCGCCTGCTTGGCCAAGGCGGCGGTAAACTGCTCATGGGTCTGCCGCTGCTCATCGGTGAAGAGCGCCAAATCTACGCTTCCCAAAAAGTCATCGCGCTTGTCACGCGCAGCCTGCAGTGCCTGCTGGAACTGCGCGCGCCGCTCCTCCATCTGGCGATAACGCTCCGGATCCTGCTTCTTCAACTCCTCCATCCGCTCGCGCATCGACAGGCGCTTAGGGGGCTCCACCGCCGCCTGGGCCGCCTGCTCCCCGGCTGACTGCAACTCCACCAACGCCTTCTCCAGCGCGGCCTTCTCCACCTTCAGCGCCTCCACTTCGCTCAACGCCTTCGAGAGCGCCAAAGCGTCCCCATTCCCCGCAACCGCCACCACAGGCTTAGCCACCGGTACGACCTCCTCGGCAACCACCTGCTGCGGCGCAAAAAAGCGCCCTGCCGCATAACTGCCGGCCATCAATGCAACCACGGCGACGCCGGCCGTCGCCATCTTCGCTGTTGTATTCATGTCCCCATTATACACCATTTGCCTCATTTAAGCCGAAAATCCTCCTCTAGACCAAAAACGGGAAGCCGTGCCTTTCCCTCTCCAACGGTTCTTTGTGGTATACTGAGGATGTTTTTGGATGTTGGAGGATGCCGTATGATTCGCTGTCGCACCCTGTTAACGTTTTTGTCCGCCCTTGTTGCGTTGTCCGGACGCGGGGCCTTGGAGTATGTGGCCTACGACTTGGTCAACAAGACCGCTGAAGTTGTCAGTGTTGACTCTCAGGCCCTCATCGGCGACACCTATCGCACTGGCACAAAGATACTCTTTGTGCGAGACGCCGAGTTTGCGGATTCCATCTATATGGGCGTGTACGAAGTGACCCAGACTCAGGCTCATAAGTTCGGGTGGCTCTCTACCGAGCCGAGCGCTGACACAGCTGGAATTGCTTACGGAGGTTTCGACACGGCAAATAACCTGGAAAGCTTTTCCTTGCTTTCCTTTCCCTCCAGTGCACAATGGGAAGCCTATGCCGGAGAGCCAGCCAAGCCCTGCAATGTCTTTAATGGTATTGATGTCAACACGCTCGGTCCTCTTTCGCTCTCCGAGTGGCTCACTTACGCCCAAAGCAAAACCCTGCCCGCTCCGCACGGGTGCTTTGATATGTATGGCAATGTGGCCGAATTCGTCAGTGAAGGCTCCTTCCGTGGTGGATATGCTGATGGAACGGTTTCCTATGACACGAACACCCTGAAGACCAAAACATGGCAGAGCGCCTCGATTGGCTCTGGCACAGATGGCTTTGGAAGAAAGGGTGTTCGGTTGGTCTATACACCGCCAGAAGCGGTCACTTATCAGGCAACCGTCACACTCGATGGCGAGCAGGTGGGGGCGCCTATCAGCGCCACCCCTGGGACGGAGGTCACCCTTACGCCCCCCACCCCAGCCGAAGGGAACCGCCTTCAAGGCCCCAAGGTTACGCCGGCAGATCTCGTCTTCGATGGCACAACCTTCTTAATGCCCGAAGCGGATGTCACCTTCGCCTACACCTCCAAGCCCTACGCCACGCTCCAGGTCATTGGCGGCACCGCCTCAGCCAGCGAAGTTGTGGAGGGCGACACGGTCACCCTGACGGCCACCCCGGGTGCCTATCAGATTTTCAAGGAATGGACCCTCCCCGATGGCTCAACCGCCACCGAGAGTCCCCTCTCTTACACCGTCCCCTCCATCACCCCCGGCAAGACGCTTACCTTCACTGCCTCCTTCCAGACCTATCCGCGCGTCCTCGTCTACGGCGGCACCGCCTCGGCTTCGGAGGGGGCGGACTACGGCGAGGGCTTCTACGCGCCCGGCACCGAACTTACCCTCACGCCGACCCTACCCGAAGGCTACACCTTCGACCGCTGGACCAGCGAGGGCGGCGAGGCGCTTCGGAACAACACCTACACCGTTGGCGACTACGACTCCACCGTCACCCTAACGGCCAGTTTCACCGTTGCCGAGGCCACCTCCTCGGTCGTCACCTACATTGGCGAAGCCGACCCCGCCGCCGAGGTCAAGACGATGAAGGCCGCCCTGGGATATGAGTCATCCACCGCACTCGAATGGACCGCCGGGGCCAACACCTTCCAATACTTTCCCTACGCCATCACCGACAAGTCCTACGCCACGCTTCCCCTGGCAACGGGCGGCGCGATCGTCTATAGTGCTGACTTCTCTGACCTCCTGGGGCTCAACAAGGGCACCTCGCTGCCGCTCAAGCAGGTCACCGCTAATGGCTCCACCTACTACATTGGTGTCTATGAGACCACCCAGGCGCACGTGGAATACATCAAGCAACTTGCCGATAAGGACTACACCAAGGTCACGGAGAAGTTGACCTCCTATCTCCCGCACTATATCGCAAGTGTTGCCGAAGCGGAGGGCTACCTCGCCACCCTCAACGTCGCCTTCCCGATGAATGCCACACTCCCTAGCAAGGAGCAAATCGTCAACATCACCAAGGCCTATTGCACCGATAAGACCTACAAGGACGGCGCGGGGCATCTCAATACCGCCGAAACCTACGGCGACCCTACCATCACCACGGAGATGATTGTCTATGGCCGGACAGGCAGTCCTGCCACCGTTGGCTCCAAGAAGGTCGACCCCTACGGTTTCTACGACCTTTGGGGCAATGCCAACGAAGTCTGGAGCGATGGACAGCTCTGGGGCGGTTCCTTCGCGGAGTTCGCCCACTTCTGCAATTCTTATACCTACAACGCAACCTTCTCCACCTTAAACAACAGCTACTATCCGAGCTTCCGGCCTGCGGCTGTGGTGCCCAAGGCGCTTTCAGTCACGGTTGAAGTCGATGGAAAGAGCCTTGCGACCACGGTCCTTCCAGAGCAAGTCATTCGCCTAGCTCCGCAGGTGAAGACCGGCCACGCTTTCACGGGCTGGACGGCGACAACCGGCTCAGGAGAAACGCCTGTTGCGGTGGCGGATGATGGCTCCTATCCCTACACGGTCACGGAGGCGGTGACGCTGACGGCGACCTTTGCGGAGAAGCGCGCGTTGACGGTCATCTACGAGAAGTGTCTGGGGCCGGAAAGCGTTCTACCCGGGGCGACGGTGACGCTCTACGCCGCCGACCCTACCGGCGAAGCGCCCACGAGCGTGACCACCTCCCCGGCTGAAGCCGCCACCTGGAACGCGGAAGCGGGCACGCTGACCTTCTCGGAGACCGCCAGCGGCAGCGTCTCCGTCAAGGCCACCTACCCAGACCCCACGCCTCCCAAGCCGGGCTATAAGGTCTACTTGCAGTAAAGCAAAGGGGGGCGCCCGCAGGCGCCCCCTGCTGTTATGAAGCGCAGGGTTCGCGCTTAACGCGCGGCCTTCGCCAGGTCAATCCCGCCCGGGCACGCCCCGACCAGGGTGCGAGCGTGGATGGTGAGGCGCGCTTCGGTGGCCTGCAGGAGCGTGGCCGTGGCCGAATCCTCGGAGGGACCGCCCCCCACGAGGATGGGATAGGCGTGGTCGGTGCAGGCGGGGTGAAGCGCGTAGGCGTGGTTGTGGCCGCAAATCATTACATCGAGGGTGCCGGCCTTCGCCAGGAGCGGGGCAATCAACTGGCGCAGACGGGTGGGACCATGCCAGACATCGTGCTCTTCATTGTGGCTGAAGGGGGGAATGTGGCCGACGGCCACGCGCCAAGGGGCCTCGCGCCAGGCTTCGGAAGCGAGCTCATCCTGGAGCCAGGCCGCCTCTTCGGCCACATAGGCATCGGAGGCGAGCAAGCCGCCGTAGACCGGGTGGCTATCGGGCTTATCCTCGCCGGTGTCCAGACAGAGGAAGCGGACCGGGCCCAGGGTGAAGGCCCCGTAGTAGCGGCCGCCGGCGAGGGGCGAAATGTACTCGCGCAGGTGGCGGGCCATCACGCCGCGGTATTCGTGGTTGCCACGCAGAATGAGCGGGGAGAGACCGCGCGCGAGCACCTCGGGCAGGACCCGCAGAAAGCGCTGGTCCAGGCCGGCGGGGCTCTGACAATCGTCCGCGCAGTCGCCATTAAAGAGGGCGATGGCGGGCTTGGCGGCGGTGACCTCCGGGCTGTCAAGGAGGCGCGGCACCAGGTCCACGCGCCCATGCAAATCGTTAAAGATGGCGAGGGTAAGTCCCTCAGGGGCCGCCCAAGGGCGAAGCTCGGCGCGGCCGCAGAGGCTCTCCGGACCCAGGATGATGCGATAGGGCTCGAAGGTCTTGCAAGCCTGAGAGCAGGCCTCAAGGATGAGCGGCTTGGCTGGGTTCACGCCCCGGAGGGTGACGCAATGGTTGCAGGTGTTCGCGCAGATGAGGCCATCGCGCGTGGCCACGGCGCTCTGCCAGGCCCCATCGCCTTGATGCCAGCGGACGCGCCCGGTGGTCGGGGCGGCGGTCCACCAACGGACATCGCAGGTGTCCGGACCGGTGAACTGGACGTGAAAGCGCGTTGCGCCGACGGTTGAGGCCGCCTGGGGCGCGGGCTCTTGGGCGTTGGCCAAACCGGCCAGCGAAGTCGCCCCGAGGGCGGCCAAAAAACTTCTCCTATTCATGGGTTCTCTTCTCCTAGCAACTGCTTGCCTCCGCCTCGACAATCATCAGCGAAGGGCGCGGGGTGGTATAGAAGGTGTCCTCGCTAACGGTAAAGTAGAACGGCACTTCCGTGCCAACTGGCCAACGCTCGGCTTCGCGGCCATGGCCGAACCAGACGGCCTTGAGCGGCTCGCCCGACGGCACCGGGGTCAACTGCAGAGACAGATGATCCTTGGTCTTGCCAATAATGCGGGCGCTTTCGACGCGGAAGGTGGCGCGGAAGATAGGTTTGGGGTTACCGTGGCCCATCGGCTCTAGGCGCTTGAGCTCCCGACAAAGGTCGCCATAGAGCGCACTCTCGCCGGTGAGGTCGGCCTCGTAGGTGGCACTTTCGGTGGCATCGCCCCCGGCGAAAGCTTGCGGTAGGCGGCGGCAGAAGTCGGCGTAGGCCCCGGGCTTGAGAACGAAGCCGGCGGCCTTAGCGTGCCCACCGTAGTTGGCCAAGAGGTCCTCGACCGCGCGCAGGGCCTCGACCGCGTGCCACGAGCCGCACGAACGCATCGAGCCGTGGGCGTTGCCCGCGCTATCTTGGCAGACCACCGCTACCGGCACGCCCACCCGCCCCATCAGCCGCGCGGCCACAATGCCCGCGACCCCGGCGTAGAGCTCCGGGCAGGGGACAATCATCACCTGCTCGCCCGGCTTGGGCGTGCAGCCCGCAAGCAACTTGTGCAACTCGGATTCCGCCTGCTTGCGCAAGCGATTGAGGGCCATCAAGTCCTTTGCAAAGGCCCGTCCCGCCTCGCCATCGGCCAAGAGGCGGTAGACGCGATGGAGGGGTGAGAGGCGACTCTCAAAGTCGTAAAGCCCCCGGAAGGCACCGCCCTGGCGGTAGTGTTCCAAGAGTTGCGAGCCGACTCGCCCGGCGGCATTGACGCAGGGGATAATCCCAAAGGCCACCTCTTCGGCCGTTGGGAAGCCAACCGCCTTCGGGGCCCGCAGTGCGCGCAAGAGTTCAGCGAGGCCGGGGTTTCCGCGGCCCGAGGCGAGCAACGCCAATCCGCGCGCCACCAGGGTGCGATTGTCGCCCGTGAGCGCCATCACATCGGCAATCGTCGCCACGGCCACCAGGTCCAGATACTCCTCGGCGTGGACCGGGAGCCCGGCGGCCTCCAGCGCGCGCACCAGGGTAAAGGCGGTGGCGCAGCCACACATCCCGCGTGCCGGATGACCCTCGGGCAGACGTTGCGGGTTGACCACCGCCACCGCCTGGGGCAGCCCCTCGGGCAGGGTGTGGTGGTCGGTGACCACCACCTCAATGTTGCGCTCGGCCAACCACGCCACCTCTGCCGCGCAGGTAATGCCGCAATCGACGGTAATCAGGAGCGTTGGGGCGGGCTTGTGGCGCGCGAGGCAACGCGTCAGGGCCTCCACCGTCAGCCCATAGCCCTCGCGTTCGCGGTCGGGAAAGAAGGGTTGGACGGCGGCCGCGCCGGCGGCCTTCAGCGCCTTGACCAGCAGGGTCGTGCCGGTGATGCCATCAGCATCGTAGTCGCCAAAGACGGAGATGGGCTCGCCTCGGGCGATGGCCAGGCGGATACGCTCGACGGCCCGGTCCATCTCCGGCAAGTCCTCGGGCGGCGAGAGGGGGGCCTCGGCTGGGGCCAGGTAGGCCTCGGGGCTTTGCCCATCCAAGCGGCGGGCCACCACAGCGGCAATCAAGGGCGATTCAATCCCACACGCCCGCGCCACAGCCTCGACTTGCGCGCGCTCGGGCGCCTCTGCCAACTGCCACTTCATCGCTACTCCGTGGCAAGGATGTGCTTGGCGCGCAGCTCGGGGGTGTTGATGCCCAGCGCGTCGAGGGTCTGCAAGTGGGGCTGGAGGTCGGCAATGTCGCGCGTGATGTGCGCGTCGGTGCCCAGGGAGATCTTGACGCCCTCCTCCAGGCAGTCGCGGAAGAAGTCCAACTCGAAGGGATTCTTGTGGTGGTTAATCTCCGCGGCCACGCCGGCCTGGGCGAGCATTCGCGCCACGGGCTTGTAGAGGTGGCGCGGCACGGGGCGGTGACCCCACGGCCAATAGCGGAAGGGATGGGCCAAGATCTTAATGGGATAGGTCAAGAGACGCTCCACATCGCGCATCCACGCCACCTCGGCTTCGGCCTGCGGCGTGGCGGCATTCACCCCCTCCACCTCGTGAATGGCCCCGATGAGCATATCCCAGCCCTCGAGGTCCTCCGGCGCCAGGCAGAAGCGCCCCCCGCCAAAGAGGTCAACCTCCAACCCAAAGCGAACGCGCGTGCCGAAGAGTTGCCGCGCCTGGGCCACCATCGCCTTGTAGGCCACCATCCGGCCACGCCCCTTTTCGGCCCAGCAGCGCGCCACGAAGTCGGGGTCGGACTGCCAGTAGAACTTGAGCGCATCGCCGGGGAAGTAGAGGGCAAAGGCATGCTCGGAGAAGCCCTGGACCTGCACGCCCAGGGTGAGCGAGAGGGAGGCGGCATCAAAGAGGTCAATCCCCCGCCCGCAGTAGGCAAACTGCGTGTGCGCGTGCCAATCGGTCAACTTCGCCTCCGGCGGCAAAGCCAGGGGGAGTTGGCGCGGCGTGGCCTCGCCCGTACCGGCCAGAAAAGCGACCAGGGCATTGGGCGGCGAGAGCTCCGGCACGCGGCCCTGGGTGCAGGTCATCCCCAAGCGCGCGGCCTCCGAGAGAATCGCCGGGTGCTCGATAGGCGGCACGGGCAGACGCAACTCGCGGGGCGTAAAGCCCTCGCGCACGGCCGCCTTATAGGCCTTGTTCACCAACCAATGGGCGAAGGGGTGCGCAGTGGCATCGCGCGGAAGAATCAACGTTGGCATAAGCAAAGACCTCCCAATTGGGCCGGCACAGGGTTAACCGTTGATGACCTTGGCCCAGAAGAATGTGACGGCGATGGCCACGCAGGTGCCGGTAATCATCCCGCCCAGGACCTCGGTGCGTGTGTGGCCGAGCATCTCCTTGAGCGGCTTGGCCGAGAAGGTGCGCTCGACGAAGAGTTGGCGCGTAATCTTATTGAGCAGCCGCGCTTGGAGCCCGGCCGCGCGGCGGACGGTGGCGGCATCGAACATCGTAATGGTGGCCACCACGCTCGAGACCACGGTAATTGGGTGCGTCCACCCCAAGCCCAACCCCAGGGAGACGAAGACACCGACGACCAGCGAGGAGTGGGCGCTGGGCATCCCGCCAGTGCTCATCAAGTAGGTGAAGTCCAGACTCTTGGTCCGGATGGCACCACGGGTCATCTTGATGATCTGGGCCACGCACCAGCCCATAAAGCCGCTCCAGAAGTAGGGCGTCATAAAGTAGGTCCAAAAGTCGAGGTGCAACGCCTCGCCAGAAAAGAGGGTCGGCTCCATTACTTATCCTCCGCAGTTCCTTTGAGCACGGCGATGAAGGCCGACTGCGGCACATTCACCGACCCGAACTCCTTCATTCGCTTCTTGCCCTCGGCCTGCTTCTTGAGCAGCTTCTGCTTGCGCGTGACGTCGCCGCCGTAGAGCTTAGCCGTCACGTCCTTGCGGAAGGGGCGAATGTCCTCGCGGGCGATAATCGTCCGCCCAATGCACGCCTGCACCGGGATCTTGAACATGTGCGGCGGGATTGTCTCGCTCAAGGCCTTGCACATCTGCTTGCCGCGCGCCACGGCCCGGGTCCGGTGGACCATACAGCTAAAGGCATCGACCGGCTCGCTATTGAGCAGAATATCCATCCGCACGATGTCGCTGAGCTGGTAGCCATGCGGCTCGTAGTCCATCGAGGCATACCCGCGCGAGACGGATTTGAGCGTATCGTGGAAGTCAATCAAGATTTCGTTGAGCGGCAGGACACAGGTGAGGATGACGCGCTGGGCATCGAGCGTCTCGGTGCAATCGACCGTGCCGCGGCGATCGAGCACCAGGCGCATAATATCGCCCATACACGCACTCATCGTGATGATGCGCGCCTTGATCATCGGCTCTTCAATCACCTCGATACGCGTAGGATCGGGCAAGAGCACCGGGTTATCAATCTCCGAGACGGTGCCATCTTTGAGCGTGACCTTATAAATAACGGCCGGATGGGTGTTGATGATGTCCAGCTGGAACTCGCGCCGCAGCCGCTCCTGTACCACCTCCATGTGCAGCAGCCCCAGGAAGCCGCACCGGAAGCCGAAGCCCAACGCCGCCGAACTCTCCGCGTGGAAGGTGAAGGCCGAGTCGTTGAGGTGGAGCTTCTCCAGACCCATCCGCACCTTGTTATACTCATCGGTGCTCACCGGGTAGATGCCGCAGAAGACAGTCGGGTGAATTTCCTTAAAGCCGTGCAGCGGCTCTTCGGCCCCATCGCGCTCGCTCGTGAGCGTGTCGCCAATCTTAATCTCCGCCGGGTCCTTGATGGCTCCAACGATGTAGCCCACCTGCCCGGGCTCGAGCAACTCCACCGGCTTCTGACTCGGCGAGAAGATCCCCACCTCCTTCACCGGCGTTGTCTGCCCCGTGCTCATAAAGCGCAGCGTATCGCCCGCGCGAATAGCCCCATCCACCACGCGCACATAGGTAATCACCCCGCGATAGACATCGAAGACCGAATCGAAGACCAGTGCCCGCAGCGGCCCCTGCGCGCGCTCGGTCTTCGGCGGCGGCACCCGGCGGACCACCTCCTCAAGCACCTCGCGCACCCCCTCGCCCGTCTTCGCCGAAACCTTGAGCACCGGATCCACCGGGATTCCCAGCACATCCTCAATCTGATGAATCACCCCCGGCACATCCGCGCTCGGCAGATCCACCTTGTTCAACACCGGGATGATCTCCAAGTTCGCGTCAATCGCCAGATAGGCATTGGCCACCGTCTGGGCCTCCACCCCCTGAGCGGCATCCACAATCAAGATAGCCCCCTCGCACGCGCCCATCGCGCGGCTCACCTCGTAGGCAAAGTCCACGTGGCCGGGCGTATCGATTAGATTAAAGCGATAGTGCTCGCCATTCTCGGCCGTGTAGCGCATCGTCACCGGATGACTCTTGATGGTAATCCCGCGCTCGCGCTCCAAATCCATCGCATCGAGCGTCTGCTCCTTCAACTGACGCGCCTCAATCGCCTTCGTCAGTTCCAAAATCCGGTCCGACAGCGTCGTCTTGCCGTGGTCAATGTGCGCGATGATACAAAAGTTGCGCGTGTGGGCCAAATCGTAGTCAAACTCTTCACTCATAGCGCCCATTCTAGCAAAACTCCGCCTCCACCGCTTGCAAACCCGCCCCTCGGCAGCCTCCAATTCATAAGTCCCAGACTTAATTCCAATAAGACTCAGACTTAATTGCAATAAGTCTCAGACTTAATTCCAATAAGACTCAGACTTATCAATCGCCCTCGCCGCAGGCTCAAGTCGCCCCCCGGGCGGACGCGAGTGGTACCCCAATTGGGGAATGATGTGTACCCTAATTGGGGAACAGGCAGTACCCCAATTGGGGAATCGCGTGTACCCCAATTGGGGTACACGGTGACCTCGGGCGGGCTTGTCTCTGGCGCCGACGCTTTGCTAACATTCCCTTGGTTCGCCAAGGAATAACCGAGGCAAGCTTAAAATGATGACCATAACGAAAGGAGCATTCTGTGAAGCGCTTAATTATTGCCGGGGCCATTTGTATATTAGCAGTATTGGGGTTGGCCGAACCAGGCGAACGATTGCGCTTTGCGCCGGGAATCTCGGTGGGGCGGCAAGCAATCTTGGAGGGCTTGGCCACGGTCTATCTGCCTCGAATTGCCGAAGCCTTGGGGGTGGCAGACGATCTAACGCCTATTGAGGTATCCTTGACTGAAGAGCCCTCGGCGCCTCCTGGGGTGACCCTTGGGCGGGCGGTTACCCTCTCGGCGCCCTATATGCAACGTATGCCTGAGGATGCAGGGATGGTGCTCCATGAGTTCACGCATGTGGTGCAGGGCTATCCTGGAGGGACAACGCCGAGCTGGTTGGTCGAAGGGATTGCGGATTATGTGCGCGACTATGTTATCCTCCCCGAGCCAACGCGGTGGGTCGATCCGGCCCAGGCAGACTATCGCAAGGGCTACACGCACGCGGCAACCTTGTTGCAGGCGTTAATCACGCGTCATCATGCCGGAGACTACCGGGCGCTGCTCGTGCCCCTCAATGCGGCCTGCCGGCGTGGCGAGGATGGCGCAGCGTGGTTGGAAACGCACTATGGCCCCTTGGCGCAACTAGAAGCTTCCCTGTTGCAGGGCAAGAAAACACCCACGCAAGAGTGACCGGTAAAGCAGCTCCCTAGATGTACTGCTCCGCCAAATCGCCTATGTACGCCTTAGGAAAAGTGCTCCAAAGCCGTCTTTTCGGCCCCAATGGGCGCTTTTTCCTTCTAAATGGCGTTTTTATCCTTGTTTTCGGGCGGAGCATATACTACAATAGTTGCAATTGGTTGGGCACCATTTCGGTGAACCAAGTATAAATGCAGAGGTTATTGCATGATTGATGAAGCAGACAAATTGGCATTTCAGCGCCGACTGAACAAGGTTGTTGGTCAGTGCAAGGGTATCTTGCGCATGATCAAGTCGAAGTCCCCCTGCACGGACACGCTTTTGCAGGTGAGCGCGGCGAAGAATGCGCTCCATCAGTTGGGCCAGCTGTTGCTCGACGACTACATCGCCGAAGCGGTCCAGAAAGCGATTGCGGCTGCCGCCCCTGCTTGTTTCTCTGAGCAATTCAATCAGGGCATCCGCAGCTTCTGTCAGACCAACCGCGATATCGCGCTGATTAACGAGGGCACCTTCGAAGAACGCATCGAGAAGATTATCGCTTCGTGTGATGTGATTGGCCAGGCTATTGCAAAGGAAGATACCTCGCGCACTGAGGTGCTTGCCCTCATCCTGCAGACCAAGAACAACCTCCACGCCTTCGGTCAGTTCCTCCTGGAGACCTTCGTGGCCAAGTGCGTGAAGACGGCGATTGACCGCAAGACCGCGGGCGTCTTCGCCAAGGACTTCCGTTCGGCAATCGAAAGCTTCTGCCGGATGCGCAAGTAACCGCATACAGTGCGTTTGTTGAATGGCAACCACGGGGAACGGGCGTTCTTTGTGGTTGCTTTTTATTGAGGGTGTAAATGAATCCAGCAGTGACAAGCGATAGCGGCGTGGTGGCCTGGGAGGCGTTGGTGCGCCGGGCAGAGGTCCTGCGGCGCGTGCGGCGCTTCTTCGATGAGCGCGGCTTTACGGAGGTGGAGACGCCAGTGCGAATTCCGGCGCCGGCGAATGAGGCCTTTCTGGAACCCCCACCCTCGGGTGACCACTGGCTACGCACCTCCCCCGAGCTACACATGAAGCGCCTGTTGGCACATGGGGCGGGGAAGATCTATCAGCTGGGTCCCTGCTTTAGGGCAGGTGAGATTGGCCGCAAGCACAATCCGGAGTTCACACTTCTGGAGTGGTATCGGCCGGGCGAGGGAATTGAAGCACTCTATGAGGATGTGGCGGCGTTGGTTTCGGCCGTCTTGGGGCGTGACTTTCCCCCCCGGCGCCTGACGGTGGCCGAAGCCTACCGCAAGTGGGCCGGGTGGAACCCGCTGGAGGCGTGGGATGAGGACCGCTTTGACGAGGATATGGCCCTTAAGATTGAGCCGGCGTTGCCGCGCGAGGGCTTGACCTACCTCACAGATTATCCCGTTCAGGCGGCGGCGCTGGCGCAGGTGAACCCTGCCGACGCGCGCGTGGCCGAGCGTTTCGAAGCCTATCTAGAGGGCATGGAGATTGCCAACGGCTATGGAGAATTGATTGATGCGGCCGAACAGCGGCGGCGTTTCGAAGAAACCATTGCCATGCGCCAGGCACGGGGGCTGCCCACCTACCCCGTCGATGAAGCCTTCTTGGCCGATTTACCCGAGATGCCGCCGACGGCCGGAATTGCGTTGGGAATTGACCGATTGGTGATGGTGGCCTGCGGCGAGCGTGAAATTGCCCGCGTGCGGCCGTTCTGCGCATGTAAGTAAGGAGAAGGTAATGGCCAGGAAGCATTCAGCGCACGAGGAGAATGGTGAAATTGTCATTACCGGCGCGCGGCAAAACAACCTGAAGAATATCGATGTGCGCATTCCGCGCAACTCGCTAACTGTCATTACCGGACTCTCCGGATCTGGGAAGAGTTCACTCGCCTTTGACACGCTCTATGCCGAGGGCCAGCGGCGCTATGTGGAGAGTCTCTCGGCCTATGCCCGCCAGTTCCTCGATCAGCTGCAGAAGCCCGAGGTCGAGCATATTGAAGGTCTCTCCCCGGCCATTTCGATTGAGCAACGGGCCAGCGGCAGTAACCCGCGTTCCATCGTGGCCACCGTCACCGAGATTCTCGACTACCTGCGTCTGCTCTGGGGCAACATTGCCCACGCCCACTGCCCGAAGTGCGGCAAGGCGGTCCGCCCACAGAGCGCCGAGGAGATTGTCGACCGCTTGATGGCGTTGCCGGAGGGAACGAAGTTGATTTTGCTCTCGCCCATCGTCCGGGGACGGAAGGGGCGGCACGAGGAGGTGCGCGAGTTGATGTTGCGCCAGGGTTACATCCGGGCACGGGTGGATGGCGCGCTGGTGGAGATTGAAAGCGACTGGCCAGAACTCGACAAGAAGTGCCCACACCGAATTGATGCGGTCATCGATCGTTTGGTCCTCAAGCCGACCATTCGTACGCGCCTAACCGACAGCATTGAACAGGCGCTACGCCTCTCCGAGGGGCTGGTGGAGGTGCAGATTGTCGGCGGCGAGAGCACGCTCTACTCCGAGAAGAATGCCTGCGCCGATTGCGGCATCTCTTTTGAGGCGCTGCGTCCGCGAAGTTTCTCCTTTAACTCGCCCTATGGCGCTTGCCCAACCTGTTCTGGACTTGGCGCGCTGATGGTCTTTGATGAGGCGCTCGTGGTGCCCGATAAGACCAAGCCCTTGCGCGAAGCGATCGTAGGCTGGCGCCGCGGCGGCCACCACCTGCTGATGTACTACAATTGGCTCATCTCGGCTTTCGCCGAGGCGCGCGGGGTGGATGTCGAAACGCCCTTCTGCGAGTTGCCCAAACGCTTCCGCCAAGAGTTACTGCACGGCACAGGTAGCGAGCCGGTCACGCTGGTCTATTACCTCAAAGGCGTGCGCAACACGATGGACAAGCCCTTTGAGGGTGTTCTGCCCAACCTGCAACGCCGTTACGCCGAGTGTGACAACGATGATACGCGCGAAACACTCTCGCAGTTCCTCGCCCCGCAGCTCTGCCCCGACTGCCACGGCGCGCGCTTGCGTCCGGAGAGCCGCGTGGCGACGGTCGCCGGCTGGACCCTACCGGATGTGCTGCACCTTCCGGCGCGCGAGGCGTTACGACTCTTCGATGAGCTCTTGAATGGCACCACGCCCGCTTCCGAAACGATGGTGCGCGAGGCACTGGAGGCACACGAAGCGCATGTGGCCGCCGAAATCCTCAAGGAGATCCGCAAGCGCCTAGCCTTCTTGGTGGATGTCGGGCTGGATTATCTCTCGCTCGACCGCGAAAGCTCGACCCTCTCGGGCGGCGAGATGCAGCGCATCCGCCTGGCTTCGCAGATTGGCAGCGGCTTGGTCGGCGTCCTCTACGTCCTTGACGAGCCGACCATCGGCCTTCATCCGCGCGACAACGAGCGCTTGATTGATATGCTCCACCGCCTGCAAAAGCGCGGTAACACCGTGGTGGTGGTGGAACATGACGAGGAGATGATCCGCCGCGCCGATTACCTCATCGACATCGGGCCCGGGGCTGGGCGCCTCGGCGGCGAGGTGGTCTACCAAGGGCCGGCCACCGGGCTCCTTAAGTGCCGCCGCTCGCTGACGGCCGACTACCTGACCGGGCGTAAAGCCGTCCCCATCCCCCAGCGCGTAGCCCCGGGCAAGGCCTGGCTCACGCTCGAGGGCTGCACCTGCAACAACCTCAAGAACCTTTCCGTACGCCTGCCGTTGGGGTGCTTCGTGTGCGTGACGGGCGTCTCGGGCTCGGGAAAATCCACGCTCGTCGACGATATTCTCAAGGGGGCCCTAGCCCACGCCCTCAACGGTGCGCGCGAGCAGCCCGGGCGCTACCGCAAGATTACAGGCCTCAAGGCGCTCGATAAGATGATTGAGATCGACCAATCGCCTATCGGCCGAACCCCGCGCTCGAACCCGGTCACCTACACTGGCTGCTTCACTGCCATCCGCGAGCTCTTCGCCCAAACCCCGGCGGCCAAGATGCGTGGCTATGCGCCCGGGCGCTTCTCCTTTAATGTCAAGGGAGGCCGGTGCGAAGTCTGCCAGGGCGAGGGGCTCAAGCGCCTGGAGATGCACTTCCTGCCGGATATGTATGTGCCCTGCGAGCAGTGCGGCGGCACACGCTATAACCGCGAAACGCTCGAAGTGCGCTACAAAGGCAAGTCCATTGCCGACGTGCTTGAGATGACCGTGGACGAGGCGCTGGAGTGCTTTGCCGAGATTCCCGCCATTGCCAACAAGCTGCGCACCATCGCGGAGGTTGGCCTGGGCTATATCAAGCTTGGCCAAAGCGCCACCACCTTCTCCGGCGGCGAGGCCCAGCGCATCAAGCTGGCCACCGAACTCTCCAAGCGCGCCACCGGGCGCACGCTCTACATCCTCGACGAGCCGACCACCGGCCTGCACTTCGCTGACGTTCACAAGCTCCTCACCCTTCTCCTGCGTCTGCGCGACCAGGGTAACACGATCGTCGTCATCGAGCATAACCTTGACATCATCAAATCCGCCGATTGGCTCCTCGACCTTGGCCCCGAAGGCGGCGACCGGGGCGGCACGCTCGTGGCGCAAGGCACCCCCGAGGCTGTAGCAAAAGTGCCCGGCTCTTACACCGGGCACTTCCTTAGGCAGATTCTGAAATAAGGCAATTAGTTCGTCTGCTGAACCGCCGTCACGTGGCCCTTCGAGAACTCGATACGAAGGACCTCCTTCCACTCGTATTCGGGCAAATCCTCAAGGTAGTAACTGCCGCGGACATGCCCACGAACATCACGGTAAACTGGGCGCACCGTGGGATAAAGGCGCTCGTTGTAGCCGAGAATCTTGTAGATCCATACTTCCGTCACCCCATTGGCATCCATCCGGCGCAGCCGTTCACGTGGTTCGCCGTAGACAATCCAAACGGCCTCAGCGTCATCGCCCAGGCGAATCTGCCCGCGACGAAGTCGCTCCTGGACCTCACTTGGATAGGCGGAGAAAACCTCCTGCTTCGACTCAATGCGCCCTTCAATGCCCGTGGTGCACCCAGCGAAAAGTGCCAGGCCTAAAAGCCCCAAGCAGAAACCACGCGCCCACTTACCGAATTGTACTGTATGCTTCATTTGGTGTACCCCCATGCGAGAAGCGCCTTGCAGAAGGCGTCTCGTTCTTTGGCTGTAGAAAACCCGGTGACGCAGCCAACCAATCGGCGGCCGCCCCGGAGACAGGAGAAGGTGACGCAATAACCCGAAGCGCGCGTGTAACCAGTCTTTAGACCGTCCACGCCCGCCACGCGCTGATAGACGAGATTGTTGTGATTTTTGAGCTCGGTTTTACCATTGCGGAAGGTGTCCATCCGCGTTGAGGCCAAGCGCATGGTCTCAGGATAGCGGAGCAGGTGTTCACCCAGGAGCACCATATCATAGGCCGATGATAGGTTATCACGCTTGGCAGCATCGCCCAGACCATGGGCGTCATAGAAGGTGGTATGCATCATGCCCAAGGCCTTGGCGCGGCGGTTCATTTCCTTAATAAAGGCCCCAATGTCCCCACCGCCCAAATACTCGCCCACCAGATAGGCGGCATCGTTGGCCGACTTGATGGCAATCGCCTTCATCAGTTCGCTCAGGGGGAAGGCCTCCTTCGGGTCAAGCCACACCTGCGAGCCGCCAATCTTGTAGGCCTCCACCGAGACGGGGATAACCGTCTCGCGCGTAATGCGGCCTGCTTGAATCGCCTCTTCGGCCAACAGCATCGTCATCATCTTGGTCATCGAAGCAATCGGCACGGCCTTCTCGGCCGACTTCGCCCAAAGCACCTTCCGCTTGACCGGATCAACCAAGATCCCCGTTCCGCAGCCACGCTCATTGGGCAGACCGATGAAGGAGACAGCCCCGGCAAAGTCGTAGGGCGTGGAAGGGAAGATATTGGTCGACGCCTCGGGCGTGACAGGCTTAACCTCGGGCGTAGAGGCCGGCTGTGTAGCGGCAGTTCCAGTCCCCTGTTGCACGGGAGCCTGAGCGCCCTCGGCGAGCGGCTGGAGTGCTTCGGTGGCGGGCTTGGTTTCGGTCGCCGCAACTTCGGGCTTTTCGCCGCGCCCAGCAAAGAGCATCCACAACAGAATGAGCACTGCCCATCCAACAATCGGCAACCCCCAGGTGAGGAGCGTTCGCTTGAGAGAGGAGTTTGAGGAGGGAAGATCGTATTTCACTATGAAAAATCCTTGCCTTAGACATTAAAGAGGAAGTGGACCACATCGCCTTCGCGCATCACATAGTCCTTACCTTCCACGCGCAGGAGTCCCTTTTCGCGCGCGTGAGCTTCCCCGCCCAACGCCACGAAATCATCATAGGAGACCACTTCGGCGCGAATGAAGCCCCGTTCGAAATCAGTGTGAATGACACCTGCGGCCTTCGGCGCAGTCCACCCCTGGCGGATGGTCCACGCACGTGCCTCCATCGGTCCGGCGGTGAAGAAGCTCTGCAACCCGAGCGTGTGATAGGCCTTGCGAATGGTGGCATCGAGGCCCGACTGCTCCAACCCGTAGGATTGCAAGAAGTCCGCCTGCTCAGCTTCCGAGAGTCCGACCAAGTCCGCCTCCATCGAAGCACAAATCGTCACCACGTCGCATCCATGGGCCTGGGCGTGCCCCTTCAAGGCCACCACATGCGCATTATCCGCCTGCCCAAGGTCATCCTCCCCCACATTGGCCACATAGATGACCGGTTTATCGGTGAGGAAGTGCAGCTCCTTGCGGCAGGCCGCCAGCGCGTCCATATCGTCATAGACCAGCGTCCGGGCCGGATTTCCGCCATCCAAGTGCGCCTGCAAGGCCTTCATCGCCTCAACTTCCTTGACCAGCGACTTATCGGCGCGCGCCTGTCGGCTCAAGCGATCCAGCCGCTTCTCCAGGCTCTGCAAGTCGGCCAGGATAAGCTCGGTCTCGATAATCCCCACATCGCGCACAGGGTCCACCGATCCCTCCACGTGCACCACGTCATCATTATCAAAGCAGCGGACGACCTCCAAGATGGCGTCGCATTCGCGGATATTGCCCAGGAACTGGTTCCCCAGCCCCTCGCCTTTGGAGGCACCACGCACGAGCCCGGCAATGTCGGTAAAATCCACCGTAGCGTGAATAATCCGCCCACTCTTGCAAATCTCGGCCAACTTCTCCACGCGCGCATCAGCCACCGGCACTGTGGCCTTATTCGGCTCAATCGTGCAGAACGGATAATTCGCCGCTTCCGCATTCTGCGCCCGCGTCAACGCATTGAAGAGCGTTGACTTTCCAACATTCGGCAAACCAACAATACCAACGGCAAGACTCATCGCCAAGCTCCCATAGCGGTTGTCGCGCGCACATACGCCAATTCGCGTCGGCCGACAACCCAAATCATATACGCAATCAACGGCATCAGCAACGAGTGAACGCCGAAAACCAAATCCCAAAGATAGGCCCCAAAGCCCCCCACAACGCTCGGGCAGGGCACCTTAACGCCCACAAACGAGAGCACCCAAAGCCCCGCCCACAACACCGCGATTCCCTGCCCGATGCGCACGGCTACCGTCGTCGCCCGCAACTTCTCCATTCCAAAACACTCCAAGGCCGAGCGCACCACCCGCCCGCCATCCATTGGATAAGCCGGAATGAGGTTGAAACACCCCAAGCCCAAGTTCAGAAAGGCCGCCATCAGCAAATGGGGATTCGTCTCCAAAATCCACCCCCCATACTCAGGATGAAAGAACTCCCGCCCCAACGCCACGCTCCCCATCCACGCTACCACCGCCAGCGCCAACGAGCACGCCGGCCCCGCCAACGCCATCAGCGTCTCCTGCCACGCCTTCGGCGGCAAACGCGAAATCATCGCCGCCCCACCCAATAATTGCAACTCAATCGAAACCACCCGCCCCCCAAAGGCAACCGCCACAGCCGTATGCGCCAACTCGTGCAACAAAATCGAAACCAGCAGCACCGCCGCCAGATAGAGCCCCCACCCCAGGCTCCCCACCGTCATCAGCATATACACCACCAATAATCCCACCGAAAGATGGGCACGGATTGGCAAGCCTGCCAGTGTAAAGAGAGTCCACGATGTCCTCATACGCCGCGCATTATACCACAAGCCCCCGCCCATGCGCAAAACACGCCACGGCGTACACTTACCTCCTGCGTTCGAAAGGGGTTGCCTCGCTCTTTCTTGCTTACTCAAGCTGTTTCTGTTATACTTAGCGCCACTTTTCGTTGGGCTCGTGGTGAAATTGGCAGACACGCAGGATTTAGGTTCCTGTGCCGCAAGGCGCGAGGGTTCGACCCCCTCCGGGCCCACCAAAACAAAAGGCCGCGCTCAATTGAGCGCGGCTTGTTTGTTGCTTGAGGCTAACACTGTGTTAGCGGCCCTCGTCAAGCATCGCTTCGCCAATGTTGAGGCAATCTTCTTTGAGGCGGCGATAGATATTGAGGATGTCAAGCACAACTACAACGCAGAGCGGATCGATGGTAGGGTCGTGATCAGACATGCGGGTCATCTGGGCCTTGCGAATCTCCTTAACGCGCGCGGAAATGCCGGCGGCATCAGGATGCATGTGGGCGAGAAGATCCGCCGCGTGCGCTTTACCTTGACGAAAAGCTTCGGAGACAATGGCCGCAAAGTCGCGGCACATATCGTGAAGGCTAATAAGGTCTTCACGTCCGCGTTCGGAGAGTTTCATCCCGGCCTTGCGCATGCGGATAATCTGCTTAAGAAGGGCGGCAGCTTCATCGGAGACCGACTCATATTCATCGGCCACACGCAGAAGCATGCGGGCGCGATTAGCCACATCAGAGGGAAGATTGGTGGTCATAATGACCCCAAGGAACTCCGAGACCTCATGCTGGAGGACGTCAAGTTCCTCCTCAGCGTGGAAGATGCCATTCTCCAGCTCCTTGTCACTCTCGCCAACTAGGACGCTCTTAAAGTTGTCGAGGAGCGTCTCGCAACGCCGGCTCATATGTTCAACCTCCTTACGCGCCTGTTCCACGGCCACAACGGGGGCCAACTTCAGGGGATTGAGCACGGTCAAGCGGGGTAATTCGTGAATCTTGGCATCCGGAATAATCCAAGAAATCAGTCGCGCGAAGTGGGTGGTAAAGGGCAGGAAAATCAGCGTATTGAGGACGTTGAAGGCCGTATGAATACCAGCCACGGCAAAGCCCAGCCCATTAGGGTCCATCCCCGAAATCCCGAAGACGCGGTCGGCCAACGGCAGACAGAGGGGAAAGAGCGGGGCCATAATAACCACGCCAATCAGGTTGAATAGCGTGTGCGCCAACGCCGCACGACGCGCATTGGTAGGCGCACCGATGGCCGCAAGCCAGGTGGTGACGGTGGTGCCGATATTCATTCCCAGCACAAGCGTGGCAGCGGTGTCAAAAGAGATAATCTTTTGCGTCACCAACACCACGGTAATCGCCGTAGTGGCCGAAGAGGACTGAATGAGTGCAGTGGCCACAGCCCCCACAAAGATGCACTTGATCATCCCCCAGAGCATAAAGCCGTGCTCGGGATCGGAGACCGCAAAGGCCTTGAGGGCGTCGACGAAACTCTGGGTGGCCGAGAGCGGCTCCATATTCGTCTTGACCAAGTCCAGCCCGTAGAAGATGAGCCCCAGGCCCAAGAAAATGAGGCCCCAATACTTCACGCTTTCACGTTTAGCAAAGAGGTACATCAGCGCGGCCACACCGGCCAATCCCAAGCCGAAGGATGCATCAAGCTTCGGAAAGATCGCCACCAACCAGGCCGTCACCGTGGTACCGATGTTCGCGCCGATAATCACGTTGATTGCCTGCAACAGCGTCATAATGCCCGAAGTGACCATGCCGACAACCATCACCGTGGTCACGGCCGAGGCTTGGATAATGCCCGTCACCACCGCGCCCGTAAGTACGCCGGCAAAACGATTGGTCGTGGCCGCGGCCACCAACTGGCGCATTTTGGGGCCCGCCACAGCCTGCAACCCTTCGGAAATCTGCTTCATCCCCAAAAGGAAGATGCCCAAACCGCCAATAACCGAGGCGCACATCGCAAATGAGAAAACGTGAGTTGATGCAATCATTGCAGCTCCTGTTCCTGTGATAACACGCTCAAACCCCTACGGTTAGGGATCGGGGATAAAGAGTTTCTGCCCCACGCGCACCTTGGTGGGGTCCTTGATGTTATTCGCCTGCATAATAGACTTGACCGAGACCTTGTAGGCCTGGGCAATGGCCGAAAGCGTCTGGCCGGCCTCAACTATATGGTTATAGCCACTCTTTTGCGCGGCAGCCTCCTTCGCTGCCTGCCGGGCCTCTGCCTCACGCTTCTGCGCTAACGCCGTTAAGCGCTTGGTAATATCCTCTACAATCTCTTCGCGCAAACGCCCCTGTGCATCCTTTACGGCCGTCAAATCGCTCCGCACCGCCGCCAATTCCGCCTGGGAGACAGTATCCCCCCCGCGCTCCACCGCGCTCAGACGCGAAGCCAACGCCCCCTGCTGTTGCTCAATGGCCTCCAACCGCGCAGAAAGCGCAGCGAGCGTTCGCTGAACCTCCCGCAACGCCTGCGCCTGCTGGGCAAAAGCCGCCGCAGAAAGTCCTCCACTCGAACCCGCACGTTGCTGAGCAAAGGCCCCCATCGTGCATAACCCCATCCCCATCAAAAAGAGAAGTCGCCGCATAATCAATCCACAAAAAGGGGGCGTGCGCCTTCACACACGTCCCCGAGTCATCCTCACCCAATCGCCTGAGATAATTTACCGATCAACACTTCGGCGCGCTGCACGCCCACCATCGTTTCAATCGGTGAGCCATCCTTAAAGAGCACCAACGTGGGAATCGACTGCACCCGGAACTGCGCGGCTACGGCCGGAGTCTTGTCAATATCCACCTTGCCCACGCGCACCTTCCCCTCCAATTCCGGCGGCAACGCCATCTTCTCCAAAATGGTTCCCTGCATCTTGCACGGACCGCACCATGTGGCCCAGAAATCCACCAACACCACGCCCTGCGCAACCGCAGCGGCAAACGAGGCCTCATCAAAATGCTCGATCGTCATCATACATCCTTTCTTGCTTTGCAATCCAAAGCACGCGCGCATTGTAGCAAAACCCCCGCCGCCTGTCACCCTCGTCCCTCCCCACCCAAAATCAATGGAGGAGCAATAGGAATTTTTAGGAGGGCCTCTTAATTGAATTATCAGGGCCACTTAATTGAATTAACAGCCCCTCTTAATTCAATTAGGTGGTGGACTTAATTGTTAGTCCCGGACAGCGTGAGAGTGATTCAGGCTGAATCAAGTCGCTTCAAGGTGGCTTTACAGAGAAAATTGTAAGTATTGTACTTTGGTCTACTCCACCCAGCCCCCAGAAAAAGGGCTTCTTAACGACCGAGGTTCGTTCGGGGTCCACCAAGGACTGGTCCATGGTGGACTAGAATCCCCCTCTCCTCTTCCTACCATCTGCCTGCGGCATACGCGCAGTCCAAAGGCGCCCATCAGCCGCCTATTTACCCCCCTTTACGCGCGAATAGAGGTTGTACGAACAAAAAGTACTTGCACTACACATGCGCGTGTGCTATTTTAATTGCGTTTCAGACATCTCCTACACACAGACACAACCCCACCCAAGAAGATATAAAAATGCTGGCCAGGTATTCTGGCCAGCTCTTTTTTTGCAAGTAACAGGTGACAGAGAGGAGAAGGCCCACTCCCTAATTGAAGCCATTGCATTTTTCACTCGACAGAAATGATAGGGAATGTGTTATAATGGCGGCGTTCTGCTCGAACGTCGAGCGATATTCCTAACTAAGGAGAGACTACAATGAAGAAGTTTGTTTGCCCGATCTGCGGTTATGTTCACACGGGTGACACCGCTCCGGAGAAGTGCCCGCAGTGTGGCTGCGTGGGCACCAAGTTCATCGAGAAGACCGAGACCGGCAAGATGGAATGGGCCGATGAGCACCGCGTGGGCGTGGCCAAGGGCGTTGACCCCGAGATCATCGAGGGGCTGCGGATGAACTTCACCGGCGAGTGCACCGAAGTGGGCATGTACCTGGCGATGGCTCGCGTGGCAATCCGCGAAGGCTATCCCGAGATCGGCGCCTTCTACCAGCAGGCAGCCTGGGAAGAGGCCGAACACGCCTGCAAGTTCGCGGAACTCTTGGGCGAAGTCATCACCGATTCCACCCAGAAGAACCTCGAACTCCGCGCCGCCGCTGAGCAGGGCGCCTGCCAGGGCAAGCTCGACCTCGCCAAGAAGGCCAAGCAGCTCGGGCTCGATGCCATCCACGACACCGTCCACGAAATGTGCAAGGACGAGGCGCGCCATGGGGCCGGCTTTGAGGGCCTCCTGAAGCGCTACTTCGCTAAGTAAGCAATGGCCGGGCTTGACCCCGCCAAAATTAAAGCCACGCTCCGGGCGCACGGGCTCTCCCCTTCCGCCCCGCGCGTGGCTATTTACGCTTGGCTGCAGACCCATCATGTCCACCCCACGGTGGATGTCATCTACCGGGCGCTGCGGCCAAAGCTCAAAACACTCTCTCGAACCACGGTCTACAATGTCCTTCACGCCTTTGTGGAGAAGGGATTGGCCAATGTAGTCCGCAGCGAGGATCTGGAATTGCGCTACGATGGACTTCTCTTGCCACATGCGCACTTCAAATGTACCCAGTGTGGGGCGATTATTGACCTAGGGGCAATCCCGGACACACTGGCCCAAGCCGTCGGCTTGCCGGCAGAAGCCAAGCCCACCGAGCTCACCGTCCTCTTCCGCGGCCTCTGCGCCACCTGCGCGGCTAAGTAGGAATAGTCGACAGTCGACAGTGAACAGTCGACAGGGCGCACTGTGTGCGACTGGCACATTGTTGGCCAGAGAAGGCGTGGCTTACGGTTCCTAACAAACCAGCCTATCCGTCGCGGAACGCGCGCTAACAACTAGCAGCTAACCGCTAACGGCTAATCTCTGCTCGCGCCGCGAGCGGAGATTTGCTATACTGCACGCGTTATGAGACGGAAGCCTACCGAGTTTGACTTTGTTTATGCTGTGCGGCACACGCAGATTCTCTGCGCGCCGGAACGGTTGCTCGACCCCTTTGATCAAACAACGATAGACTACACCCTCCTGGCCCAGCCGATGGACGATCCGACCAAGACACGCGTTCGGGAAGGGAAGTTGCAAACCTTCCCGCCCCGCCTGATTCTGCCTGGGGAGCTCTCGAGCCAGGAACTGGAGGGCTTTGGTCCCCAGGCGCAGAACTATCTCGACTTTCTGAAAGCGCACGCCTCGCGGATTCGCATTCTGCGCTATTCCTACCGTCTGCGCCGCGAAGCCTACACCGAAACGCTTATTAGCGAGCCCCTGGAGGTGGTGCGCGACCGCGCCAAACGCGCCTTTGCCCAGCGCGCCAGCCAATCGGCCGCCCTCGTTGAGGGGGTTGATGAGCCCTGGGATGTCTGCCTCTTGCACCTCTTTATGCGTCTGGTGCAGGCCTCCGCTCCACGCGCCATTCAAGCCTTTGAGCAACAGGCCAAACAGGAGTTCCGCGACCACCTGCCTGCCAACGATCGCGCCGAGATTGAACAAGCCTTCGCGGCTGCAGCCAAGGATGCCTCGCTCGTCAAACCTCTGGGGCGGCTCCTCAAGGCTAAGGGACTCTTCGACGTCTATCAAGATCGTTTCTTTGCCCTCTTACCGTGATGACCCTGCGCATCCTCATTACCGGTGGCGCCGGCTTCATTGGTGCGAACCTCACGCGCTTCCTCTTGGCGCGCGGCCATCGCGTAACCGTCCTTGATAACTTTCGGACCGGGCTGCGGGGAAATCTAGACGGGCTGGCGGTCGAGTTATTGGATCGGGAGGTTCGCGAACCGATTCCGGGTGACTACGATTGGATCTTCCACCTAGCCTGCCCAGCCTCGCCCCCGCACTATCAAGCTGATGGCCTCTTCACGCTGACCACGGCCTTTGATGGTACGCGCCAGGTGCTTGAAGTGGCTCGGCGCTGCGGTGCGCGTGTGCTCATCGCCTCGACCAGCGAAGTCTATGGCGACCCGCAGGTCCATCCGCAGCCGGAGGGGTATTGGGGCCACGTCAACCCGCTAGGCATCCGCAGTTGTTACGACGAGGGCAAGCGTGCGGCCGAGACATTGGCGCTGGAATATCGGCGCAAGTTCGGCGTGGATGTGCGATTGGTGCGCATCTTCAACACCTACGGACCGTGGATGGATCCGCAGGACGGGCGCGTCATCTCCAACTTCATTCTGCAGGCGCTGCGCAACGAGCCGCTGACGCTCTATGGGCGGGGAGAACAGACGCGCTCGTGCCAATTCGTTGAAGACCTTTTGCGGGCCTTCGAGCGTTATCTGCAGGCCGAACGCACGCAGCTGGAGGACTTCTTCGCGCCCCGGGGGCTCGCCGTGCCCGTGCTCAATCTGGGCAATCCTGAGGAATACACCATCGCCGACATCGCCCAGACCGTCTTGGCGCTTCTGCCCGAGAGCCGTTCAACCTTTGCCTTTAAGCCCCTTCCCGCCGATGACCCCAAGCGCCGAAAGCCAGACATCGCCTGGGCCACGGAACTTCTGGACTGGCAGCCGCGCATCCCTCTGGCCGAGGGGTTAGCCAGAACTATTGCCTACTTTCGAGAAACCTTATGACCAACTGGGCCTCGCTCCTCAATCCCGAACAGTGTGCTGCGGTCACCGCACCCGATGGTCCGCTCCTCGTCCTGGCCGCGGCCGGCACCGGTAAGACGCGAACCCTGACCTACCGCGTGGCCTACTTGATGGAAAATGGTGTCCGCCCGGAGAACATCCTCCTGCTCACCTTTACCAACCGCGCGGCCCGTGAGATGCTTGAGCGCGCCGAACAGTTGGTTGGCCCCGCCATTGCCACCCTCTGGTCGGGCACCTTTCACCACGTCTGCCACCGCATCCTGCGCGTCTATGCCGAGCGCTTGGGGTATACGCGCTCCTTCGTTATTCTCGATCGCGAGGACTCCCTCTCGCTCATCAACAAGGCCATCAAGGCCCTGGTCAGCAATGTCAAAGAGTTCCCTAAGAAGGATGTGATGGCCGCCCTTATCGGCAAGGTGGCCAACACCGAGGGCGACCTGGCCGCCGAGGCCGCCGCCCTCTCCTTGGAGACTGGCGCCTCCCCCGAGCAGATTGTGGCCGTGGCCGAACGCTATCAGGCCGATAAGCGTGCGGCCAACGCGATGGACTTCGACGACCTCTTGACCAACACGCTCAAACTCCTGCGCCAGGCTCCGGAGGTCCTCGCTCGCTACGCCGAACGCTTCCGCTATATTTTGGTGGATGAGTACCAGGACACGAACACCATCCAGTCGCAGATCGTCGACCTGCTCGCTTCGCACCACCGCAACTTGATGGCCGTGGGCGACGACTTTCAGTGCATCTACACCTGGCGCGGAGCCGACTTCCGTAATATTATGGACTTCCCGAAGCGTTGGGCGGGCTGCCAGATTATCAAACTCGAGCGCAATTACCGTTCGGTTCCGGAGATTCTCTCGGTGGCCAACGACGTGATTGCCGGCAACCCCGAGCAGTTCCAGAAGACGCTCCTACCGACGCGCCCGGCCGCCGGGGTCAAGCCTCTCTTGACCTTCCTACGCGACGCCTCCGAGCAATCCCAGATGGTTATCCGCCAGGTCCAGCGCCTCTTGGCCGACGGCCTTGCGCCCACCGACATTGCCATCCTCTACCGCTCGCACTACCACGTGATGGAGTTGGAGACCGAGCTGCGCCGGCTGCAAATCGACTACGTTCTCACCTCCGGCCAGGGCTTCTACGACAGCGCCCATGTCAAGGACACCGTCTCCTTCCTCCGCCTCTGTTCAGGCACGGCAGATCTCTTCGCCTTCACCCGGGTGATGGGGCTCTTGCCCGGCGTTGGCCCCAAGACTGCCGAGAAGCTCTGGGCCAAACTCGGCGAGCGCTTCGATGCCACCCAGCCGCCCGACCGCCAGGCGCTCCTGACACTGATGCCCAAGAAGGCCCGCCCCGACTGGGAGGTGCTCGATGCCATCCTCGGGCGCTATCAGGAAGAAAACCTCGAGTTCAACGGCAGCAAGGCGGTCACGCTCTTCCAGGATGCGTGGTACGATCGCTACCTCCATCGTGCCTACGAGAATGCCGAAGAGCGCATTGAAGACCTCGCGGCCCTGGCCTCGCAGTTCGGCAAGAACCAGAGCGTCGGCCAATTCCTCTACGATGTAGCCCTGATGACCAACGTCGATGCGGAGTCCGCCCAGGCCCTCGCTGACCGCCCCGGCCTACACCTCTCCACCGTCCACCAGGCCAAGGGCCTCGAGTGGCCGGCCGTCATCATCCTGTGGTGCAATGAAGACCTCTTCCCTTCGGCGCGTGCTATCAAAGAGGGTAACGAAGCCGAGGAGCGGCGGCTCTTTTACGTGGCCGTCACGCGCGCCAAGCGCTCGCTTCTGCTCTGCACCCCCTCCTACCGCTTCAACCCGCGCTCCGGCGAGCGGCTCTACCTCAAGCCCTCGCGTTTCGTCAAGGCCCTCCCCGAGAGCCTCGTCTCCAAACGCTACGGGATGTACTGAGTTTAGCCGACAGCCGTCAGCGGACAGCGGACAGCCGCTCACGCGACGGACCAACCTATGGTCTAACGAATATGCTTCAACGGCTCAGACGGGAGAGTCATATCGAGCGCCAGCGCTGTCAGCTGTCGGCTGTCAGCTGTCGGCTTAGCGCGCACGGTCGTGCGCGCAGTTCGTGCACGCACAGACCAAACCGCAGAGCAGAAGCGAGGTCAGGAGCGAGAAGCCTCCCTGCGAGAAGAAGGGCAGCGTAATGCCCGTCATCGGCAAGGCCTTAGTCACGCCCCCAATATTCAGCACCAGCTGCACGCCCATCAAGGCCGTCAACCCCAGCCCCAACAGGCGGCACGATGGGAGCACCGTCGCCTCCATCGCCCGGGAACTTCGCCAAATCCAGAGCCAGAAGGCCACCAACACCAACGCGCAGCCAATGAGCCCCCACTCTTCGGCCAAGGCGGCATAGACAAAGTCACTGGTCACAATCGGGACCGTTCCGGGCATCCCTTCGCCCAAACCGCTCCCCCACAGCCCCCCGGCGAACTGCGCACAGAGGCTCTGACCAATCTGCCAACCCTTGCCCGTGGGATCCTGAAAGGGGTCGAGCCAGACGGCGAATCGGACCGCGCTATGCGCCGAGAGGAAGCGAATCCCCCACCCCGCCGCCGCGGCCGCGCCCAACCCCACTACTAACCACCCCAGCCGCCGCGTGGCCACGCAGAGCATCAACATCAGCGTCAAGCACAAGATTAGAACCAGCCCCAAGTCACGCACAGCCACCGCGCCGGCCAGCGGCACCCCCCACAACACAGCCAGGGCCAACGCCTCCTTCAACGGCGGTACCGGCACCCCCGCCACCACCCGCGACAGCGCCTCGGTCCGCGCCGGCAACCAGGCAGCCGTAAAGGCCACCAAGAGCACCTTCACCAACTCAGTGGGGTTGATTTGCCCCGGCAGGAACATTCCCCCGCGATAACTCCGCCCGAAGAGCCGCAACGCTACCAACACCCCCAGCGCCCCCAGCCAGCAGAGCCACTGCACCCGCGGCAAAAGCGCGGCCAACCGCTCCGCATTCAACCACCGCAGGCAGAAGAGCCACCCGACTACGCCCCCCATAAGCGGCAGATAGGCCCGCCAGGCGTGCCACGCTTCAACCCATGTCCCCAAACGCCATTGCTCAACAATGCCCAGCCCAAACAACAGAAGCGTCAGCGCCACGACAAGGCGGTCCCCGCCAAACCGGCTTGGCCGCGTTACCCACAACGAAAGCAGCGCCGTCGCAAACCATCCCACAAGCGGGGCAAAGAAGGCCCCGGGCGTCAATGCATCGCTGCTCAGGCGCGTCATCGCCACCGGAAAGGCCGCCGCCCCCACGCACACCATCAGCGCGAAGAGCAGCCACCCCCCACCGCCAACCGGCCGCTCGACCACCTTGGCAGACTGCGAGGACTTCGCTTTACGCTTGTTCCGTGGCTCGGCCATCGCGCTTAGGCCTGCAACTTGCCATCGACCAATGTCAGCACGCGGCTACAGCGCGCAGCCGTCTCCGGGTTGTGCGTCACCATCACCAAGAGGGCATTTTGCTCGCGCACCAGGTCGAAGAGCAGCTCCAGAACCATCTCGCCGGTCTTGGCATCCAGGTTCCCGGTCGGCTCATCGGCGAGGATCAGCGGCGGCTCATTCATCAACGCCCGGGCAATCGCCGCACGCTGCTGCTCCCCGCCGGAAAGCTCCAATGGCGTGTGACGCAGGCGCTCCGTGAGCCCCACGCGCGAGAGCAAAGCCTCAGCCCGCGCGCGCATTTGCTTGGCGGAGAGCCGCCCCAAAGCCATCGCCGGCAACATCACATTCTCGGCAATATCCATCTCCGGCAACAGATGATACGCCTGAAAGACAAAACCCACACGCTCAGCGCGCAACCGCGTCCGACGCCGGGCCGAAAGCCCATAGAGCGGCTGTCCCTCCACCCACACCTCACCCGCCGCCGGGCGATCCAACCCGCCCAACACATGCAGCAAGGTCGACTTCCCTGCGCCGCTACGGCCAACGATTGCCACCGTCTCGCCGCGTTCTGCCGAGAAATCCGCCTGCTGCAGAATCTCCAGGCGCTTACCGTGAAGCGTGTAGGCTTTGCACAAACCAGTGGCCACGAGGGCCGGGGATTGGGTAGACATCGGCTTACTCCTTGCGCAAGGCATCAACAGGGTTCATCGCGGCCGCGCGCCACGCCGGCAACAGCGAAGAGAGGGCACAAAAGCCCACCACCATCACCACCACCTGCGCCACTTCCAGCGCCTCCACGCGCCACGGCAACGCATCCAGACCGTACACCGCCTTCGGGAAGACCTCCACCCCGCAGTGCGCCAGCATCGCCACCAGGTTCTGCAGATTATGCAACACCAAGAAGGCCAACCCCACTCCCAGCGCCGTCCCCACCACACACTGAATCCAGCCGTAACAAACAAAGGTCATCGTTAACTGCCGCGTCGAGAACCCCAACGCCTTGAGCAGCCCAATCTCGTGTGTCTTTTGCACCGTAATCACGATAATCGTATTCACCACGCAGAAGATGGCCACCACGCTAATAAAGATCAGCAGCAATGTCATCATATTCTTCTCCGTGGCCACCGCATTAAAGATTAGGCGGTCAAGCTGCTGCCAGGTGCTAATCGTCAGCGCCCGGATTGGCGAACGCGCTTGCACCACCTCGCGCACCTGTGCCAAGAGCGGGTCGGGCTGCAACGAAAAGGGCGAGAGCGCCTGCGGATCGGCCACCCGCAACGAAATGCTGTTCGCGCCAATCTCCACCCCCGCCAAATCCCGCGCCACCGGCAGCGACACAAAGAGATACCCGCCGTCAAACTCAGCCTGCCCCGTCCGATAAATCCCCCGCACCGTCAGCCGCTCGGGGAAATAAATCTCGTCGCGCTTGACCAAGTTCATCGGAGAATAGACCATCAACTCATCATTCACCCCCACCATCAATCGCGCGGCCATATCAATGCCGATAACCACCCCCTCGCCACTCACATCAAAGCGCCCATTCCACATCTCAAAGGGCAACATCTTCTGCACCCGCTCGCTATCCACTCCCAAGAGAATCGGCGCCAAAATCCGCCCATTATACTCCGCCAACACCCGCGTCTCGATACTTGGCGACGTTGCCTCTACCCCCGGAATCTGCTCCAACGCCCGGCACATTCCCTCTTCCCCCACCAATGGCTGCCGATTCGCCGCCTGAATCACAATATGCGGCTTAAAGGCCAAAATCTTCTGCTGCCACGTGTCCCCAAAGCCCGTGAACACCGCCCGCACAATAATCACAATCGCCACCCCAATCGTCACCCCCAACACCGACAGAAGCGTCACGACTGAAGCCACCCCGCGCGTAGGGCGAAGATACTTAAGCGCCAAAAACATCGAAAACTTCATACCGCTATCATACCAAAACCCTCCCCACCCCGCTCGCATATCCCTGAACGCAACGAACCATCTGCGAGCTCCTTACATATCTAAACGCGCGCACGCGCGCGCGAAGCGCGTCAAGAAATCTCTACGAGAGGCCATATCAATCTCCACTCAGGGCGACTTCGACTGCAACTAGGGGCTATTCAAACAAATAAGTCCCGGACTTATTGCCGGTAAGTCCCAGACTTATTGCCGATAAGTCCCGGACTTATTGGTTGCTTCCGCCGCAAGCTCAAGTTGCCCCTCGGGCGGATGTGTGTGGTACCCCAATTGGGGAATGGTCAGTACCCCAATTGGGGAATGGTCGGTACCCCAATTGGGGTACGCAAGCGGCAAGCCCCGTTCTTATCCCGACATTGCTCCGAAAACGCAGGTAAGGCGACTTAAAGCCAGAAGGTCGGCCAGGCGTGTCGTTCATCTGATTCAGCGCAAGGGGGATCGGCAAGCAATTACGGATTGTGATAGAATGACGGGCGTTTATGGCAAGGATATTGCAATGAAGAAACGAGTTGCAGTGGTTATGGGTGGAACATCCCATGAGGCAGAGATTTCCCTAAAGTCCGGGGCGGCGGTTTCCGCGGCGCTCCAGGAGGCTGGGTTTGATGTGGTTGAGGCGCGACTGACGAAGGACAGCGCCGATGAAGTGCCGCGCGATGTTGAGGCGGTCTTCATTGCGTTGCATGGCGGCTATGGCGAGGGTGGCGGCATTCAGGCTGCGTTGGACGCGCTCAAACTGCCCTACACCGGCCCGGGTGCGCACACAAGTGCGCTCTGTATGGATAAGGTGGCCACCAAGGAGGTTCTAGCCAAGGCGGGGCTATCCGTGCCGCAGGGGTGCGTTTTGACGGCAGCGGAAGCGGAGAAGCCGTGTCCATTGCCGCTGCCGGCAGTGGTCAAACCGCCGCGCGATGGGTCGAGCGTGGGGCTCTCAAAGGTGACGGAACCTGGGCAGTGGGCTGAGGCCGTTCGCCTAGCGTGCGCGCAGGATGCCGCAGGGGAGGCTTTGGCGGAAGTGTACATTCCCGGGCGTGAGTGGGCAGTGGGTGTGGTCAACGGCAAGGCGCTACCGGTGCTTGAGATCCAGGCGCCCAATGGCTGGTACGACTTTCATGCAAAGTACGCCGCCGGGGTCTCCAAGCATGTTTATCCGCCAGAGGATGCGCTGACGGCGAAGGTGCAGCGCTTGGCCGAACAGGCCTATGCCGCCACCGCTTGCCGAGGAGCGGTGCGAATCGACTTCCGCGTTACGCCTGAGGGCGAAGCCTACATTCTGGAGATTAACACTGCGCCGGGCTGTACGGCCACCAGTTTGCTGCCTGATGCGGCTGCGCGGGCGGGAAAGCCCTTTGCGCAACTGTGCGCGGAATTGATTGAAGGGGCGCAGTGCGATTGAGGCCGGGCGTATGGACGACAAGTTAGGATTTGGAGCTCCATTACCCGCATCGACCAAAAGCCGACGCAAGAAAGTTTCTCCGGCACGCGAGCGGCTGGAGCGAATGCTTGCGGCCTCCACGCCCTTTCTATGGCGTTATGGCTTCTACATTGTCTCGCTTTTCCTGGTCATCTGGGGCACGCACCTGCTCGACAAACACTACTACCTGAAGAACGCTGCCTTCACCATCGATCCGCGCCGAATTGAAATCCACGGCAACTCGGTGCTCTCGCGCGAGTATCTATTGGACCTCTTTGGGCTGACCAAGCCGGTCAACGGATTTGAGTTGGTCAAGTCGGATCTCGTCAAGCGGTTGCAGACGCAGATGCCGCTAATTAAGCAGGTTCAGATGACCTATGAGCCGGGCAAGGGGTTGGAGGTATGGGTGGAGGAGCGCACCCCGATTGCACGTCTAGCCAATGGCCAATTACCCTTGGCGGTGGATGAAGAGGGGATCTTCTTCACCTACCCCAATTCACGCGAAGGCTACCCGGAGATTAGCGGCTTTGACCTGCCAGAGGAGATTGAGCCCGGCATGCGCTTGCAAGAGAACCTCAAGTGTATGCTTCATCTGATTGGCGCCAGCACCGAGCCGACTTACCGTCTCCCTAGCCGCATCCGGCGAATCACGATGCTCGGTTCGCATCCTGATGACGGCCTGCTCATCTCGCTCTACGACGGGCGGAAGATTGAGATTGCCTGGGATGGCATGAGCGATGAAACGGGCTTTTCTGATGGGATGCTCAAGCGGCTGGAGCAATTGGCCAAGCTCTTGCGCGACCCCCTCTTGAGCGGCAAACGCCACTTCAACGCGATGGCTGAAGGCCGCATCGCCGTCTCGGATTAAAGGAATTGACGATGAAGACCTACCTTGGTGCACTCGACATCGGAACGCAGACCACACGCCTTGTGGCCGGTGAATATGTCGATGGAAATCTGGCTGTGGAGGCCTGCCTGGAGGCGCAAACCACCGGCGTAAAGAAGGGCGTCATTCGTGATTTGGACGAGGTGAGCAAGAGCGTGCGCAACCTTGGGCGCGAGATGAAGGAACGCCATCACATTGAGCTCTATGATGTAAGCGTCAGCTTCTCGGCCGGTGCCATCAAGGATATCGCGCGCACCGGGCGAAAGTCCCTTCTGGCTGGCCACCCTATTGAGCGCGCCGATGTGGAAGATGCCGAACAAAACGCCGGCTCGCTCGATTCACCCGATGCCGCCGAGCGCGTTCTCCAACGCTTCCAACAGCGCTACGAGGTCAATGGGCAGCCAGTCAACAACCCCATTGGGATGAGTGGCACAGACCTCGTGGCCAATGTCCTGGAACTCACCGCGCCCAGTGCCGCCGTTGAAGCCGTCTATACCGCCGTTCAACGTGCCGGGATGCGCGTGGCAGACCTTACCTTCTCGGCCCTGGCTGCCGCAATGGCTGTGCTCGATCGCAAGGCCCGCGAAAGCGGCACGATTGTCATCGACTTTGGAGCCGGCACAGTGGATGTCATCGCCTTCTGCAATGGTGTGGTGGCCGCAGCCGTCACCTTAGGCGTTGGCGGCTTCCATCTGACCAACGACTTGGCCTTGGCCTTCAATGTCTCCCAAGCCCAAGCCGAGGAGATGAAGCTCGAGCGCGGTGCGGCGATGATTCAGCCCGACATTGCCCACGAGCGCTATGCCGTGGCCACCAAGTTCGCCACCGCCAACCGCTCCTTCTCCGTCCACGCCATCCAAACGGTGCTGACCGAGCGCGTGGACGAGACCTTGAACATTATTCGGAACGAACTCGTTGAGCGCGGCGTACTGCCACATGTCCACCAGGTGGTACTCACCGGCGGCACGGCGAGTTTGCCGCTCATCACTGAACGTGTTTCGGCCATCTTTTCACTGCCGTGCCTCCTCGGCGTGCCGGCTGGCTTTACGCAACTGCCCAAGGAGATGACCAATGCGCCCTACCGTCAGGCCACCGTGCTCGGGCTGCTCAAGTGGCGGCAGATGCTCCTCTCCCAAGCCGCGCCAAGCCAGTCGCTCTTTGCGCGCTTTAAGTCCTTCTTGCGAGGCTAAGAGATGAAAGTCGAAGACCTCCTCTTTATCGCTGTGGGTGGGGCAGCCGCCACCATTGCCCGACAGATTGCCGAATCCTCCCCTACGCCGATTCGCACCCTCATCCTGGATACCGATGATGCCGTGTTGCAGACGCTGACACCCGCCACTGGACTCTCGGCCACCATCTTCGGCGCCAAGCGTCTGGCTGGCCGCGGCACCGGCGGGGACCGTTCGCTCGGCTCGGGTGCGTTGCGTGATGATGCAACGCTCGTGCTTGCGCAAATCGGCACGCCGCGCCTGGCCATCGTGCTCACCTGCTGTGGCGGCGGAACCTCCGGGGCCGTCCCCTGCCTGCTAGAGATGTTGCGGAATCAGGGCGTAGCCACGATGACCTTCGCCACCGAACCCTTCGCCTTCGAGGGGGCGGACCGCCGACAGTGCGCCACCGTGATGCTCAATACCATTGCCTCGGCCTCAGATGCCTTTGCGCGCGTCCCGCTCGATTCACTCCTCTCCGAAGCGCAACTCTCGCGTCCGGCAGATGAAGCCTTTCGCGCGGTTGCCCAACGTTTGGCAGCGGGCATTACGCTCTTCGGTTCGCTTCTAGCCCACCCGGCCTTCATTGCCTTTGATATCGAGCGCTTTCTGCGCTTGCTCTCGGGAAGTTCCGGAAGTGGGTTGCCGTGCACCTTCGCCGACATCACCTGTTCGGGCGAGAACCGCGCTGAAACCGCTCTGCAGGCGCTCCTCTCCAGCCCGCGCTTCCGCCCCGAGGGGGTCGACCGTCTGGCCAATGCCACACAAGTGTTGGTGGGGGTTCTGGCGGGCGACGACCTGCGCCTGTGCGAGCTCGGCACCCTAATGGATGGTGTGCGCGCGCACTGCCAGGAGGCCCGCGAAGTGCTCCTGGGCACCTCGCGTTTAGCTCCGGCGGAGGGTGCACTCTCGGTGGTGATCATTGCCTTCTCGCTGCCGGGCGCGGACATTGCCGAAAAGCCCGAAATGCTCCTCACCGAAGGAGGCAAGAAGGCCTCTAAACGCAAGAGCACCCGCAATGCGCCGCAGCTGGGCGTGGTCAAGGACCGCTTCAACGATGTGGAGCACACCATCTATCACGGCCAGGACCTCGACGAGCCGACTTACCGCCGCCGGGGCATCCGCCTGAACCGCTGACCTGCCGTGAACGCCCCGATGTGCCGCATCCTCTTCCTCTGTCTATTGCTGACCGCCCTTGCGAGCGGCTGCCGGCAGGAGGATTGGCGCACCGTGGAGCTTCCGCTGCCCGAAGGGGTGGCCGAAGCCGAAGCAGTGGCCGCTGTGGTTGCGCTTGATTGGCAAACGCCTCCTGAGGTGACGCTTCAAGCGCACGTGTTGCACATCCGCTATAACAGCCTGCGCGTAGCCCCGATGAACTTCCGCTACGCCCTGCAACAGCTTGCCCAAAAGCCCCAACCGGGGTCCAAGGAGGAGTTATGAGACTACTGGTCCAACGTGTCACCGAAGCCTCCGTCACCGTTGAGGGGGAGCAGATCTCCGCCTTTCAAGGGCCCGGCCTGCTCGTCCTCTGCGGTGTGGCCCCCGGCGACACGCAGGCGCAGGCCGCGAAGCTCTGCGCCAAGCTCTTGAAACTCCGCATTTTCGAGGATGAGCACGGGGCGATGAACCGCTCGGTGCTTGATGTCAACGGTAGCGTCATCCTCGTCTCCCAATTCACCCTCTATGCCGACACCGCATCCGGCAACCGCCCCGGTTTTTCAACCGCCGCGCGCCCGGAGGTGGCCGAACCGCTCTACGATTGGTGCTGCGCCAAGCTGCGCGAGACCCTCGGCGAGCGCCTGGGAACCGGCCGCTTCGGTGCCGATATGAAAGTCCGCCTGCTCAACGATGGCCCCTGCACTTTCCTGCTTGAAGTGCCGCCGCAGGCTTAACCCCTTGAAAGAAAGTCCTGTTATGAATACACCCACGCCCCCCGGGCGCCGCGTTGCTAAGCCCCGCTCTCCCCGCCGCACGCCAGCTCAGATCAAGCAACCGCCCGAAGCGCCCATCGCCGAGGTCCCGTCCGAACAGCCGCCCGCCGCCGAACCGCTCCCCGCGATGCCCGAGCCGTCCGTGCCCCAGCCCATCGAGTCGCCGGCCGTTGCCGAAGTGCCCCCCCCATCGGCTCCCGATCCACAGCCGCAGCCCGCGCCCGAAGCGCCCGCCGCCGAGCCGCTCCCCGAACAGCCGCCGGTGGCCGAGCAACCCAATCCGCGCCGCTCGCGGGAAGAGCGCCGCCGGGAGGAGCGCCGTCAGCGCCGCGAAGAGCGCCGTCAACAGGCTCAACAACCCCAATCCCCGGCCGAGAAGCCCCAGCCGATGGGCCCCCAGACGCGTGGCCTGACGCTCTTGGGCGCCAAATCCACCGTCTATAGCGACCACTACACCCCGGCCATCCTCGAAGCCTTTGAGAATCGCCACCCGGGCACCGACTTCTTTGTCAAGTTCAACTGCCCGGAGTTCACCTCCCTCTGCCCCATCACCGGCCAGCCGGACTTCGCCACCCTCTACATCAGTTACATCCCCGACCGCAAGATTGTCGAGAGCAAGTCCCTCAAACTCTACCTCTTCAGCTTCCGCAACCATGGCGCCTTCCACGAAGATTGCGTGAACATGATTTTGAACGACCTCGTGCGCCTGCTCGCCCCGCGCTACATCGAAGTCTGGGGTAAGTTTATGCCGCGCGGCGGCCTCTCTATCGACCCCTACGCCAACTATGGCCGCCCCTCCACCCGCTGGGAGGAGTTCGCCCGCCAGCGCCTGCTGATGCACGACCTCGCGCCTGAGCGCGTTGACAACCGTTAATGGAGGGCCCAACCGTGAACCCCATCCTCGTCATCTTCTCCGGCGGGCAGGACAGCACCATCTGCCTCATGAAGGCCATCGCCGAACGCGGGGCCGACAAGGTCCACGCCGTCACCTTCGATTACGGCCAGCGCCACGCGCTCGAGGTGCAGCTCGCCACCAACATTGCCCGCGAACAGCACATCGCCTCGCACAAAGTCATCGCCGTTGATTGGTATCGCGACATCACCCACAACTCGCTCCTGGATAGCTCCATGCCCATCGGTCGCGAGGCCGGCGCCCCCTTCCCCAACACCTTCGTGGAAGGCCGCAACGCCCTCTTCCTCCTCACAGCCGCCATCTACGCCAAGAGCCGCGGCATCACCGAGCTGATGATCGGCGTGAGCGATGCCGATTACAGCGGCTACCCCGACTGTCGCGAGCCCTTCATCCGCTCGATGAACGCCACCCTCAACCTGGCGATGGATTGCTCCTTCACCCTCTACGCTCCCCTCCAGCACCTCACCAAAGCCCAAGAGTGGGCCTTGGCCGACCGCTTGGGCTGCCTAGACTACATCCGCACACGCACTCTCACCTGCTACGAAGGCATCCCTGGCGACGGCTGCAGTCAGTGCCCCGCCTGCAAACTCCGCGCTGCCGGCCTAGCCGAATACCTCCGCACCAAGGGCGCGCGCCTATGAAGCGCCACCTCTTGGCTGTGGCCGCCCTCCTCTTTGCCCTCCTTGCCGGGGCCGCCGAGGACCGCACCTTCCGCCGAGCGCAGCCCTCCCTGAACACCCTCGACCCGGCCTTCGGTGCCGACACCAGCGTCAACTGCGCGATGTCGCTCCTCTTTGAGCCGCTCTTGGAATACGACTACGCCGCGCGTCCATACCGCCTTGTCCCCGCCGCCGCCGAGGCGATGCCCGAGGTCTCCGAAGATGGCACCACCTACACCTTCCATTTGCGCGAAGCCTACTACGCCCCAGACCCCTGCTTTGGCGAGGGCAAGCGCCGCCAAGTGACGGCCGCGGACTTCGTCTACGGTTGGAAACGCTTGGCCGATCGCCGCCTCGGTGGCTCGGGCGAATGGCTCGTCAAGCACATTGAGGGAATGGAAGCCTTTGCCGAAGCCTCCATTGCCGGCGAAGCAACCGACTATACGCGCGATGTGCCCGGTCTCCAAGCCCTTGACGCGCGCACCCTCCGCGTCCGCCTCACCCGCCCGAACAACCAGTTCCTCTGGTTCCTGACGATGGCCTACATGTCCCCCGTTCCGCCGGAAGCCGTCGCCACCTACGGTCAGCACGGCCTGGCCGAGCACCCCGTCGGTGCCGGTGCCTACACCCTGCGCAGCTGGTGGCGCGGCTACGAAATGATTTTCGACCGCAACCCCGAGTGGTACGGCTGGGCCGGCATCGACCCCGAGCACGACAGCGAGGTCCCCTTCGAGACCATCCGCTACCCTATCGTCAAGGACCCCTCTACCCAGTGGCTGATGCTCCTCACCGGCCAGCTCGACTTCCTTGAGCAGATCGACCGTAACAATATGGAGTTGGCCATCGACCCCAAGATGGGGCTCTCCCCCGACCTCCAGGCCCGTGGCATCCGCCTCTTCACCTCCCCCACCCTCAAGGTCTACTACATCGGCCTGAATATGGACGACCCCGTCCTCGGCCCCAACAAGCCCCTGCGCCAGGCCCTCAACGCCGCCTTCGACACCGCCCGTTGGGAAGCCTACTACCGCGGCCGCGTCAAAGCCCTCAACACCGTTGCCCCGCCCCACCTTCAGGATGCCAGTTCGGCCCCCTTCCCCTACGCCTACAACCTCGAAAAGGCCCGAGCACTCCTGGCCCAGGCCGGCTATCCAGGCGGTATCGACCCCAAGACCGGCGCCCCCCTCCGCCTCACCCTCGAAGTTGGCAACGCCACGCAGGACACCACCGAATCGATGGAGCTCGTGGCCTCCTTCCTCGCCGCCATTGGCATCAAACTCGAGCTCTCCGTCAACACCTGGCAGGCAATGCTCGAGAAGATCCGCCGCCGCCAAGCCCAAATGTTCCTCATGGGCTGGGTGGGCGACTACCCCGACCTCGAGACCTTTATGCAACTCTTCGTCTCGCGCAACCAATCTCCCGGTCCCAACCGCTCCAACTATATCAACCCCGAGGTCGACCGCCTCTATCAAATCGCCATTGCCTCGCGCGACCCCGCCGAGATCTCCGAGTGCTGGCAGAAAATCCAGGCCCTCGTCCTTGAAGACTGCCCCTGGCTCCTCCTCCACTACGCGCTCGACTTCTCCCTGGTCAACCAGCGCGTCCTCAACTACCTTCCCCACAACTTCCCCTACGGGATGGAGAAGCACTACCGCCTCCGCCGTCCCGCCCCCTAACCTGCCCCACGAGCAAAGTCCACCCGAGATGCGCGGCCTGCCGAAACAGGCCGATATACAATGTCTATCGGCAAACACGCCTCGCACTTAATGATTTCCCCAAGCGCGGGGGCGTGGGATATGGTATACTGTGGGGCATGAATATTGAAGAACAAGCGATTAGGTATCTGTTTCAGAGTGAGCCGGAGACTGTGTTCTGCGTGCCGGCGATTATTAAAACGCTCGGGTTGCGCGGGAAGGCGGCCAAGCGGCTGAATGGGCTCTTGCGCGAGATGGTGCGCTCGGGGGAGATTGTGGAGAAGCGGCGAGGATATTACCGCGCTGGTCAAGGGACGGGCTTGCTGACGGGAACGGTGCGGATGACGCGTAGTGGCGCGGCCATTGTCACCGATGAAGAGACTGGCAAGCAGGTCTTTGTGGAGAGTCAGGATGTCGGCAAGGCCATTCAGGGCGACCGGGTAACGGTGGCCTATCGGCCGGGAACGCGGTCGGACCCCGTGGGGGTGGTGCGGACGATTGAGGAGCAATCGGTGCGCGATGTGGTGGGGACGGTGCGTAAGGTGGGCGATCGATGGAGTGTTGAGCCGCTCAATCCGGTCTACCGCAATGACTTTGTGTTAGCCGATCCGAAGGGCGCAAAGGCCGGGGACCGCGTGGTGGTGCGGGTGCAGCGCGCCGGAGAAGGCCGCAGTGAAAGGCTAGAGGCGGAGTTGCTGGAAGTGATTGGGCCGGCGGACAAGCCCTCGTTCGACACGGTGGCGATTTTGCGGCAGTATGAGCTGCCCGAGGCCTTCGGTCAGACAGTGGTGGCTGAAGCCGAGCAGGTGGCCACGCTCTTGCACGAGCCGGGCAAGCGCCTGGACTTGCGCGACCGCTTTATCCTGACGATTGACCCGGCAACGGCGCGCGACTTCGATGATGCCATCAGCCTGGAGCGCGACGCGCAGGGGCGGCGAGTCTTGGGCGTACACATCGCCGATGTGAGCCACTTTGTGCGCCCGGGCTCGGAGCTTGACAAGGAGGCCTACCGCCGCGGCACGAGCGTCTACCTGATTGACAAGGTGGTGCCGATGTTGCCCGAGCAGCTCTCCAATAGCGTCTGCTCGCTAATGCCTGGAGAGGACCGCTTGACCTTCTCGGTCTTTCTGACCTACGACGAACGCGGGCAGGTGGTAGGAACGCAGTTCGCCAAGAGTATCATTCGCTCCTCCCAGCGCTTGGCCTATGAGGAGGCAATTGCGCTCTTGGAAGATCGGCCGGTGAAGATTGCCTGCGGCACGCTCGACCCACGGACCCAGCCGATGCTTAAGGAGACCTTGGCGCTGACGCGGCAGCTCAAGCAGATTCGCGAGCGGAATAACGCCCTGGAGATGGCCTCGCAGGAGGTGGAGATTACCCTCGATAGCGAGGGGCGGATGACGGGCATTCACGCTGCCTCGAACGACGAATCCCATCAGCTCATTGAGTGCTGTATGGTGGCGGCTAACGAGGCGGTGGCGCGCGAACTGCTCACCCACCAAGTGCCGATTATCAGCCGCCTGCACGAGCCGCCGGAGGATGAGAAGATTGCCAAACTGGAGCTCGAGCTGCGCAAGCTCGGCATTCGCCCGCGCGACTTGCGCGAGCCCAAGGCCCTGGCTTCGCTCTTGCGCGAGACGGCCGATCATCCGCTCAAATACCACATTCACGCGCTGGTGTTGCGCTCGATGAAGCGTGCGCTCTACTCGGCCGAGCAGCACGGGCACTTTGGGTTGGCCCTCACCTACTACTCCCACTTCACCTCGCCCATCCGGCGCTATCCCGACCTGGTGCTCCACCGGCAGTTGGCGGCCTACCTGGAGGGGAACACGCGCGCGCAACCCGGCAAGGCTTGGTTGGAGCGTGCCGCCAACCGCGCCACCGAGCGCGAACAGTTGGCCGACGAAGCCGAGCGCGCCCTTACGGAGATCAAGAAGTACCGCTTCCTGCAGGAGCAGCTCGATGCGCGCAAGCCGCAGGTCTATGACGCGGTGGTCGTGGCCGTCAAGCCCTTCGGCTTCTTCGTGGAGGTCATCGATTTGCAGCTCTCGGGGATGGTCCACGTGGCCGGCATCTCCCGGCAGTATGTCACCTTCAACGCCACCAGCGAGAGCTTGAGCGTGGGCAAGCTGACCATCCGCTCTGGGATGAACCTCAAGGTCTATGTGGCGAAGGTCGATTTCCCGAACCGCCGGCTAGACTTTGCCTACATGCAGGGCTCGGCCGTGGATGTGTGGAATGGCGGGCGCCACGGTGAAGAGACGCGCCTGGCGGCCATCGCCAAAACACGCGGGCGTGACCGTGGTCGCGGAAAGGGTCCACGCCACGGTGGCGGTAAAGGGCCGCGAGCTACTGGCAAAGGGAGACACTAAGGATGAAGAAAGCCTCCTACCACAACCACACCTCCTTCAGCGATGGGGCAGAGAATCCCGAGGAGTTCTACTGGATTGCCCTTGACCAAGGGGTCGAGATTCTCGGCTTTGCCGACCACTACTACCGCGATGCGCCAAAGGTTGAGAAGGTGCCCGAGTGGGCGATGCAGCCGCACTTGGAGCAGCGTTACTTCGATGTACTCGCCTCGTTGGCCAGGCGTGGCCGAATGGAAATCCGCACCGGAATGGAGTTCGACTGGCTCGATGGGTCGGCCGAGTGGCTTGCCCCGATGGCGAATGACCCGCGGCTGGATTACGCCATCGGCTCGGTGCACTACCTCGGCTGCGAAAGTTTCGATTCCTCACGCGCTTACTGGGAAAAGTTCACGGAAGAAGAGGTCAATGCCGCAAATCGGCGTTACTGGATTACTGTGCGCGAAATGGCCGAAAGCGGTCTCTTTAACATTGCCGGCCACCTTGACCTGATTAAGAAGTTCGACTTCTACCCCACTGAAGATATCACGCCTCTCATTCGCGATGCGCTCGATGCCATCAAGGCCGCAGATATGACTGTGGAGTTGAACACCTCCGGTTGGGCCAAGGATTGCAAGGAGTGTTACCCAAGCGAGGCCATCTTGCGCGCCTGCCGTTACCGCGAAATCCCTGTCACCGTCTCGGCCGATGCCCATCGTGCCCGCTTCGTCTGTGCCAACTTCACCCGCGCCTATGAGTTGCTCGCCCGCGTGGGTTACACGCACATTGCGCGCTTCCGAAACCGCGAACGCTTCCTTGAAGCGCTGGAAGTCTAATACCGAAAGGATTCTATGCCCGCTTATCTCCTCTGGCCAATCTCGATTGTGCTGGCGCTGGTGCTCTTTAGTCTGGCCGTCTTTATCCACGAGCTGGGCCACTTCGTCGTGGCGCGGCTGTTGGGCCTGCGCGCGGATGTCTTCTCGATCGGCTTCGGCCCGGCGCTCTGGAAGCGGCAGCTGGGCAGCACCGAGGTGCGCTTCTCGGCGATTCCCTTCGGCGGCTACGTCTCCCTGCCGCAGCTTGACCCTGAAGGGATGGAGAAGCTGCAGGGCGGCGGGGAGCATCTGCCCCCGGCAAAGCCCTGGAAGCGTATCCTCGTAGCCGTGGCTGGGCCCATGGGCAATGTGGTGCTGGCCCTCCTCTGCGCCTGTGCCATTGCCTGGTTCGCCCCGCCCGAGGCCACGGGTGCCTCCACCGAGATTGGCTACGTGGAGCCCAAGAGCAACGCCTGGGAGGCCGGACTGCGCGTGAAAGACCGGATTTTGACGGTTGAAGGGCGCGCAGTACAGTCGTGGTCGGATGTGATGACCGAATGTATGCTCGCAGGCGGCAGTAATGACACGGTCCGCCTGACGATTGACCGCGGCGGCGAGGCGCGGGAGATTGTCACCGTGCTCGATACACCCCTGGGCGATGCCGATTCAGGGATGTGGACGATTGGCGGGGTGATGCGCGGCCCGCTTGAGCTGGGCATCTCCGAGGTTTCCCCCGATACCCCGGCTGCGCAGGCTGGGCTCCAGGCCGGCGAGGTCATCCTCACGGTCAATGGTGAACCCTTCACCCACTTTGCCCAGATCCAGGAGCGCACCGACCCGCTGGCCCCGGTGACGCTGCAGGTCCGCCCCTTCGTTCAGCCCGAGGCTCCAATCCGCACCGTTACGGTTCAGCCGGCAGTGCTTGAGGCGATTGCAGGCAAGGCAGCTGGCGATAAGCCGCGGTTGGGGGTGGTGTTGGGCTTCTTCACGCAGCGCCACTTCCAGTGGATGAGTGAGCGGAGCATCGGCGCGCAGCTATG
>JBJEVY010000075.1:0-62333 GCA_051884775.1 Candidatus Spyradenecus sp. | reverse complement strand
ACTTCAAACTCCGCAGTAAGCCTTCAACGACAACATACATTACCAACACAAAGAGACACAAAGAAAAGAAGCGCAGTGGAGGCCTTGTCACGCCGAAACACACGCGAGGGGAAACCACAGAGAAGCGCAAAGCACGCCGAAATACACGCAGAATTAGCAACCACAAAGGAACACAAAGAAAAGAAGCGCTGTGGAGGCCTTGTTACGCCGAAATACACGCAGGATTAGCAACCACAAAGAACGCAAAGAGACACAAAGAAAAGAAGGGCTGCGGAGGCCTTGTCGCGCTGAAACACACGCAGGTGGAAACCACAGAGAAACGCAGACACGCAGGAAGGGCGCGGTGTGGTGGGTCTGCTGCCTGAAGGGCTATCTAGGCCGGGCGTTCTGTGTTCTGTGTGCCGCCGTCCTCGGCAACCCCACGCGTCCGCCAAAGGCGGCGCGGCCCGGCGTGCCCATGAGCTTGCTCGTGGGCGGGGGCATGGGGGCGTGGCCCCCGGCGCGCCGAAGGTGCCCCTCTCGCGAGCGGCAGCGAGCGCCTCACGGCCCGCAGGGCCACCTCACGCGCCGTAGGCGCACCTCTCGGCGGCGCCGCCGCCACCCTCACGCAAGCGCAGCGAGCACCTCTCACCGTTCACCTCCAGCGTGTATTTCGCAGGCGTGCGCAAAAAGTGCTTGCTTTTTGGGGGAGGGTTGTGCCATAATGTGCGCACTTCTTTACGGAGAGGTGGCCGAGTGGTCGAAGGCGCAAGACTGGAAATCTTGTGTACTCTTTATGGGTACCGTGGGTTCAAATCCCACCCTCTCCGCCAGTTAAGAAGGTTGAGATGGAAGGCTGCCGAAGGGCGGCCTTTTCTTGTTTTGGGAGCGCGTTGCGGAGGCAGAGGCGATGAATTGGCTGTTTGCGGTTTTGGTGTTGTGCGCGATTACGTGCATTCCGGCGTTGGAGTTGCGCGCGTCAATTCCGGTGGGCTTTTTTGCGTTGGGGCCGATGTGCGAGCGCCTGGCGGGGGTGCTGGGGGTGGAATGGACGGGGGTGGAGATGAGTCCGTGGTTGGTGGCGGGGGTGTGCGTGGCGGCGAATGTGGTGCTGGGGGTGGCGGTCTTTGAGGTGCTGCTGCCGTGTTTGCGGTTGATGCGGCGTTGGGCGTGGTTTGAGCGGCGGCTGTGGCCGATTTTCGAGCGGCGGCAGGAGAAGTTGCGCCCGGTGGTGGAGAAGTATGGCGAGTGGGGGCTGGCGATCTTCATCGGGGTGCCGTTGCCTGGGACGGGGGCTGTGACGGGGGCGATTGGGGCCTTTTTGCTGGGGTTCGACCGCAAGCGCTTCTATTTGGCGAATGTGGCGGGGGTGGTGCTGGCGGGGGTGTGCGTGACGGCGCTGTGCTTTCTGATTCTAAATGGGGCGGTGGCAGAAGATTCGCTCCTACGGCGGCTCTTTTTGAAGCAGCTCTAGCACTACGCGCGGCCGCGGGGACGCGGCCGGTCAGAACGGGCAACGCCTCCTCTCAGCCCGCAGGGCCACCTGACGGCGCGCGAACTGCGGATGTGCTACAATCTGCGCGCTTTTTGTTTGTTGTTGAGCAAAGGAACGACAGAAGATGAAGGATGCGAAGGCAGATTTCGCCGCGATGTTGGCGGCCAGTGGCTTGAACTATCGGCGCGGGTTTAACCCCGGCGAGGAGGTGACGGCCCGGGTGGTCTCGACGAAGGGCCACTATGTGGTGTTGGATGTGGGGGCGAAGGACGAAGGGGTGGTGGACAAGGAGGAGTTTATCCTGGAAGATGGCACGCTGCGGGCCCAGGAGGGCGAGCGCGTGAAGGTCTGGTTCGTGGGGATGCGGCAGGGGAACCTGACCTTTACCGCGCGCAATAAGGCCACCGGGCGCGGCGATGCGGCCATCGCGCAGGCCTACGCCGCCGGCACGCCCATCGATGGTCTGGTCAAGGCCGAGACCAAGGGCGGTTATGAGATTGACCTGGCCGGTCAGCGCGCCTTCTGCCCCTACTCGCAGATGGAGCGCTTCCGGACAAAGGAGCCGGCCGAGTTCGTGGGCACCAAGCAGACCTTCCTGATTACTGAGTATGGCGAGGACGAGCGGGGGATGAACCTGCTGGTCTCGCGCCGGGCGCTCTTGGAGCGCGAGCAGAAGGCCGCGCGCGAGGCGCTCTTCGCCGAACTCGCCGAGGGGCAGACGCGCGAGGGGACGGTGACGCGCATCGTCGACTTCGGCGTCTTTGTGGACCTGGGCGGGGCCGAGGGGCTGGTGCCCAAGCGCGAGCTCTCCTGGGAGCGCGACGCAAAGGCCGAGGAGCTGGTCAAGCCCGGGGATAAGGTGGAGGTGCTGGTGCAGCATGTGGATGCCGTGACCGAGCGGATCTCGCTCTCGCTGCGGGCGCTGCGACAGAATCCTTGGGAGGCCTTCACCGCGCAGTATCGCGTGGGCGACGTGCTGAACGCGAAGATTGTGCGCATTGCCACCTTCGGGGCCTTTGCGCAGGTGGCGCCGGGGGTCGATGGGCTCCTCTCCAATGGGCGTCTGGCCGCGTTGGCCAAGGGCAAGCGGATTGCTTCGGCGCACGAGGTGGTCGAGGAGGGGCAGCTGCTCGAAGTGCGGATTGAATCGATTGACCTCGACGCGCACAAGATTGCCCTCAAGCCGGTGACGGCCGAGGAGCCGGTGGCCAAGGACGCCGCCCCGGAGAACGATCCGGAGGCCGATGCGCGCGAGTGGCTCCGCGCCAACCGCGCCAAGCATGCCAACTTCGGCAACAATCCCTTCGCGAACCTCTCGCTGTAAGGAAGATGACAGTCGACAGCCGACAGTCGACAGGGCGCGTTCCGCGACGGGCAGGCACGGGGGCAGTTTTGGATGCCCGCGAGCGCTTGCCCGTCAATCTCTACTTCACGGCGCAGGGGCGGACGGCGCTGCGCTACTGGCGCGCCGATGGGTGCGTGGTCGAGCGGCAGGTCCCTTCGCCGGCCGCGCTGCTCTGCCAGGCGGCGGACCCCGAGGCCGTAGCCTCGCCGCGCGTGTTGGAGAGCGCCGAGGCGGTGCTCTTCGCAGCCTTCCGGGAGATGCCGCTCTGTCCGCAGGGGGCGTGGATGTTGGACGCCTCGGGCGGCTTCTCGCCACTCTATCGCGAAACCTTTGCCGCGCTGCTGCGGATGTTGCGTTGCGCGCCGGAGGCGCGTTGGTGCCGGCGGGGCGAGCCGGGGTGGTTCTTGCAGTTTGGCCTGCGCGAAGTCGATGGCAGCTACACGATGGGCGCCTTCGTGCTGCCGTGCGGGAAGCCGGCGGTGCTGACCTTCCGCGCGGCGGACCTAATTGAGGCGTTGCCCGGGGAGCGGCCCTTCGCCACGATGGATGTGCTCTCGGCGGCGGATGGCCTCCCTGAGCAGCGCGACGAAGCGGTAGGTTGGGACGCGCGCATCCGCCTGCCGATTGCCGAGCGCGGGGCGGCCCTGGTGCGCCTGCTGCCGCGGAGTTAAGGCCGCGGGGACGCGGCCTGTCAGAACGGGCAGCGACCGTTCACCGTTCACCTCTCATCGTTCACCTCTCATCGTTCACCTCTCATCGTTCACCTCTCACGGTTCACTCGTATGATTGAGATAGCAATTCAGATCCTGGGCATCTTTGCGATGATTGGCGTGGGGGTGGTGGCCACGCGGCGGCAGTGGTTTGCCGAGGACTTCTCCACGCAGCTCTCGAAACTGCTCCTGCAGGTCTTCTATCCCTCCTTGCTCTATTCGGCGATTCTGCGTAACTATACGCTCGCGAAGATTGCCGAGAACTGGCTCTTGCCGGCCGGGGCGGTGGGGATTATGGTGGTGGGCTGGTGCGTGGGGTGGGTGGCCAAGCGCTACTTCGTGCGCCACTTCCGGGCGCCAACGCGCCGCGCCTTCCACTTCGCCTGCACGATGAATAACTACTCCTTCCTGCCGATTATGATTATCGCCGGGACCGCGTTGGGCGAGCAGGGGGTGGCGATGGTCGCGCTCACCACCATTGGCTCGGACACGATGATGTGGACCCTGGGCTTCCGCACCTTCACAGGGCAGAAACTCAAGCTGCGGACGCTCCCCTCGCTCCTGCTGCGCCCGCCGATTGCCGCCCTGGCCGCCGCCGTGCTCACCCTGGCGCTGCTGCACCCCTTCGGCGTGAACTCGGCGGACCTGATGGGCTGCCTGCCCACGCGTGTGGCGTTGGAGACGCTCTACAAGTATCTCGGCGGGGCGACGATCCCCGCGAGCGCGATTGTCTGCGGAATGCGCCTGGGGCAGTTGAAGCTGAGCGGACTCTTTACGCCGCTGCAGATTGCCGTCACGCTGCTGCGGATGGTAGTGATTCCGGCGATGATCCTGGCGCTGCTCTACGTGCTGCCGCTCGCGCCAGAGGTACGGATGGTCTTTGGGGTGATTGCGCTGATGCCCGGAGCGATGGTGGGCGTGTCGATGGCCGAAGTTTACGGCGGGGACATTCCCTTCGTCTCGGCAATGATCCTCAACACCCACGCGCTCTGCATTCTCACGGTGCCCATTGGCCTCTGGCTGCTGGGGTGCTGAGGCAGGTGGCGCTCTGCGAGCGACGCTCGCGAATTGTGCTACAATGCGCGGCAGTGGGAACGGAAGGAAGCAAGATGAAGTCGATACGGATATTGCCCTCGCTGCTGGCGGCGGACCTTGCGCGTCTGGGCGATGAGATTGCCCGGGTGGGCGCCTCGGGTGCGGACGCGCTGCACCTGGATATTATGGATGGCCACTTCGTGCCGAACCTCTCCTTCTCTCCCGACGTCTCGGCCCTCTGCCGCAAGGTGCTTGGCCCCGAGCGCGAAATCAACACCCACCTAATGATCACCAACCCCGAGGCCTACGCCACGCGCTTCGTGGAGAAGGGCTCGAGCACCATCCAGTTCCACCTGGAGCTACGCGACCGGCTAGATGTGCGCGCCCTGGCCGCTGAAATCCACGCCCGCGGCGCCCGCGTGGGGCTGGTCCTCAACCCCGACACCCCTGCCGAGGCGGCCTTCCCCTACCTCGAGTGCACCGATGAGGTGCTCTGCATGACCGTCTTCCCCGGCTACGGCGGTCAGGCCTTCATCGAGAGCGTGCTGCCCAAGATTGCCGCGCTGCGCGCCCAGGCCCCGGCGCTGGAGCTGATGGTCGATGGTGGGGTCAACTTCGAGACGGCCGAGCGCGCCGCCGCCGCCGGGGCCAACGCCTTCGTGGCCGGCTCCTTCCTCTTCAAACAGGCCGATATGGGCGCGGCTGTGCGTGAGATGCGCGAGCGCTGCGCCCGGGCCGCCGCAACCTGCTAGCCTTATGGCCGCGAGCGACGCCGCCAAACAGCTTGGGCGCTGGCCGGTGGGCGCGCTCCTCTGGAAGTATTCCCTGCCCGCCATCGTCGGCATGCTGGTGATGGCCCTCTACAATGTGGTCGACCGCCTCTATGTGGGCCGCTGCGTGGGGGCGGACGGCCTGGCCGGGCTGGCGCTGACCTTCCCGGCCACGATGGTGATGCTCGCGTGCGGTCTGCTCATCGGCGTGGGCACGGCCACGCGCATCTCCATTGCGATGGGGCAGGGCAAGCGCACCATTGCGCAGTGTTACCTGGGCCAGGCCGTGGCCATCTACCTCTTCCTCTCGCTGGCGGTCTACCCCCTCTGCGCGCTCTTCTCGGGCGAGATCATGGCGGCCATCGGCGGCACCCCGGCCACGGTCCCGGCCGCAGCGGCCTATATGCGCATCTACTTTGGCGGCGCGCTGGCGCAGTATCTGGGCTTTGGCCTCAACCACACCCTCCGCGCCCAGGGCCACCCCACCAAGGCCCTGATGACGATGCTCATCGGCGCGGTGGCCAATATCCTCCTCGACCCCTTCTTTATCTTTGAGGAAGTGCCCCTGGGCTTCTGCACCCTCCCGGCGATGAACCTGGGTATCCAGGGCGCGGCCATTGCCACGGTTATCTCGCAAACAATCTCGGCGGCGTGGGTGATGACCCACTTCCTGCGCCCCTCGGCCACGCTACGCCTCAAGCCTGGCTTTGTCAAAGTCTACCCTCGGCTCCTGCGCCAAGTCATCCTCCTGGGCTTGCCGCCCTTCGCCCTCAACCTCGTTGGCAGTGCTGTCAACGCCCTCTACAACATCCTCTTCCGCACCTACGCCCCCGACGAAGCCACCGCCGGGCGCGAGATCGCCGCCATCGGCATCGTGATGACCGTCCAGATGCTCATCTGCATGCCTGTCCTCGGCGTGGCACAGGGAATGCAGCCGATCTTGGGCTTCAACTACGGCGCGCGGCAGTTCGACCGCGTCCGCCGCACCTTCAACCTCGCCGCCCTCTGGGGTGGGGGCTACATCGCCCTCTGCTCGGGGCTAGTGATGCTGTTGCGCGTGCCCATCTTCCGCCTCTTCTGCCGCGCGGAGATGGCCCCCGAGCTGCTGGCCCACGGCCCCACCGAGATGCTCATCTTCTTCTGCGGCTTCACCTTCGTGGGCTACGCCATCCTCGTGGGCCAATACTTCCAGAGCATCGGCCGCGGTACCATCAGCCTGGTGATGAGCCTCTCGCGCCAATGCTTCCTGCTCGTGCCGATGATGCTCACCTTCCCGCTCGTCCTCGGGCCCATCGGCGTCTGGTGGGCCGCGCCGGTCTCCGATGTCCTCTCCGTCCTCATCGCTTTTGCCTTCCACCTCCGCGAGCGCCGCGCCAACGCGCGTCTCCTCGCCGCCTAAGCCTATGCCCCACATCCTCCTCGGTGCCCTGATTGGCGACCTCTGCGGCTCGCCCTACGAGTTCGCCCCTGAACGCGAAGCGGCCCGCATCGACCTCGCGCACCCCGCGCGCCGCTTTACCGACGACACCGTCCTGACCCTCGCCATCGCCAAGGCCCTCCTCGAGCGCCGCCCCTACCACGCCACGCTCCTCGAACTCGCCCTTGCCCATCCCACCGTCGGCTACGGCAATCGCTTCCGCGCCCAGTGGCTCGACCAGCGCCGCCCGGAGCCCTACGGCAGCCTCGGCAACGGCGCGGCCATGCGCGTCTCCCCCATTGCCTGGGCGTACAACACCCTTCTCGACCTCCTGCGCGAAGCCGAAGCCTCCGCCGCCTGCACCCACAACACCCCCGAAGCCATTGCCTCCGCCCAAGCCACCGCCCTGGCCATCTTCCTCGCCCGCAAAGGCCAAGACCAAGCCGAAATCCGCGACGAACTCGAGGCCCGTTTCAACTACACCTTCCCCGACTCCCTGGAAGAACTCCGCGCCCAGGCCGCTCAAGCCGGCTTTGACGCCACCTACCGCGCCGTCCCCCACGCCATCGCCGCCTTCCTCCTCACCGATTCCTTCGATGACTGCCTCCGCCAGGCCATCGCCCTCGGCTGCGATGCCGACACCCAGGCCGCCATCGCCTGTTCCATCGCAGAAGCCTACTACGGCGCCGACGAAGCCCGCCTCCCCGACCTCCGCCGCCACCTCACCCCCGACCTCCTGCGCATCCTCGATGCCTTCTCCGCCCGCTACGGTCAGTAGGCCCGGCCCCCTTTTTCCCAATCCCGACAACTGAAAGGAAACTCACAATGAACAAGCTCCCCCTCCTCGCGACCCTCGCCCTCGCCGCGCTCCTCACCGCCGGCTGCGCCTTCAAACCCGGCCAGCCTGTCTTCGAGCCTACCACCGCCATCACCCTCCCCGGTGCCACCACAGATTCCCTCCACCAGACCCTCGTCACCGCCATCAAGACCACCCCCTGGACCATCATCAGCGACAACCCCGGTGAGATCACCGTCCGCCTCGTCCGCGGCCACGGTCCCCGCTCGGTCACCGCCAAGATCGCCTACACCGCCACCAACTACACCATCACGCTCGTCGATGCTGTTGATATGGATTACGACCCCGAGGCCAAGACCATCTCCCGCAAGTACAACCAGTGGATCCGCAACCTCGACCAGCGTATCGCTCGCTCGCTTCAGTAACAGGAACTCGCCGCTCGGGCCCCAACCCGCGCGCGGCGGAAACCGCCTTCTCGCCCGGGGCGAATTCCGCCCAGCCCCGGGTCCGATAATTAAGAGCCAGACTTAATTGCAATAAGACTAACTCTTAATTGCAATAAGACTCAGTCTTAATGGTTCCCCCGCCCGAGGTTTCAATCGTCTCCGCCCGAGGTCAAGGTCGTACCCCAATTGGGGAATGACTGGTACCCCAATTGGGGTACGCACACCCCTCGCCCCGCGTTACCCCTCTCTCGGCTCCGCACACACCGCGCACGCACCTTATGCTATACTACGCGCACGGAGGACCCGATGGCACGCATTGAGACGATGAGTTATGACTTCCCGGGGATGCGGGAAAGTAATTCCATCTACGTCGACAAGACGCAGACATTCTATGATTTAATCGTCTCGGCCCCCCTCTCGGCCTTCTACTTTATCTCGCGTCCGCGGCGCTTTGGCAAGTCGCTGATGATTTCGACGCTTGAGAGCATCTTCCGTGGCCGCAAGGAGCTCTTCGAGGGGTTGGCTATCTCCAAGACCGATTACGACTGGCCGGTTCACCCCGTCTTCCGCTTCGACTTTTCGGGACTCTCGACCTCCTCGCTGGAGGAGTTCAAGCAGGATTTTAGAAGTGCCGTCTTGCAGAAGTTGCAACTTGCCGGTGCGACCATCCACCCCCAAGAGACGGCTGGAAGCAACTTTGACCACGCCATTCAGGAGCTCTTCGAGCGCACGGGTAAGCGCGTTGTGGTGCTCGTGGATGAATATGACGCGCCCATCGGCCATACGCTCGACAACCTCGACCTCGCCTTGGCCGTGCGCAAGGTGATGGCGGACTTCTATGCCATCCTCAAAAAGAATGTCGACAAGATTCGCTTCCTGATGATGACCGGCGTCTCGAAGTTCTCGCAGGTCTCGGTCTTCTCGGCACTCAACAACGTCAAGGACCTAACTCTGGACGCGCGTGCCGCCACGCTGCTGGGTTACACCGAAGCGGAATTGGAGACCTACTTCCACGAGGCGATGGCCGCTCACGCCCAGGTGATGGGGCTGGACTACGAAACCTATCGCGCGCAGCTGCGCTTCTGGTATAACGGGTATCATTTCGCGCGCTTCCATCTCGGGCCGGAGTCTGCCGTTTACAACCCCTACGCCATCTCCAATACGCTGGCCGATCAGGAGCCGGAGTTTGTGCCCACCTGGTCGACCACCGGCAAACCCTCGATGCTGATGAACTACCTCTCGCGCGAGCAGCTGGTCAAGATGGACTATGAGAATATCCCCGGGGTCACCGAAGACTTGATGGCCGCCAGTGACCTTGCGAATCTCTCTGCCATAGCCCTTCTCTTCCAGGCCGGGTACCTCACCATTAAGGCCTATCATCCGATGGCGGGCTACACCTTGGGCATCCCCGATGAGGAAGTCCGGCGCGATTTGCTGACGATTGTCACCCAGTCTATCGCCAAGCGCCCGGGTGGAGACCCCTGGTTTAGCGAAACGATTACGGCCCTGACCACGCGCGACTTCCCGGAGTTCTTCGCGCACCTCAAGGTCCTTTACGCCGACCTGCCTTACCACGCCACCGAGGGCGCCGAGATTACCGAAGCTGCCTATCTGCGCCTCCTCTACTGCCTCCTGCGCTCGCGCTTTGCCACCACGCAAGTCTGCTTCGAGCGTCAGCAGACCGCGACTCGGCCTGACCTCGTGCTCGTCTTCCTCGATGCCGTCTTCATCTTTGAGCTCAAGGTCAATCGCGATGGCAAGACCGGCGCCCAGGCGGCCCTTGCGCAGATTCGCGAACGCAACTACGCCGAGGCGCAGCGCTGCCACAATCTGCCCATCTACGCCATTGGCCTGGCCTTTGATCCCAAGACCCACTGCCTCATCGACTGCGCCGCCGAGGCGCTCTAAGCCGTACGCTCTCGCTGCGCGCGGACCAGGTGACTGCGCAGGCAGGGACTTTCGCGTTTTCTGCTTGCACCAAGGGGTTGGGCGTGCTACACTATACGCAACTAGAAGTTGACAGAGCCGTGGTGAGATACAGGTCTTTCCGCGCAGAGAAAGGAGCCGAGAATGGTTCGCAAACCGATGATGTTGTTGGCCCTGGGCTTGGTGCTCGGTGCGCCGGTGGTCTATGCCCAGGAAGCCGAAGCCAAGCCGGTGCGCTTTGAGGCCTTGGTCAAGGTGGGCGAGTTGGCGGTTGCGGGCGAAGGCGCCGGCGTGATGGTGCTCAAGCCTGGCGCGGAAGCGGCCGTCCCCGTGGTGCCCTACAAGGCCTATCCCTATGGAACGGTCTTTACGGTGACTGAAGGGACCAAGGTGCGCGTCAACTTCGAGCCGTTTACCTATGTGGCGGTGCGCGGTCCGGCAAAGTTCTGCCCGAAGAGCAATGACGATTGGTCGGCCGTGACCGTGGCGGTGGACTACGGCGAGTGCAATGTGGCGGTGGATGACCGCGTGCAGCCGGGTCAGTTCCAGGTGGTGACGCCGCTGGGAACTTTTGGTTCGCTGGTTGGCCGTTCGCGTTTGCGGATGGACCAGGTGGCTCCGGGTGCGGAATTGAGCGATGAGAACTTCTTCTTCCGTCTGCTCTCGGGCACGGCGAGCTTCCAGGGCAAGCACTTCTCGGCCCCGGAGTTGACGCAGACCAATGCCTTTATCGGCGCCGAAGCCTCCGAAGCCTTGACGGAAGTGACCGGGCGCGTGGGCGAAGTGAAGCTCGACCTACCTTCCGGTGCCGGCAAGACAACCACCTTCCCCCTGCAGCCCGGTTCGACGGTCAAGATTACCCGTGCCAAGGCCCGTGCCTCGGATAACTGGACCGTCTCGGTGCTTACGCTCTATAATAATGGGAAGGCGAAGAACTACTTTGCCTATGTCGAGAACCGCGGCGAAGGCTTCCGCACCGGCGAACTCTTTGAAGAGGTCTTTGCCGAAGAAGAGGAAGGCGAGGAGCTGGGTGAAGAGGGCGGAGACGAAACCTCCGGTACGACCTCGGATGACTTTGGCGACTTTGACGACGGCGACCTGCTCTAATCAGCGCGGGTCGGACGTCTTTTCTCACACAACACACGATACAGATTATGTTCATCTACCACTTCTCCCGTCTGATTAAGAGCAAGTTGATTTGGGGCTTTCTGGCCCTGCTGATGGTCTTCGCCTTCGTGGTGGCCGATTCTTGCCGGAGCTCCGCGCCCAACGCCAATGTGGCCGGTTTTCTGGATGGCAATGCGGTGACCTATCAGGAGAGCGAAAGCGCTGCCAAGACCCTCTCCATCCTCTCGGAGTATGCCTACTTCCTGCCGCCGAGCGCGCAGATTTTCGGCGCGCTGATGCGCACCGATCCGGGCGAGAGTGAGGAAGCGGCCCAGGCGCGCCGTCAGGCGGTGTGGAAGTTGCTTGCCGCGCGTGAAGTGGCCTTGAACCACGGCCTCACCACCACCCAGGCCGGTGCCGAGCAGGTCCTCTCTCGCTTCTTCACTGATGGTCAGGGCGTCTTCAATCCCGGTTACTACCGCGCCTTCCTCTCGCGCAATAACTACGCCGAGGCCTCGCTCTTCGAGAAGACCTTCGCCACCGTTTGGCTGCCTGCGCAGACGATGACCTCCTGCGTCTTCAATGCCGTGGGTTGGGTTTCGCCCATGGAGCAGGATTTCCTCCTCGATGCCCTCTACGACACCACCACCCTCTACACCGCCACCCTCAAGAACACCCTCAAGGTCGAGGAGATTGAAACGCCCGAGGCCGAGGTGCAGGCGTGGTATGACGGCCATGCCGAAACCTACACCCTCCCTGAACAGCGCACCATTGCCTATGTTGAAGTGCCCGCCTCCGCCTTTGAGGCGCAGGTCACGATCGAAGAGATGGACGCGATGCAGTACTACGACGACCACAGCGAGGAGTTCAAGGGTACCGGCACCAATGCCACCCAGGTCCTCCCCTACGAAGAGGTCAAGGAGCAGGTGATTGCCAAGGCCCGCGCCGAAAAGGCCCTTGAGCTCGCCCAGACCATCGTCAACGAGCAGCTCGTGGCCAAGGCCCAGGTGGCCGGTCTGGCCGAAGCGGCCAAGGACTATGGCGAGCCCAAGCAGACCACCGTCCGCCAGGATCGCCCCTTCGGCTTCCAGAACGCCTCCGAGCTCATCGGCTCGGTCTTCGAGATGGACGAAACCGAGAACAACTTCAATGCCGTTTCGGGCACCGACCGCGTCTACCTGGTGCAGCTGCAGAAGATTACCGCCAAGCATGTTGAGCCGCTGGCCGATGTCAAGGCGCGCGTGCAGGCCGATCTGCGCCGCGACCTCCTGGCCAAGCGCCAGAAGGCCAATGGCGAGGCGTTGCGCACCAAGCTCCTGGAGGCTCTTGCCACCGAGAGCGCCTTTGACAAGGCCGTCGCCGCCTGCGCGGTGGAAGGGCTGACCGCTTCGACCGCCGTTACCTGCGTCCTCTCCGACTCGGCCAAGCTCGAGATTCCCAACCGTGCCGAAGTGATGAGCGCGGTGGGCACCCTCGGCGTCAAGGCCCTCTCCGAGCCGATTCTTCTGCCGGGCAACGACCTCCTCTTCGTCTATGTGGCCGATCGTCAGGCCGGCGATGCCCTCCAGAAGACTACGCGCCGCACCGATGTTGCCCAGCCGCGCACCGCCTTCTTGGTGGCCGAAGATTGGCTCACCTGGAACTTGGCCCGCCAGTCCCTCACCAACGCCGAGGGCTATCCCCTCTTCGCCGCAGAGGAAGAACCCGCCGCCGCAGAATAACGCGCTGGCGTTCTCCAAGCAGGCCCCGCCTGAGCTGTGGTAACACGCTCGCGGGGCCTTTGCTTTACCCATCGTATTAGCGCGTCGCCCGTTTTGCCCATCGTGTTAGCAGCGTCGCCCGTTTTGACCGCCGCCGTCCCCGGCGGCGTTAGGAGTTCGGTCCCTTCGACCGTTGCCGCCCCAGCTTGCCTGTCGCGGCACGCGCCTTACGCGGCGCAGCCGCACCGCTCGGCCCGCAGGGCCCCCTCCCCGCGGCGCAGCCGCCACCGTTCACCGTTCACGCGCGCGCAGCGCGCTTTTGCTACAATAGCCCTATGGTTACGATATTGGATTATGGGGCCGGCAACCTGACAAGCGTCTGCTTGGCCTTTGAGCGACTCGGGGAGCAGCCCCGGGTGATTATCGATGCCGCGCAGTTTACGGGCGGGCGGTTGGTCTTCCCGGGCGTGGGTTCGGCCGGGAGCGGGATAGCTGGCGTACGCACACGTGGCTTTGACACCTTGCTCGCGCAACAGGTCAAGCGCGGAGTGCCGGTGCTGGGGATTTGCCTGGGGATGCAGCTGCTTTTGGACACCTCGGCAGAAGATGGCGGCACGGCGGGGCTCGGACTCATTCCCGGCGCGTGCGTGGGCTTTGACCCGGCTAAGGATCCCGAAGCCAAGATTCCGCACATGGGCTGGAACACCCTCGACCACGTTGAGCATCCCCTCTTTGCCAACATCGCCCAGGGTGAAGCCTTCTACTTTGTTCACTCCTACTTTGCCAAACCCGCGTGCGAGGCGGATATCCTCGGGCGGACGGAGTACTGCGGCGAGCGCTTTGCTGCGGTCATCGGCCGCGGCTCGCTGGTGGCCACGCAGTTCCACCCCGAGCGCAGTGGCCGCGCGGGCGAACAACTCTTGCGCAACTTCCTTGCCTGGGAGGCCTGAGATGCTCCTGAAACGCTTGATTGTCTGCCTAGACGTGCGCAATGGGCGCGTCACCAAGGGCGTGAAGTTTAAGGGCAATATCGACGTGGGCGACCCCGTGGAGATGGCCGCGCGCTACTGCGATGAGGGCGCCGATGAGATGGTCTTCTACGACATCACCGCCAGCGCCGAACACCGCCGCTGCGACCTGGAGATGGTCGAGCGCGCCGCCCGCGCCCTCACCATTCCCTTCACCGTTGGCGGGGGCATCCGCGGGGTGGAGGATATGCGCGCAGCGCTTCTGGCCGGCGCAGACAAGGTTTCGCTCAACTCCCTGGCTGTGGAGAAACCCGAGATCTTGGCCGAGGGCGCGCGCGCCTTTGGTCGCCAGTGCGTGGTGCTGGGGATGGATGCCAAGCGCGTGGGCGTTTCGGCGGCTATCCCCTCGGGCTACGAGGTGGTCATCCGGGGCGGTCGCGAGCCCACCGGACGCGATGCTGTGGCCTGGGCCAAGGAGGCGGTGGCTCTGGGCGCGGGTGAGATTTGCCTGAACGCGATCGACACCGATGGCGTGCGCGAAGGCTACGAGCTGGAGATTACTCGCCAAGTGAGCGAAGCGGTGAAGGTGCCGGTCATCGCTTCGGGCGGGGCCGGCGCACCGCAGCATCTGGTGGAGGTGCTGACCGCGGGCAAGGCCGATGCCGCGCTCGTTGCTTCAATGGTTCACACGATGGGCTACACCTGCCAGGGCATTAAGCAGGCGCTGCGCGCGGCGGCCATCCCCGTGCGCTAGGAGAGGCGTTATGCGAGATAAGCGCTTTGATAAGGCCGTTGCCCGGATTTTGGCGCATGACAAGCGCTATCCGGCCCGTGCCTACGACCTCATGCCGGCGGTGATCGATTACACCGTCCGCCATCCGGCCCCGGTTGACCCCGGCGAGCCGCCGCGCCCGCAGGGGCATGTCTCCGGCCGCCAGCTAGCTCTCGGCTTCCGCGACTACCTCCTCGCCGAGTTTGGTCCCTTCGCCGCAGATCTCCTCGATGAGATGAATATCCGCTCCACCGACGACATCGGTAACCTCGTCTACAATCTCATCTCCGTGGGCATCTTCGGCAAGACCCAGTCCGACTCCCTCTCCGACTTCCATGCGGTCTACGACTTCACCGAGGCCTTCCGCGACTACTACGCGCCGCGCGACCCCAAGACCATGGCCGAGCCGACCGACTGCTTCAACGACGAGGAGTAGCCCCCGTGCGCACCGATTGGCGTGATGCCCTGGAGCCCTTCATCACGAGCGCCGACTTCGCCGCCCTCCGTGCTCGGGTTCGCTCCGCCTACGATTGCGAGCAAATCCTCCCGGCGCGCGAACACATTTATGCCGCGCTCCAGCTCTGCCACCTGGCTCAGACGCGCGTGGTCATCCTGGGGCAGGATCCTTATCCCACGCCCGGCCACGCCCACGGACTAGCCTTCTCGGTTCAGCCGCCCACTCAGCCGCCGCCCTCCCTGCGCAATATCCTCACCGAAATCGCCTCCGACCTCGGCCGCCCGGCCCACATCACCTTGGGCGACCTGACCCCTTGGGCGCGGCAGGGCGTCCTCCTGCTCAATGCCGTGCTTACCGTGCGCGCCCACGCCCCGCTCTCGCACGCCGGCCTGGGGTGGGAGGCCTTCACCGATGCCATTATCCGCACCGTCAACGAACGCCGCGAGCACGTGGTCTTCCTCCTCTGGGGCTCGAAGGCCAAGGCCAAGCGCGCGCTCATCGATCCCGCCCGCCACCTGGTGCTGACCGCCGCGCACCCCTCGCCCCTCTCGGCCTACAACGGCTTCTTCGGCTGCCGCCACTTCTCCCAAGCCAATGCCTACCTCCTCGCCCACGGCCAGCAGCCCATCGACTGGTGAGAGGAGATGACGGATGACAGATGACAGAGGAGAGATGACAGCGGCGGGCGCACTGGACCATTGCGGTATGCGCCCTGTCGACTGTGCCCAGCCCCCGCGCTATCTCATCGTCACCCAGCACTTCCCCTCCCCGGAGTCCTGGCGCGGCAGCTTTGTCTTCGACTTCGTCTGCGAACTTCTCCGCGCCGGGGGCTACCGCGTCTCGGTCTTCGTGCCCGGGCCGGGCGCGGATTACACCCTGCCGCTCCCGGCTCCGCTCCAGGGCGAACTCACCGTCCACCGCTTTTCGCGCCGGGCGCTGCGCGGCTTTATTCTCCCCTTCCTGTTCGCTCGCCGCAACTGCGCGGCCTTCCTTCAACGCCTGAGCGCCCTGGGCATCGACCCGGCGGAGGTGGCCATCTGCCACGCCCACGGTTCGCCGATGGTCGAGTATCCCCTCGCCCTCAAGGCCCTCAACCCCCGCCTGCGCACCCTCCTTCACCATCACAGCCTCGACGATTCGGGCCTCGCCCAAGGCCTCCTGCGCCACTTTGCCCCCCACCAGCGCCTCCTCCACCGCGCCTTCGCCAAGCGCCACGCGCAGATCGATGAGCATGTCTTCATCTCCCGCGCTGCCGAACGCGCCTTCCGCGCCCTCCCCGATGGCCGCTGGACCCTCTGGGGCGACTACCGCCGCGCCATGCGCTGCCTCCGCGGACTGCGCCCCTTCACCCTGCGCGCGGCCTCCGTGCTGCCCAACGGGGTCGACCCCGCGCGCTTCCATCCCGCCCCCGCCGCCGAGCACCCCTTCACCCTCGGCTGTGTGGCCAACTTCGTCCCCCTCAAGGATCACCTGACGCTCCTGCGCGCCCTCCGCCTGGCCGCCCCCGATCTCCCCGCCGGCTGGCGTTTGCGCTGCATTGGCACGGGCCCGACCCGCCGCGCCTGCGAGCGCTTCATCCGCCGCACCCCGGCCTTGCGCGGCCACGTCACCTTTGAGCCCGAGCGCGACCACAGCGCGCTGCCCGACTTCTTCCGTGCCCTCGACCTCTTCGTCCTCCCCTCCGTCTTCGAGGGCTATGGCTGCGTCTATGCCGAGGCCGCCGCCTGCGGCATCCCCTTCCTCGCCTGCGCCGGCCAAGGTACGGACGACTGGGTCCCCCCCGGCCACCCCTCGCTCGTCCCGCCACGCGACCCTGCCGCCCTCGCCGAGCGCCTGCGCCAATTCCTTCGCGCGCCCTGGTCACCCCCCGCGCCCCCCACGCTCGCCGAGAGCATCGGCCCCTGGCTCGCGCGCCTCTCCGCCCCCACGCCCGAGCCCGAACCGTGCGACCTCATCCTCCCGGCCTACCGCGCCGCGCGCTGGCTCCCCGATCTCCTCGCCTCCCTCCGCGCCCAAAGCTCCCCCCGCTGGCGCTGCCTGGCCGTTGACGACGGTTCGCCCGATGCCACCGGCTGCCTCCTCGATGCCGCCGCGCGCGCCGACCGCCGCTTCCGCATCCTCCATACGCGCAATGGCGGCGTCTCTCGGGCGCGCAACCGGGCCCTCGACCGCGCCACCGCCCCCTGGATTGGCTTCTTGGATGCCGACGACACCCTCCGCCCCGGCTACCTCGCCGCCTTCGAGGCCCTGCGCATGCGTCACCCCCAGGCCGATCTCCTCCGCCTGCGGATGACCTCCCTGCGCCACGAGAACTATCCCCCCAACTTCCCCGCCAGCGGGTGTGCCTCGGGCGAGGCGCTGCCGGCCACCGCCTGGACGCTCTGCGCGCAGACGGGCTGGGTCTTCCTCTACCAAGTCCGCCGCGCCACCTTGGGTTCCCTCCGCTTCGCCCCGGGCTACGCCTATAAGGAGGATGCCCTCTTCTACAGCGCCCTCATCCCCCACCTGCGCGCGCTCGCTTGGGACAACCTGGCCGCCTACGACTACCGGCTCACGCCCGGCTCCGCCCTTCGCCGTCCCCGCCGCACCGCCGAGCTCTGCCGCGCCTTTCGCGAGGCCACCGCGCTCTGGGAGCGCACCGGCCGCACCGACCTCGGCGCCCGCGCGATGACCGACTTCTGTTGGGGCTCGCTCACTGAATACCTCCGCGACCACGCCTCCGAGTCCCCGGCTGCCATCGCCGAGCTGTGGCGCGAGGTTGCCGCGCTCACCCGCTCGCCCCTCTGGCGCGAGGGGGTCCTGGAGCGCAAGTTCCTCCCCTTCCTCCATCACCTGCTGCGCACGGGCAACGCCTGGCCGCTGCGCACCTTCACCTACGCCCTCGAGCGTTGGCGCTGGCTTCGCCACGCTCTCCACTGCGCCCGCCGCACGTGGTACGCCCCGCCCTTCCCCCTCGCCGCCGCCCCGCTCCGCCACACCCTTCCCTACGCCTGCTTCATCAATCTCGACCGCGCCCCCGGGCGTCTGGCCGCGATGCGTGCGCAGTTGCGTGGCTTCCCCTGTGAGCGCCTGCGCGCGGTCGATGGCATTCCGCCCGGCGCGCGCGTCGCTCGCTTCCGCTTCTGGCTCGCTAACGCCCGGCGCCTCCTGCCGGCCGAGGTCGGCTGCGCCCTCAGTCACCAACGTGCCTACGCCCGCTTCCTCGAAAGCTCGGCCACCTGCGCGCTGATGTTGGAAGACGATATTTGCCTGGACCGCGCGCGCCTGGATGCCGCCCTCGCTTACGCTCGCACCCACCTCCCGGCCGACCGACCCGCCCTCTGGCTCCTCCACGGCTGCTCGCTCACCGAAGGCACCCCCGAGCCCGCCGACTTTACCCTTCGCCCCACCGCCCCCCGCGCCTGGAGCGCCGCCGCCTACCTCCTCAATCGCCCCGCCGCCCGTCTCCTCCAGCGCGCGAATGCCGCCGTCTGCGTCTTGGCCGATGATTGGGACTTCTTCCGCGCCCTGGGGCTTGAGGTCTGCTGGCTGCGTCCCTTCCCCTGCACGCCGAGCCGGGTGGCGAGCTCCATTATCCCTCCGCCGCGTCCCCGCCGCGCCAACTGGGCCTGGTACCGCGCCCTCTGGCACCTGCGCCACGCCCTCGGTTCGCGCCTTGTCCGCCTCTTCACCCCCAAGCCCTCCTGTCGATAAGGAAAGCCTATGCCCCTGCAACTCCCCGAAATCGTCTCTCTCGCCAGCGCCTACTACGGCTCGGCCGTCCTCTTCGCCGCCCTGGAGCTCGACCTCTTTACCGCCCTCTCCCGCGCGGCCGACCCCACCGCCCCCGCCCTCGCCGCCGAGCTCGGCGCCGACCCGCGGGGTCTGGAACTCCTCCTCAATGGCGCGGTGGCGGTGGGCCTGCTCACGAAGTCTGGCGATCGTTTTGCGCTGACCGAGGCCTCCGCCGCCAGTCTCGTCCGCGGCGCTCCGCACGATCTCACCCGCGCGATCGCCTATAACCGCGATGTCTACCCCGCCTGGGGCCGCCTGGCCACCCTCGCCCGTACCGGTCGCCCTGTCGAGGCTCCCGCCCTCCATCTGGGCTCCGACCGCGAGCGCACCCGCACCTTCGCCCTCTCGATGCACGGGCGCGCCCTGGGCATCGGCCGCGCTGTCATCCCCGCCCTCGCGCTGCCTGCCGGCGCGCGGATTCTCGATCTCGCCGGCGGCCCGGGCACCTACGCCCTGCTGATGGCTCAAGCCGACCCTACCTGCACGGTCGATACCTACGACCTGCCCGCCATCGCCGAGGTCGCCCGCGAAATCACCGCCCCTTGCGCCGATCGGATTACCTGCCACGCCGGCGACTACCATCAGGATACTTACCCCGCAGCCGCCTATGATGTGGTCACCCTCTTCGGTTGCCTCCATCAGGAATCCCCCGAGCAGATTGTCGATATCCTCCGCCGCGCCGCCGCCGCCCTCCGTCCCGGCGGCCGCCTCTATGTGCTCGATATGATGACTGGCCCCGACCACACCACGCCTCCCTTCTCCGCCCTCTTCGCCCTGAATATGGCCCTGACCACCGACCACGGCTGGGTCTTCTCCGCCCAGGAGCTCGAGGGCTGGATGCAGCAGGCTGGCCTCTCCCACTTCTCCTGCGCCCCCATTCCGCCCCCGATGCCCCATTGGCTCGCCAGCGCCCAGCGCTAACCGCGCGGAGGCGCCCGTTGGGCACCTCCGCTGTTTACCGTTCTCCGTTCACTGTTCACCGTTCACCTCCTCGCCAGCACACCGCGCGGCGATGCGCTTACGCGCCTCGCCGCCCAGGCCGTTGGGGGCCCTGCCCCTAAACCCCCGGCACGCACCTGCGCGGGGGGCAACGCCCCCGCACCCCGAGAAAACCCGCCCGGCACCCCCGGCCCCTCCAATGGCCACGCACCCGCCCGAGGTTGGCCGCGCACCCGCCCGAGGTTGGCCACGCACCCGCCCGAGGTTGGCCGCGCACCCGCCCGAGGTTGGCTCGTGGGGCAAACAAGGAAAAATATGGGGCTTGACTTGATGGGGGGGGGGATGTATACTAGTGGCGTTCTTTTTGAGGAGTTCTCTTGGCGGCGGTCGTCAGAAGCTCTTTCATCTTGAAGAGAGGACATGCGATGAAGAAGCTTGTTTTGCTGTTTGCGGTTGCGTGTGCAACCCTTTCGCTCCAGGCAATTACAATTACATGGAGTAACTTGACGCTCGGTGGTCCGAACAACAGCGGCACTCCGGGGTATGGGCCGGGATACTGCGGCCTGTTTCTTGTTGCCGGTGATGGTAGCTCCTTGACGCGCGAGACGCTGAATTCTGCGATTTCGGTTGATAGTGGTAACACGACGGTGACGTTGGATTCCTCGCTTGGCGCACTGGCGCAGGTGAATGTGAAGGATTCCAACACCTATGGGGATCTGGGAGCAGATGCGCCGGTCACGCTCGCGGATTTCTCGACGACCTTCGATTTGACGGGCGATACGGTCACCTTCGTTCTCTTCAACAAGTGGAACTTGGGGAGTTCGAGTGCTGGTTATGCCTTGCTGACGGTGTGGGGGCTTGAGGCAGATAAAACCGTCGACCTTACGGGTACAACGCTCGAATGGGCCAAGGATACGGTCAACCACACAACGGTGCCTGAGCCGACGGCATTGGCGCTGTTGGCGCTGGGCGTGGCTGGGTTGGCGTTGCGCCGCCGGGCTTAACGATTGGCGGATAGATCCTTACGCGAGCGCGGGCCGGGTGAACCGGTCCGCGTTTGTTTTGGCAGTCTGCTGTCCACTGTCCGCTGTCCGCTGTCTGCTGTCGGCTGTCCGCTGTCGCTTCAGGGAGTTGCCTTTTTGCCATTGATGCGGTAATATATGCAATGAATTGATGAGTGTTGGCTATATGAGTAGGCAGGAGCCTTGAGGTGAGTATGACGAAGCAAGAGGCAAAGTTGAAGGTCGCGATGGTCGGCGGCGGGAATGAGTCCTTTATGGGGCACATTCACCGGGCGGCTATTGAGGCGAGTGGGTGTGTGGAATTGGTAGGCGGAGCGTTTGGGTCAACGCGGCAGCGGTCGTTTGAGACGGGGAAGCGGTTGGGCGTGGATCCGCATCGGGTCTACGGGGTCTATCGTGATATGTTCCGGCGGGAGTCGAAGGTGGAGGGGCCGGATCGGCTGGACTTCATCACGGTGGTGGCGCCGAACAATATGCATTATCCAGTGACAATGGCGGCCTTTGACGCAGGCTTCCCGGTCTTTTCCGAGAAGCCGATGAGCTGCAATATGGATGAGGCGCAGAATCTGAAGCGGCGGACGTTGATGAGTCCGGAGATTTACGCCACGGCCTATGTCTTCCCCTTCTATCCGGCGTTGCAGGCGCTGCGGGCGTGTGTGGCGGCGGGGGAGATTGGGAATGTGCGGCGGGTCGATACGCGCTTCTATCACGGGTGGATGGGGGTGCGGTTGGAGACGGCTGGGAACCGTTCGGCGCTGTGGCGGGTGGATCCGCGGCGGTGCGGGGCGGCGGGGGCAATTTACGACTTGGCCGGCTCGTGCGCGTTGGTGGCAGAGTGGGCGAGCGGGGTGGAGTTGGCGGCGTTGTGCGCGGCGGGTCACCCTGCGGTGGCCGGGCGGCTGTTGGATGACGATGCCACGGTGCTGCTGCGCTTTGAGAATGGCGCGATGGGGATGGTGGCGGTGAGCCAGATTGCGTTGGGCGAGGCGAATGGCCTGGAGCTGGCGATTTATGGCGACAAGGGAAGCGTCTATTGGCAGCAGGGGACGGGGAACCGTTGGCGCTTTATCTCGGCGGCGGGCGAGTGCGTGGAGCATGTGGTCGAGGGCGCGCCGGTGCCGACGCAGAGCCCCACGCGCTTTGGCGAGCCCTATGGCGAGGATGCCGCTTACATTGCCGCGTTGGCCGCGGCGTATCGTGACTTTGCCGGGCAGATTTTGGCGGCACGCGCCGGGAAGGCGTATGAGAGCCAGTGCGTGGAGGTGGATGCCGCGCTGCGCGTGGCCACCTTCAACGACTTGGCCGCGCGCAGCTTGACGCCGCTCTCGGATGACGCGGTGGTCAAGTGGGTGCCCTTCCGCGTGCCGAAGGTGGAACTTTTGAGCTAAGGAGCGGCGATGGATTCCGAGGCGATTGCGGCGTTGCTGGATGGCGAGCTGCGCCTGGGGGCCTTCCGGGATGTTTCGGATAATGGCCTGCAGGTGGCTGGCGTGGGGCCGGTGCGGAAGGTGGCAACGGCGGTCGATGCTTCGCTGGAGACCTTTGAGGCGGCGGTGGCCGCCGGCGCGCAGATGCTCTTGGTGCACCACGGGCTCTCGTGGCACGGGAGCTTGGCGCGCGTCACCGGGCTCAATCGCAAGTTGCTGGCCTACCTGCTTTCGCACAATCTCGCGGTCTATGCCGCGCACTTGCCGCTGGATGCGCATCCGCGCCTGGGGAATAATGCGCAGTTGGCGCAGGCCTTGGGGCTGACGGAGTTGCGGCCGTTTATGACCTATCACGGGCAGCAGATTGGCTTTGCCGGGCGCTTGCCCCAGGCGATGACGCGAGCGGCGTTTGAAGCGGCGGTGCGTGCGGTGGTCAAGCCGCGGCAGGTGGTGCGCTTTGACTACGGCCCCGAGGAGATTCGGACGGTGGGGATTTGCTCGGGGGGCGCGCCCGAGGGGGTCGAGGAGGCCGCGCGCGAGGGGTTGGATGTCTACCTCTGTGGCGAGGCGAACTTGGTGGCCTACAATTTGGCCAAGCAGTGGGGCGCGAATGCGCTCTTTGCCGGGCACTATGCCACCGAGCGCTTTGGCGTGCGCGCCCTGGGCGCTTGGCTTTCCGAGCAGACGGGCCTGGAGGTGGAGTTCCTGGACCTTGATTTGCCGTGGTGAGGGGGACGCCGGCGTTGCGCCCGAGGCAAGGAATGGCGGCGAGGGAAGCAAATGAAGCAAGCCGACAGCGGACAGCCGACAGCGGACAGCCGCTTGCGCGACGGATAAGCAAACGGAAGAAACGATGAAACCACATTTCACAGACCAAGAGCCCGCCCGTCGCACGCAGTGCGCGCTGTCAGCTGTCCGCTGTCCGCTCAATCTCAAACGGCTCAGACGGGTTAAGCACATCGAGCGCCAGCGCTGTCAGCTGTCAGCTGTCGGCTGTCCGCTGCGAGCGTAGCGAGCTTAGAGGATGAACTATGGATAGCGCCACACTCTTTTTCGCGGATTTGAGCATTGTGATTGCGGTAGCGGCGGCGGTGGGGCTGCTCTTTTCGCGCTTTCGTCTGCCGCTGACGGTGGGGTACATTCTGGCCGGGGTGTTGGCCGGGCCCCACGCCGGACCGGCACTCATTCAGAATGAGCAGAACATCCGGATGCTCTCGGATCTGGGTGTGATGTTCCTGATGTTCTCCATTGGCCTGGGCTTCTCCTTCCGTAAGGTGCGGCAGATGGGCGCGGGGGTCGTCTTCCCGGCGATTTGGGATGTGGCCTTTATGGTGCTCGGCGGCTTTTGCCTGGGCAAGGCGTTGGGGTGGGGGAACCTGGAGGGCTTCCTGTTGGGGCTGATTTTGTGCGACAGCTCCACCTCCATCGCTGCGAAGACCCTTGAGAGCCTCGGTTGGCTGGGCAAGCGCTTCTCGGATAGCACCTTCGCCATTGCGCTGATTGAGGATATTTTGGCCATCTTGCTCATCGCGGTACTGGGCGGCGTGGGCGGCGGCGGGGAGGGGGCGGCCTGGGCCACCGTGCTGACGGTGGCTCGGCAGATTGGCGTGCTCTTGCTCTTTTTGGTGGGGGCAATCGTCTTTGGATTGCTCCTGGTGCCGCGGCTGATGAATTGGGCGGCCGAGCGCTTCGATGACGAACTGGTGCTGCTGGCGGCCCTGGGCGTCTGCTTTGCCATCGCGTGCCTGGCGCAGAATGGGTTGGGGCTCTCGCTGGTGGTGGGGGCATTCCTGGCCGGGGCGGTGGTGGCCGAGGCGCGCGCCCGGCGGCGGATCGAGCGGATTGTCCATCCGGTCACCAACCTCTTTGCGGCGGTCTTCTTTGTCTCGGTGGGCTTGCAACTCCAGCCGCGCGTGCTTTGGGAGAATGCCGGGGTCATTCTGCTGATTACCGGGGTGATGATTCTGCTTAAGGCCGTGAATAACACCGTGGCCTGCACCCTGGTGGGCGAGCGTCCGCGCGATGCCTTCAAGGTGGGGCTGGGGATGGGCCAAGTGGCCGAGTTCTCCTTCATCATTGCCGCCCTGGCGATGGCCCAGGGGCTCTCGCAGCGCCCGCTCTACCAAATCGCCATCGGCGTGGCGCTCCTCTGCACCGCCACCAACCCCTACCTCCTGCGCGGCTCCGACCGCCTCTACAATGGCCTCGCCCGCTGTTTTGGTCCGCGCGCCCGCGAGACCTTCCACTGGTATCGCCGCTGGCTCACCGCCCTCTCCGCGCGCCGCACCGAGTCCGGCTCCTCCCTCGCCGCGCACCTGCGCGGCCATGCCATCTTCCTGGGCATCGACCTCGCGTGCTGCGCCATCCTCTTTGCCGGCGTCCACGCCCTCTCGCGGTTGCGCCCCGTGGCCACCTTCCTCGCGCAACTCGATGATGCGCTCCCCTGGCCCGGTTTTCCGGCCGGCCGCCTCCTCTGCTGCCTGGGCGCGCTCCTCATCACCACGCCCGTCTTCTGGGCCGCTTGGCACACCTGGGCCGAGATCGCCCGCCATGTGGCTGAAGACGCCTTTGCCGGCGAGGTGAGCGGCCTCACGCGCGTGCGCCGCTTTATCCGCACCATCCTGCGCGCGATCGGTTGGGCGGGCATCATCGTCTATGCCGCCATCCTCTGTTCGGGCTTTGTGAGCAACTTCCTGCTGCTCGCCCCGCTGGTCCTCTTTGCCTTGGCCTTCGGTACGCGCCACTCCAAGCGCCTGCGCGCCGAATACAACGCCTCGCACAACCTCCTCTCCCAAGCCTTCGACCTCAATGCCCTGCCGCCGGAAGATCCTGTCACCCTCGGCGCCATCCTCGCCGTCCACACCGAGACCTTCCTCCTCCCGCGCGAGAGCGCCGCGGTCGGCAAAACCCTCGGCGAACTCAACCTACGCGGCACCACCGGCGCGGCCGTCATCTCCGTCACCGCCCGCGGCGGCAAGCTCAATGTCTCCCCCGGCCGCGACACCCGCCTCGCCGCCGGCGACAGCCTTGTCCTCGTCGGCTCCGACCCCGAACTCGCCCGCGCCACCGCCCTCCTCGCCCAGCGCTAATGCCGCAAAGGCACGCAGGATGAGCAACCACAAAGAAGCGCAAAGACACGCAAAGAAGCACAAGTCCGAGCGAAGCGAAGGAGCTATGTCAAAAAGGGTAAAGGTTGCGCAGGGTGGGGAAGGCACGCAGGGACCCGGAAAGTCCGGAAAGTCCGGAAAATCCGGGAAATCCGGGGGCGCTGGGGCGCACCCAACGGCCCGCCAGGCCGCCCCTCACGGCGGCATAGCCGCCACCCTCACGCCGCGCAACGGCACCTCACGCGAGCGTAGCGAGCACCTCACCGTTCACCTCTCACCTCTCACCGTTCACCGTTCACCGTTCACCGTTCACCGTTCACGGGGCGCGCAGCGCCCCTTCTGCGCGCGGCGCGCGCAGTTGTGCTACAATGCGCACGAAAGAGGGAAAGAGCCTCTTGCAAGTGCGACTTCGATTGAGAGAAGGATTGAGCAGATGAAGGACTTGAATAGGACTGTCGCGGCCATTGCGCCGTCTGCCACGTTGGCCATTTCCAGCAAGGCCGCAGAGTTGAAAGCCAAGGGCGTGGCTGTTTGCGCCTTTGCCGCCGGTGAGCCGGACTTCAACACCCCCGATTGCATTAAGCGCGCGTGCGAGGAGGCCCTGGCGCAGAACAAGACGCGCTATGTGGCGGCCGCGGGTCTGCCCGAATTGCGCGAGGCGATTTGCGAGAAGTTGGCGCGCGAGAATGGCGTTCACTACGAGCCCTCGCAGGTGGTGGTGGCCAATGGCGGTAAGCCGGCGCTCGCGCAGGTCTTTCAGACGCTCATCAACCCTGGCGACGAGGTCATCATCCCCACGCCCTTCTGGCTCTCCTATCCCGAGATGGTGAAGGTGGCCGGCGGCGTGCCGGTCTTTGTGGAGACGCGCGTGGAGAGCGGCTTCTTGATGAGCCCCGAGCAGCTGGAGGCGGCCATCACCCCGCGCACGGTGGCCGTGGTCATCAACTCGCCCTCCAATCCCACCGGCATGATGTACAGCCCCGAGCAGCTCAAGGCCCTGGGCACCGTGGCCCTGAAGCACGACCTGTGGATGGTCTCCGACGAAATCTACGAGAAGATGGCCTACGGCGGCGTGCCGCAGGTCTCGATGGCCTCCTTCGGGCCCGACTTCTACGACCACACCATCACCGTCAACGGCTTCTCCAAGACCTTCGCGATGACCGGCTGGCGTCTGGGCTACGCCGCCGCCCCCAAGCCCTTCGCCAAGGCGCTCTCCTCGCTGCAGAGCCACATGGCCTCCGCGCCGAACACCTTCGCGCAGTGGGGCGCCGTGGCTGCGCTCAAGGAGGCCGCGCCGGACGTCGCCAAGATGGTCGCCGCCTTCACCCAGCGGCGCGACCGCATCTACGAGCTCATCTCCGCCATTGAGGGCATCAAGTGCCCCAAGCCCGAGGGCGCCTTCTATGTCTTCCCGAACATTGCCTCCTTCGGTCTCGATTCGCTCACCTTCGCCACGCGCCTCCTGGAGGAGGAGTACGTGGCCGTGGTGCCGGGCATCGCCTTTGGCAACGACCGCTGCGTCCGCCTGAGCTACGCCTGCTCGATGGAGAACATCGAGGAAGGCCTCGCCCGCTTCGCCCGCTTCTGCGAGCGCCTTCGCGCCAAGCGCTAACTGCTATCCGCCAACAGCTATCCGCTAACGGCTATCTGCTATCTGCTAACAGCTATCCGCTAACAGCTATCCGCTAACAGCTAACCGCTAACAGCTAACAGCTAACCGCTAACATTCCTATGAGCCACGCCTTTGCTTTCAGTACTGTTGCCCGGACCGTGCAGGTGCGCCTGCGTTCGGGCGAGGATATTGCCCATCTCGCTGAGTTGCCCAAGCCCTACTGGCTGGCGCTCTCCTGCCCCGTGAAGGGGCTCGGACCCCGCGGTCGCGCCGTGGCCGAAGCGCTTGATACCGATCACGATGGGCGCGTGCGCGTGGCCGAAGTGCTCGGGGCCATTGATTGGCTCAAGCCGCGCTTGGCCTCCTTCGATTGCCTCTTCGCCGGCGAGGCGGGGCTCTCCCTTGCTGAAATTGCCGCCAATACGCCCGAGGGCGCGCCGCTGGCCGAGCTCTTTGGCACCCTCGTTGCCGCCGGGGAGCGTCTGGCCCCCGAGGCGATGGAAGCGGCCTTCGCCGGCTTCAAGGCTGCCGCCGAGAATGGCGATGGCGTGGTGGCCCCTGAGGCCGCCGGCAGCAAGTTTGCCCCGGTGGGCGAGGCCGTTGTGGCCGTCACCGGCGGCACGGCTGGGGTCGACGGCAAGCAAGGGCTCTCGGCCGAGAACCTGACCGCCTTTGCTGCCGCGCTCGAAGCCTACAAGGTCTGGCGCGCCGCCCAGCCCGTTGCCGCCCTTTCGCCGGAGTTGGCCGCCGCCGTAACGGCGATGCGCGCGCCCATCGAGGCCTTCTTCGCCGCTGCCAAGCTGGTGCGCTACAACCCCGCTGCCGCCGAGGGCCGCCCCAATCCCAAGTCCGCCGAAGAGTTGGCCGCCGCGCCGCTCGCGCTGGAGCCGACGGCCGAGGGCGCGTTGCCCCTGGAGGGCGGGCGCCTCAATCCCTTCTATGCTGCGCAGATGGCCCCCATCGTGGCCTGGGCTAAGGCGCCGGCACTCACCGAGGCCGCCTGGCAGCAACTCGCTGCCGAGGTCGCCCCGCTCGAAGCCTGGCAGGCCGCCAAGCCCGCCGGGACTGACTGCTTCGCCGCGCTCGATGAGCAGGTCCTCGCGCTGGCCGCCGAGCCCGCCGTGGCCGAAGCCTTCACGCGCGCCATTGCCGCCGATGCCAAGCGCGCGCCTCTGGCCGCCGCGTATGGCGACCTCTGCCGTCTGCTGACGCTGCGCACCGGGTTGCTAAGCTTCCTGCGCAACTTCGTGAACACCGAGGCACTTTATCCCCCGCAGCCCGGCGCCCTCTACCAGGTGGGCACGCTCTACCTCGATGGCCGCGCCTGCTCGCTCTGCTTCCCCATCGACCAAGCGGCCGCCGCCCACGCCGCCCAGGCCAAGGCCTCGCAGTGCTGCCTGGCCTACTGCGCCCTCTCGCGTCCGGCCACCGGCGAAAAGCGCACCATCTGCGCGGTCTTTACCGCCGGATCGGCCGCCACCCTCGCCGTTGGGCGCAACGGCATCTTCTACGATCTGGAAGGGCGCGATTGGGAGGCCACGCTCACCACCCTTGAGCCCAACCCGATGAGCCTGACCGAGGCCTTCTTCACCCCCTGGCGCAAGGTGGCCGATGCCTTCGCCGGTGCCATTCGCAAGACCTTCGCCGGCAAGCACGAGGCCGCGACCGCTGCCCTCGCCGCCCAAGCCGAGAGCGCCGGGAAGGCCGCTGCCGAAGGGGACAAGCCCGCGGCGCCCGGCGGTGGCGTGGCCATGGCCTCGGTGGCGACCCTGGGCATCGCCCTCTCCTTTGTGGCCACGGCCGTGACCGGGTTGATGGCCGCCCTCACCAGCACGCCGCTCTGGAAGACCGCGCTGGTGGTGGTGGGGCTCATCTTGGCCGTCTCCGTGCCCAGCGTTATCCTCACCTGGCTCAAGCTGCGTGCGCGCGACCTCGCGCCGATTCTCAACGCCTCGGGCTGGGCCGTCAACCGCCGCATTGGCCTGACCGCCGCCCTCGGGCGCTACTACACCCAAAAGGCCTGCTATGTGGGCAAGCGCTTCGTCCCCGCCCCGCCGATGGCCCGTGTGAGCCACAAGGCCCTCTGGACCGCGCTGGCGGTGCTGCTGCTCGGCGCGGCGGTCGCGGCCGGGTGGTGGTTCTTCTGCCCCTGCTCCCCGCGTCAACGCTGCGCGGCGGCGGAAACCCCGGCGGCCGAAGCGCCGACCTGCGAGGGCGATGCGTGTGTGGCAATCCCGGTGGAGGCAACAGACCATGGCAAGCAAGCAGAATAAGCAGCCCTTCTTGGGCTCGGAACACGAACCGGCCGACAAGGAGGCCGCGCGCTTTCATGTGATCCCCGTGCCGATGGAGCTCTCGGTCTCCTACGGCGCCGGCGCGGCCAATGGCCCGGCGGCTATTCTGGAAGCCTCCGACCAGCTCGAGGCCTACGAGGCCGGCGAAGAGCCCTGCGCCGGGGGCATTTACACCCGCCCGGCCGTCAAGCCCACCGCCGCCAAGGCCAAGGACCCCGAAGCCTGGCTGCGCGCCATCGAGAAGGCCGTCGGCGAGGCGCTCGATTGCGGGGCCCGCCCGGTCGTCCTCGGCGGCGAGCACACCGTCACCCTCGGCGCGCTCTTGGCCTACAAGGTCCGCGGCGAGGAGATTGGCATTGTCCACTTCGATGCCCACGCCGACCTGCGCGATAGCTACGAAGGCTCGCCCCTCTCCCACGCCTGCGTCCTGCGCCGCTGCCACGAGCTCGGCTTCCCCCTCGCCCAGTTCGCCACCCGCGCCTACTGTGCCGATGAGGCCGCCTACCGCGCCGCCAACAAGAAGTCCCTCTTCGCGATGGATGCCGAGACCCTTGCCCTCAAGGGCCCGCCCGATCCCATCCTGCCCAAAGGCTTCCCCAAGCGCGTCTACGTCACCTTCGATGTCGACGGTCTGGACCCCGCGGTGATGCCCGCCACGGGCACGCCTGTCCCCGGCGGTCTGCTCTGGTATTCGGCCCTCTTCATTCTGCGCGAAATCGCCTCCTCCCACGACATCGTCGGCTGCGATGTGGTCGAGCTTGCCCCCATTCCCGGCCTCCACCACGCCACCTTCACCGCCGCCAAACTCACCCAAAAGCTGATGGGGCTGATGGCTTGAGCCCTGCCGAAAGCGAGACCCTCCACGCCGCCCTGGCGCAGTTCGAGCTCGCCAAGCTCGCCTTCGTCGACGGCGTCTGGGTCAATGAGTCCGTTCGCGGCCGAGACCTCAAGTACTACATCTTCGACTGGGACGACAACATCCTCTCCATGCCCACGCGTATCCACATGGAGCGCTTGGAGCCCGATGGCCGGTGGGTCCCGCACATCTGCTCCACCGCCGCCTATAGCATCATCCGCAAGGACACTGCGCACTATCGCTACCCCCAGGGCCGCCGCGAACTCGCCTTCGTTGAGTTCCAAGATGAGCGCACCCCCCTCGGCGGCGGCACCTTTATGGAGGATCTCGAGCACGCGCTCGATGACATCCTCGCCGCGCGCCGCAACGCCCCGCCAAGCTTCGAGACCTTTCGCAAGACCCTCGTTGAAGGCCGCCTCTTCGCCATCGTCACCGCCCGCGGCCACGAGCCCGAGACCCTCCGCCGCGGCGTTGAGCGCTTCATCGAGCGCGTCCTCACCCCCGTCGAGCGCGAAGTGATGCTCATCAACCTCCGCGGCTACGCCTACTGCTTCGACCACATTCAGACCTTCCCCTCGCAGACCGGCGTCATCCGCAACTACCTCGCCCTCAATCGCTACCACGCCATCACCTCCAAGTCCTTTAGCGAGCGCCTCGGCAGCGAAGCCCCCCTCAAGCCCGAACTGCGCAAGCGCTTTGCCATTCAGGACTTTATGGACCACATCGAGCGCATCCTCGAGCGCACCGGCATGTCCGCCCTGCGCCTGCCCATCTCCATCGGCTTCTCTGATGACGACCCCCACAACATCCAAGCCGTCCGCCAATACATCGAGCAGGACCTCGTCCGCCGCTTTCCCACCGTCAAGTTCTGTGTCTACGACACCTCCGACGGCACCGGCGCCCACAAGATGATGATCTCCGGCCAATTGGAGCTGCCGTTAGAATGAGTCGTCAGTTGACAGTGAACAGTCGACAGGCGCGTGCCGCGACGGAGTGACCGATGGCTGACCTCCCCTGCGCGAGCGAAGCGAGCCCTGTCGACTGTCGACTGTCGACTGTTCACTGCGAGCGTAGCGAGCTCCCTTCCATTGGTGTCGCTTTTTCCGGCGGGGTCGATTCCGCCGTCTGCGTCCGGCTGCTCCAGCGCCAAGGCTACGCGGTGGAAGCCTGGCACATGCTCACCTGCTCGGCCGAACCGGCCCCCGGCGTGGTCGAGCTCGCCGCTGCCCTGGGCGTGCCCCTCCACCTCCTCGACCTGCGCGACGCCTTCGAGCGCGAGGTGGTCGCCCCCTTCTTTGCCGCCTACGCCGCCGGTCAGACCCCCAATCCCTGCGCCTGGTGCAACCCCCGCCTCAAGTTCGGCCTCCTCCAGCGCGCCATCGGCGGCCCCATGGCCACCGGTCACTACGTCGCCCTCGACCGCGAGCCCCTCTCTGGCCGCCTCACCCTCCGCTGCGCCACCGATGCCGCCAAGGACCAATCCTACTTCCTCTACGCCCTCCCCCCCGAGCTCCTCCCCCACCTCCACTTCCCCCTCGCCGGCATGACCCGCGCCCAAGTCGTCGCCCTCGCCCGCGAATGGCGCCTCCCCATCCCCGAGGCCAAACTCGCCGCCGGCAGCCAAGACATCTGCTTCCTCCCCAGTGGCGACTACCGCCCCGAACTCCGCCGCCGCCACCCAGAAACCGCCACCCCCGGCCCCATCCTCGATACCGCCGGCCGCCGCCTCGGCACCCACACCGGCCTGGCCAACTACACCCGCGGCCAACGCAAAGGCCTGGGCATCGCCACCGGCTCGCGCGCCTTCGTCGTCGCCCTCGACCGCGCCGCCAACACCCTCACCCTCGGCCCCCGCGAAGCCCTCCTCCGCCCCGCCTTCGCCGTCCGCGACCCCCACTGGCTCATCCCCCCCACCTTCCCCCTCACCTGCCAAGCCGTCACCCGCTACCACCACCCCCCCTTCGACTGCACCCTCACCGAGGACCTCACCGTCCACCCCGCCTCCCCCCAAGCCCTCCTCACCCCAGGCCAAGCCTGCGTCTTCTATCGCGGAGCCTACCTCCTCGGCGGCGCCACCATCGCCGAAGAAAGCCGCTAGCGGTTAGCTGTTAGCTGCTAGCCCCCGGCGCGGGGGGCAACGCCCCCGCACTCCAAGAAACCCCAGCCGCTCCAATGGCCGCGCCTGGCCCCCTCCACCTCTCACCGTTCACCTCTCACCGTTCACGGGCGCCCCGCGCCCCCCATCCAGCCCTCCTCCTGCCGTTGCCCGTTCCGTGGCACCGCGCTTGCGCGGTGCAGCGAGCGTCAGCGAGCGCCGGTAAGCGTTGTGCAGCGGCCTGCTCCGCCAGGCCGCCCGCTGTCCGCTGTCTGCTAGGCGCGCAGCGCTCTCCCCCGTTCACGGGCGCCCCGCGCCCCCCACCGCGCAGCGCCCAAGTTGACTTTGTGGTGCACCTTGTTATACACTAATCACAGTTCGGTGCTACTAGTTAGCTCGATATGGATAATCCCAGCCGAACTTCATTCTCTTGTTTTTGATCGGGCGGAAAGACTTTCAATCCGTCCGTTTTTTGTGCCGGCGTCCGGCCCGAAGAGTAGAAGTAAGGCTCAATCTTCTTGAAGAAGGGATAGTCTGGGTCGTTGGCCGTGAAACGCCGATAGACATTGTAGGCGCAAAGATCCGCCAATTGAACACCCACACAGGTGGCGCTACTGACGAAGAGCGGCATTTCAATGATATGCTTTAACTTAACACCAGCCGTTGAACCCATTCGATAAAGATTAACATGCGCGATGGTCGTCTGTAGGTTCTTCTGCTTACTCACATCGTCGGTAATCAAGATTGCGGTATGCTTATCGTGGCACTCGCGCATAAAGTGTTCAATCCGCCCGGCACCCCGGCCGCTCCAATGGCCGCGCCTGGCCGGCACCTCGGCCGCTCCAATGGCCGCGCCTGGCCTCCACCCCGCCCGGCGCTGGGGCCCCTTTACCGGAAGGCCAGCCCTCCTCCTGCCGTTGCCCGTTCCGTGGCACCGCGCTTGCGCGGTGCAGCGAGCGTCAGCGAGCGCCGGTAAGCGTTGTGCAGCGGCCTGCTCCGCCAGGCCGCCCGCTGTCCGCTGTCCGCTGGGCTCTCCGCCCCCTCTCACCGTTCACCGTTCACCGTTCACGGGCTCGCAGCGCCCAGCCGCTGCGAGCCTAGCGCCTCGCGCCCACAAAAAATAGTCGCAAAACCACTTGCACGGGGGGGGGGTAAAAGATGTTAAACTGAACCTGTCAAGTGGGAGAAGAGGCCCCATAACCTCTTCTACTAGAGATGAAAGGAAAGATGAGATGAAAGCATTAATCCGCTTTGTCGCGGCCTCTATCGCCGCGATAGGTTCAGGTTTTCTCTGGGCCGCCCCCGCGGCTAATTGGGCAAGTTTTAAGAGCACGACGTCTGCCGAGGAGACGACGCACACGCTGACTCAAGGCGAATGGACGCTCACGATCCCCGGCACGCTGGATACGGAAACCGGCGCGATTACGCTCACCGGTGCTGCCACGCTGACGGGTACAGGCGATGGCACGGGTGCCTTCTCCCTGATGGCCGAGCTCGCGGGAACCCCGAACGCCGAGGGGCGCGTCTTTGCCTTTACTGCGACGGATAACAATGTTGGCTGGCTTAAGTTCACCGGCACAACGCTCAATCTCGGCCACAGCGCGGGCACTAACTACAGCACCACCTCCGCTTGGGACGGCACGCGTGCGAAGTTGACGCTCGTGCACGGCTCCAGCGATGGCACCAACATCTACAAAGACGGCGCGTCCATCCTAGGGGAGAATGGCCTCAGGTGGTCAGGTCGGGTCTATAAGTCTTTTACGATTGGCTTGGCGGGGATGAAGCTCTATGGCGTGAGTCTCTACACCGAGCGCCTGACATCGGCGGACGCGGTCAGTGCGGCGGGGGCATTGATGCACCGCGCAGCGGGATGTATGGCGCTCGCCCTGGACGAGACGGGCAAGCCGCTGCGCTCGAACTACACCGGGAACATCAGCACGGGTACGGCCGGGCGCGGACAGGTCTCGGTGACGCAGAACAGCTGGGTGAACTACACGAACGGCGGCAACGCCGGGGTGAGCAACGGTGCTGGCCTCACCGCGACCGATGCAAGCGGCGCCTTCTATAACCTCTTGCTGTCGACGGGTGCCTTCTCCGGGCTGGGCGAGAGCAGCACCTGGGTCGAGAACTCTACCACCTTCGCAGCCGCGAATGACACGAATATGACCTTCAATGGCGCCAGCAATGCCGCCTCGCTCAATATTCAGTCCGGCCGTTGGTTGGTGGGGTCGGCGGGCGGCTTTGCCAATGTTGCCACCATCTTCCTCACGGGCGGCCAGTTGTGGTTAGACAGCAATTCGGCGAGTAAGACGGGTACCCAGACGCGCTTTGTGCTCGGCGCCTCCAACTACAGCGAAACAAACGCCTATGGGGGTGCGGCCTTGCGCGCGGATGGCACGGCAACGCTCTCGACCGTTGAGGTTATCGAGAACGCCAAGATTACGCAGGCGGGCAGCACCACGTTGACCCTCTCGACGCTTTCGGGTTCGAAGGACCTCACCTTCGCCACCTATTCCGGCACGCCGAACCTGACAATCGGCAATGCTGCGGGGTATACCGGCACGCTCTCCAAGCCCAGTGGCATCGTTACGCTCAACAGCGGCACCACCTTTGGCGGCGAACTCCAACAGGCGGCCGGCACGCTCACGCTCGCAGGGACCGGCGGGCACACGGTCAAGAAGGTCGCGGCCAGTGGGTCGGCCTTGACGATCGCGCTGGGCAGTAACGCCGAGAGCATCCGCGAGAATATCGAAGTCCTCTCGCTCGGGAGCGCGACCGTGACGGTCACTCAAACCTCGTGGAACAACTTCATCAGCGTGGGCAGCCCCGATGGCACCGGCACCCTGAGCGGCACCGGCACCTTAAAGTGGAACCAGACCACGAACCACTACACGCCCTCCACGCTGACAATTACCGGCGATAACACTGGCTTCGTCGGGGCCATTGAGACCGTCCGCGCTTCCGGCGGCACCGAGTCGCGCCCCTATCAGCACTACCTTGTGGCGGCGAGCAATACGGCCCTCGGCTCGGCCAACCTCTACCTCAATGGCGCGAACGCCCAGAACTACTCGTCCCTTGCCGTAAACGCCGATACCGTGACCGTGGGCACCCTGCGCGGCACGGCCTACGCGTACGTCCTCTCGGGGCTGACCGAGCCGGCCGTGAATAGCGGCTGCGCCCTGCGCACGGGCGACGGGACCGACCGCACGCTCAAGCTGATTGGCGCGCAGAATGGCACCTGGCTTGGCACGATTGGGCCCCACCTCAATATTGAAGTGGCCGGGAGCGGCACCTGGGAAGTCGGGGATGGCTGCCTCGGCTCGGGCACCGTTACATTGACCTCCGGCACGCTGGTATTGCCAGTGCAGAGCGCGGCCCAAACCATCACGCCCAACGCCGAAGGTTGCACGGGCACCTTGGTCCTGCGCCTGAGCGACGAGCAGTTGGGCTCGCCAACGCTGACGACGAATGTTCGCTGGAGCGGTAACCTCTCGCAGGTGAAGGTTTGGGACAGTATGGGCGTTGAGCAGACCCAGTTCAGCGCCTCGCTGGCGGAGGACACGGGTGACCTCGTCCTCACCAACGCCTCCGCCATCTGGTCGCCCACCAACGCGAACCACACGTGGAGCGACACTTCCCTGTGGTCCGGCCAGACGGTTCCGACCGAGGGCCTTGTCACGATTGACTGCAGCGCGCTAACGGCGGCGATTAACCTCGAAATCCCGGCCGAGGCGCAGTTGACGAAGGTGGTGGTGACGGGCTTTGAGAGCGCGGCCGCCGCCCAGCTGCTGACCCTTTCGCTGGCCGAGGGCGCGACGATTGGGACCTTGGAGCTCCTGGGGTACAGCCGCGTCCAGCTCCCCTGCACGGCGGCGATTACCACGCGCTCGGTGGGCAGCGACGCAATCCTGACGCTCGACATGGGCGCGGCTACCGCCGAGGCGCCCGCCACCCTCCCGACCTTCACGGGTACCGGCACGGTTTCGCTGACCAATGGCTACGCCACCACCGAGCCTTTCGCCGACTTCACCGGCACGCTGGACCTCGACGCGAGCGCAACGCTGCGCGTGAGCAATGGTGCCGCCGTGAAGAGCTGCCGCGCCATCACCGGCTCGGGCACGCTCCGCTTCCAAGGCGTGGTGCCGAATGTGACTGGGAGTGCCGTCGATGGCCTCCCCGGCATCTCCAATAGCGCTGCGTGGACCGGCACCATCACGGTCTCCGGCATTACGGGCTCGAACACGCAACTGCGGCCGAACGCCTACGGCAACGCCAACTCCACCGTGGAGTTCGATGGCGTGGCGGGCTGGATGAATGCCCTGACGGTCCCGCGGCTGCGCCTCACCGGCGAGGGGTTGACCCTCTCCAATGGAAGCTCAACTAGCAATGCGAACATCGTTGTCAACACCTTGGTCGGCACCGGCAAGTTCCAAGGTGCAACGGATGGTAGTAGCCGAGCGTGGATGTATAGCCTCCTGATTGGGTCTGCGGCAGACTTCGAGGGCAGCTTCGAGCTAACCCCGGCGAATGCCAGCAACGACCAGCTCGTCATTCAGATTGGCTCGACCACGGCACCGAGTAGCACGACGGACTTCCTCAAGAACATCTCGATTGTCAATGGGGCTACGGTCTCGGTGAAGAAGCCGTGGGTTCCGGCCAGCGGCGGCAAGATTCGCGTGCTTTCCGGTGCCACGCTGGAGGTCGCCACCGGCACGCCCGAGTCGATTACCGAAACGACAGCGCGCTCGTTCACCGATAATGCAACGATTGAGAACGCGGGCACCTTGAAGTTGACCTCCGGCTACGCCTATATCAATGTGACCGGGGCGGGCGAGACGGTTGTCCCGGCAAGTTCGCGTTTCATCTTCGGCATTGGTGGCGATAACTATACGGCTCCCTTCACGAACAGTCTGACGGTCGAGGCGACAGGCGAGCTGCAGTTGCGCACCTTCTACGCAGCAACGCTCGTGGTGCCGACACTGACGCTTAACGGCAAGGTTACGCAAGACCAGAGCGCAACGCCGACGCTCAAGGTGACGGGGACGGGCACTTTGGCCTCGGGCTCCACGCTGGGGGCCGGGGCCGCGCTGACGGTTGCGGAAAGGGCCACGTGCACCCTCGCCGGGCCGACCATCGACTATCACGCCACAGCGCTCCTGACAGTGGATGGCGAGCTCTCTGTGACGGAGACGACGACGGCCTATCGCCAGGTGGTTGGCGCGGGCAAGATTAGCGTGGCAGAGGGGAAGACCTTGACGCTCGGGCGCGATAGCGACACCGGGAAGACGGGGCTTGTCGCGGGCGAGGATGGCTTTGCCGGCACCCTCGAAGTGACGAACACCGCTACACTCGCCTTGCCGAACTATGCGTCGACCCCCTACACCGTGGAGAACTGCGATGTAACGGTGAATGGCACGCTCTCTGGGGGCGCAACGCTCACCCTCTCCGCCGGGAAGAGCCTCTCGGGCAGCGGCACCATCAATGTGCCCGTGGCCTTCGCGAATGAGGTCTCGGCTACAATGGCTTCGGACGCGAGCCTCACCTTTGGCAGCACCCTCTCGGTGCCGGAGAATGTCACGCTCTCGGGCACGGTCAACCTCGCCAGCACAGCGGTTATCTCTGGCAAGGGGAAGGTCACCGGCGAGGTCACCTTTGCTGAGGGCGCGCAGTTGGATGTGAGCCAGGGGGTGCTGGGGGTTTCGTCGGTCACGGGCACGGTGACGGTGACGGGTCATACGGCGGCGGTGCAGCCGGTGCTTTACACAGCGCAGAGCGATGTCAGCTTCGCGGCCATCTCGGGCTACACGCTGCCATGGAAGCAGGGCTACTACTGGCTGGTCAAGGACACGGCCAAGGTTCTTTCGGCTGTTGCGCCGGCGAGCGAATCGGCTACAGCCTGGAGCGCCTTGCCGTGGAAGAGCTCGGATGGCCTGGAGGTGAGTTCGAACATCTTTATGTTGGGCCTGGACCTAACGGCGGATGTCTCCGCGGCCGCGGATGGAGCCTATGTTGCGCTGGATATGTCCTCGGCCTACTGCTCAACGATTGACCTTACGCTGAGCGGCGAGAACCTTATGGTCTTCTACGAGGGCACTGAAGAGGCCGTGGCAAACTTCAAGTCCCTGACGGTGGAGGGTGTTGCGGCGGTGGAGATTGCCGCACTCAACCATCTGACAAGTAGCAGTGTTGCCGTTTCGGGTACGCTCTATCCGCTTGATGTGGCAGATACGGTGACGCCGCTCACGAAGTCGATTACTGGCACGGGTGTTGTTGGCGTGTTGTCGAACAGTGCTGTGACTATCGCCTCAACCTTGGGCTCGGCGACGAACGATTTGGCGACCTTCCAGGGTAGCCTTCTGGTGGGGCGCGGCGCCACGCTGACCTTGACTTCGCCCATCAAGCAGGAGATGTCGGGCGATATTGCCATCGCAGATGGGACGAGCCGCCTGGTCATCGGCAATGGCTCTCAGACCTCTGGATTGGTCCTCAAGGGTCGCTTCTTGACGGGGCAGACCGCCTCGACCTTTGGCGGAACCTTGGCGATTAGCAAGAACTCCTACTTCACCTTTGCTTCTTCCTCGGTCGCGACGGTGACTGGCGCGGTGGTGGCGGGCACCAGTGGTACCGGCCGCCTCACCCTCGGCGATGGCACAACCGCCTCTACGCTCACCCTGGCCGGAACACTGGGTACAGTGGCCGATGGCGTGGCGACTTACGCGGGGGCCATTGAGGTGGCCGCCAACTCGGAACTGCGTCTTATGCCTACCTTGGCTACGACGCTGTCCGCCTCGGTGACGGGCGCGGGCAAGGTGGTCATCGGCGATGGCACGGCCGCGACGCAGGTCTCGCAGGCGGCCGCTGGGTGCGACATCAGCGCCATTGATATTGCTGCCGGGGCCACCTACACGGTTGGCACGGCCGGGACGCAGAGTGTGATGTTGCCGGCAACGACGACGGTGACGGTCGCCGAGGGCGGCAAGCTGGTCGTCGACACGGCCCGTCAGATGAATGCGAATGTGACTGGCGCAGGTGAAGTGGAGGTCAAGGCTGCATCGAAGTATGTCTTTGCGGCCGACCAGACGAACCGCTTGGCACCCGGCAAGTTGACGCTTAAGAGTGGCTTGGTGTTGCACGCCGCGCGTGACAACGAGACGGGCTTGAGCGTGAACGAGTTGACGCTTAAGAGCGCAACACTCTCTATGGAGCTTGCGGAGTCGGTGACGACCAAGCCGGTGGTGACAGTTGCAGCCAATCAGGTGCTCTCTGGTGAGGGGGCCATTGAGATGCCAATCGTCTTTGAGGCGGGGGCCATCTTCGATGCCAAGAACTCTGTCGCTGGCGGATCGCTGTCGCTGGCGGGCGTAGACATTACCTGGCCCGAGAGTGGCACGGTGACTGTCCGCGCCACTGAGCCGGTCCAGCTGATGGTCTTTGCTGCCGGGTCGTCGGAGCACTTCACGCTGGAAACCTCCGCCACTGCGCTGGAACTCTATCTGAGCGAAGCAACGGGCTTCTTTGGCACGGATGTGACGATGAGCGTGTTGAAGAAGCTGGGGACAGACACCCTGCCCGCAGCGGTTTCCGAGAACGATGCGGTGAAGACGGCCATTCAAGAGGAGCTTGATGCGTGGGCCGGCAAGGGCTATATCATCACGAAGGTCACGGACATCACAACGCAGAGTACGGTCGGTGAGGTAAAGGGCAGCGTACAAGCGGTCGATTGCTTCACGAACCTGGAGACGACCCTGGTTCTTACGCCCGATTGGGATGGTGGCTTCAGCACAACGGCTACGGCCGTGGTCACCTACGACTTTGGCGTGAGTGATATTACCATCAAGGAGGCGCAGTTGGCGGGCGATGCTGCCGCGCAGCTCTATGTGCTGACTTGCGCCAAGGTCTCCAATGGCAAGGCGGAGGATGCTTCCGCCGCCGGATACGCCGAGGGCACCACGGTGACGCTGTGGCTCAATGACGCCGATTCTGGCGCGACGTTGCTCGATGCCGATACGCTTTCCGCTCAGTTCGGCATTACAGCGGGCACGGGCGAGCGGTGGTTCGCCCTGCCGATGTCGGGTCTGGGTCTTGGCACGCATGGCTTCACCGTCCGCGCCTCGAAGACGACCTCCACCCCCTAACCCCCATTTCATCCCTAAAGAATATATAAATCCTCGGCCCCGCAGGCAACTGCGGGGCCCCCTTTTTTGCCCCTTGCGGTGCCTTCGGCGCGTGAGGGTGGCCCTTCGGGCCGTGAGGTGCGCCTTCGGCGCGTGAGGGTGGCCCTTCGGGCCGTGAGGTGCGCCTTCGGCGCGTGAGGGTGGCCCTTCGGGCCGTGAGGTGCGCCTTTGGCGCGTGCGGGTGGCCTGGCGGAGCAGGCCACAGCAAAACTCTTAATGGCTATGTGCTTCGCTTCATGTACCTGCTTCGATAACCCCTGCGTGCCTCTGCGTGCCTTTCTTTGTGAACTCTGTGCTTCTCTGTGGTTGCTTCCCTGCGTCTATTTCGGCGTGACAAGGCCTCCACAACCCTTTGTGCTTCTTTGCGTGTCTTTGCGCTTCTCTGTGGTTGCTCACCCCGCGTCTATTTCGGCGTGGCTTTGCGTGCCTCTGTGGTTGCGTGCGCGGGGCGGGCGTGATTGTGGTATGATAGGCGTTACTTTTTGTGAACCCCGCTGTAATGGAGCGAAGTTGATATGTTGAAGATGCCTTTGTTTGTGATGTCGGCGTTGGCTGCGGCCGTGGCGTTGACCGGGTGCAGCAAGACCGAGGAGCAGCCTGCCGAGGGGCAGGGCGCGGTTGCGGCCGAAGTGAAGCCGAAAGCCTCGGTGGAGAGCGATGTGGTGGCGTTGCCGCCGCCGCCGAAGGATAGCGATGTGATTGTGAGCGTGGGCGAGGCGCAGCTGACCTGGGGCGATCTCTCGGCCAAGGTCGATGAGATGGTCGGGCTCTACGCGAAGATGACGGGCGGGGCGATTCCTACCGCGCAGTTGCCGCAGGCCAAGCAGGAGTTTCGCCGTCAGCAGGTGCAGATGTTTATCGTGGATAATGTGATTGCCGCGGCGGCCAAGGAGTTGGGCGTGGCGGTGGATGATGACTTCCGTGCCAAGCAGATTGCCGAGCTGGAGAAGCGTCAGGGTCAGACCTTTGACGAGATCCTCAAGAGCTTCCCGCTGGGTGAGGCGGAGGCGAAGTCGATGCTTGAGAAGCAGTGGCTGGAGCTGAAGTTGCTTGAGGAGAAGGTCTTCCCGCAGGTGACGGTGGATCCGGCCGAAGTGCAGGCTGAGATTGAGAAGCAGCAGGTGGCTGCCAAGCTTCTGGATGAGGAGATGGCTGGCTATGCCAAGCAGCTCGTGGAGGGGACCGCGACCTTCGAGGATTTGGTGAAGGCCAACTCGATGATTAAGGATGAGATGCCCTTGCCCGAGAATCGTCTGGCCCAGTTGGGGCTGACGGCTGAGGCGCAGGCGCAGCTTACGAGCGTGCCCGAGGGCGGGATGACGCCGGTGATGGATGTGCCCGGGGCGAAGGTGATCTTCAAGGTCATTAAGCGCGAGGCCGCCAAGCAGGGCGACGCGGCGGGCGCGCAGGCCAAGCTGACGGAGATCCGCGACCGTATCGTCAAGGGTGAGGCCACCTTCGAGGATCAGGCCAAGGTCTTCTCCGATTGCCCGAGCGGCGCGCGCGCCGGGGGCGATTTGGGCGAGTTTGGCAAGGGCGCGATGGTGCCGGAGTTTGAGAAGGCGGCCTTTGAGCAGCCGGTGGGCGAGGTTGGCCCGATTATCAAGACCGCCTTTGGCTACCACATCGTCAAGGTGACCAAGCGCGATGACGCGGCTGGCAAGGTTCAGGCCTCCCACATTCTCATCAAGGTGGAGGACACCCCCGCGATGGTGACGGTGCGCCCGCTGCTCAAGCAGGCTCCGCGTGTGCCGACGGCCGAGGAACTGACCGAGCAGCTCACCGAGATGCGCAAGCGCGAAGCGGCGATGAAGTTCTTCGAGGAACAGCGCGCGAAGCAGGGCATCACCTGCACGCTCTTCCCGGAATTGGCGAAGTAACAGTATGCGCGCTGACGCGCGCAGACGACCGATGACAGAGGACAGAGGACAGGACACGTTCCGAGACGGATCGGCCGAGGCCTCTGTTCTCTGTCATTCGTCTTCCGTCATCGCGAGCATGGCGGGCTTTCTTTCGGGCTTCCGGGCGCGGGGGCTCTTTCCGTTGCCGGCGGTGTTGCTGGCCTTTCCCACGCTGACGGTGCTGCTCGCTTCGGTGGGGTATCTGCTGGGGCTGCCGGCTTCTGGGCGTTGGGCGGTGGCGGGGTTTGTGCTGGCCGGGGCGCTGGCGATTGCCGGCGGGGGCACCTGGCGCGAGGGGTTGAAGCGCGCGGGGTGGTTTGCCGGAGCGGTGGCGGCCATTTTTGCGGTGGATGCCATCTTCCTTTTCTTCTCGTGGTGGGATGCGCAGGCCTACCATCTGCCGGCGGCGCGGCTGCTCTTGGGCGGCTGGAATCCGGTTTTTGCCGCCACGCGCGAGGCGATGCTCGCGGCCACGGGGGCGGATGCGGTCACCTTCAATGCCTATCATGTGGCCTATCTGCCGCGGGCGGGGTGGACTTGGAGTGCGGCCACGGCGGCGCTGACGGGCAATTCGGAATCGGGCGACACCTTGATTTTGTTGGCGGCGGTGGTGCTGGGGGCGCTTTCGTGGCGGGTGACGCCGTTGCTCTTTGGGCCGGGGCGGTGGAAGCGGCTCTTCTTTGCCTCGCTGACGCTTCTGTCGCCGGGGGTGGTGGCGAGTGCCTTCTGCGGCGCGCAGGATGGCACGCAGTATGCGCTGCTGCTGATCTTCCTCCTGGCGGCCTGTGCCTATCGCAAGACGGGGCGCACGGCGTGGCTCACCTATGTGACGTTGGCGCCGGTGCTGGGGTGCAACCTGAAGTTCACGGGGATGATTTCGCTGGTGCTCTCGGCGGGGCTCTTTACGGTGCCGGTGCTGTGGCGAGCGGTACGCGAGGCGCGCGGCCACGCCTTCTGGAAGTGGGTGATTGCCAATGCCGCCGGCTTTGTCCTGGCGCTGACGGTGGGCTTTTCGCCCTACCTAACCAATTGGGCCAACCACGGCGGTCCGCTCTACCCCGAGCACACCTTCTCCAAGACCGAGCCGCTGCCGGCGATGACGGCGGACTTTGACCTGCAGAATGATGACGCGGCCGAGATGGGTTACTGCGGGCGCCTGGTGAATGCCTATCTCTCCAAGTACCTCGCCCATCGCTACTACGAATGGAAGCTGGGGCGCAAGCCCTTCCGGCCGATCTTCCACCTCGACCAAGTGGGCGGTCTGGGTCCGGGCTTCCGCATTGTGATGTGCCTGACGCTCCTGACGCTCTGCTTCACGCGGCGCTGCGCGGTGCCGTGGCTGTTGGCGGCCATTTTGCTTACCTCCTTCCTCCAGCCCACCAAGACGATGGGCTATGTGCGCTATGTGCCGCAGCTGTGGATGTTCCCGCTCCTGGTCTGCTTCAATGCCATCACCGCCAATGTGCCGCGCAGTCCTTGGTGCGGGCGGCTCTTGGGGACGGTGGGGATGTCGATTATGGCCTCGAGTTCCTACCTCTTTGCCGCGGGCAAGCTCTTTATGTCGCTGGGGTTGAGCGTCTACGCCCTCTCGATGGTTCAGTCGATGCGGAGCGAGGCGGCCCCGCGCGTCTACACCCTCTCCCTCCACGATCGCTACCGCGAGGATGGTCGCTGTCTGGCCGCCTGGGAGACGCTTCCGCGCGGCATTCCCGCCCCGCATGTCTTCGACTTCTACTACCGCGCGATGCTCCCAGAGTGCGGCATTCGCACCCCGGCCTGGCAGACCCCCGCGCAGATGCGCGACTTGCGTGCCGCCGGCACCCCGTGCTTCTACTTGGGCGAGAACTTCTGGTATTGGCCGCAGGATCCCACCCTCATCCGTCTGCCCGGGATGCACGACTACGCCGGCCAACCCCACAAGCCCTTCTCCGTGCGCAATGTCCTCGGCGTCATCGCCCGGACGATTCCCGAGATCCCCGGCCACCTCTGCCGCGTGACCGCCTTCCGTTGGCGCCAATTCACCCACTCGCTCTGATTGAGGTCCCTGCCGATGGCCGAGCCCCTTCCCACACCCCTCCCTCACCCCGAAAACGCACCCGCCCCGAGTCCGACCCCAACCCGGGGCGGATGCGAGGTCAACCCGGGGCGGGGCGATGCGCGCCCAGTCGACAGTCAACAGTCGACAGTCGACAGTGCGCGTTCCGCGACGGAGGAACTGGCGGTCCATCGGACGGATGCTCCACCTCCGGCGACAGCCTCCTCGCCTACCGCCTCTTGCCTATCGAAAACTTCACCCGGGGCGGATCGACCTCGAACCCGGGGCGGATGCGAGGTCAACCCGGGGCGGGGCGCTGCGCGCCCAGTCGACAGTCAACAGTCGACAGTCGACAGTGCGCGTTCCGCGACGGAGGAACTGGCGGTCCATCGGACGGACGCTCCACCTCCGGCGACAGCCTCCTCGTCTATCGCCTCTCGTCTATTGAAAACACCACCCGGGGCGGGTCAAAATCCGCTTCGGCGGTGGGCCCTTGCCGCGCTGGGGCTGACGGTGGTGATGCTCGTGCTCAATGTGTGGTTCGGGCCGCTCAACCAAGATGAGGGGTGGGGGCTCTACGCGGCCCGGCGCATGATGGCCGGCGAGGTGCCCCATCGCGACTTCTTCTTCACGCAAGGGCTTCTCTTCCCGTTCCTCTACGCGGTCTTCGGCTGGGCGTGGTCGGGCCTCGGTGTGCTTGGCGGGCGAATCTTGACGGCGCTCTTTGGTCTGGCGGCGCTCTTTCTGGCCGATGGCTGCGTCACCTCCGGGTGCCGGCGGTTGGATGAACGGTGGGCTGCGCGTGTGACGCTCTGGTGCCTGCTGGGGCTGAATGTGTGGTATGGCTACTTCACGGTCATCCCCAAGACCTACGCGCTCTGCACGCTGGGGATCGCCGGGGCGCTGCGGCTGCTCACCGGGTTGCGGCGCGATGGGTCGGGGCTCGACCCCCTCTGCGCGTTGGCCGCCGGTGCGCTTCTGGCCCTGCTGGCCGATATTCGCCTGTCGATGGGCGTGCTCTTGCCGGCGGTGACGGCGTGGCTGTGGTGGCATCGCGCGCAGATGGGCCGCCGGGCGTGGCTCTGGTTTGGTGCCGGTGCGGCGGCTGGGCTGGTGGCGGCCTTTGGGCCTGAACTCATCGGCTGGCCGGCCGAGCTGCTGGCTGCGATTCGCTTCCACAGCGCCCGCGAGCCGATGGGGCTCTTGGGGCGTGCGGGGTGCGTGGCGCGGTGGCTGCGCTTCAATCCGCTGCTCGCCTTTTGGATGATTTTGCTGGGGTGGCTGCAGGTGACCGCGCGCCCGGCGTTGAAGCGGGCAACCTCCGAGCGCGAGCATCTGGCCAATCTGTGGCTCTGGTGCGCGGCGGCGTTGGGGCTGGCGCACCTCTGCGCGCCGGTGCCCTACGAGGATTATCAGGTGCCCGCCACCCTGCCTTTGGCGATGGTGGTGGCCTTTGCCTTCACGCGCTTGCCCTTCGATTCGCTTCGCTTGGCGCTTGCCAAGGTGATGCTTCCGGCCGCCCTTGCGCTCACCTGCCTGGGTTCGCCCCTCATTCAGGATTGGGTGGCCCTGCCGCAAGATCGCTTTTGGATCCGCCTCAAGCCCGAGAGCGACCTTGCGGCCCTGCGCCGCGTGGGGCTGCAACTGCGCACCTGGGCCGCCGCGCGCGGCGAACGCCAGGTCTGGACGCAGGAGACCTATCTCGCGGTCGAGGCCGGGCTTGAGGTTCCCCGCGGCTTGGAGATGGGGCCCTTCTCCCCGCCCTGCGCTGCGCCCGCTGCCGAGGGGCCGAAGCTCGCCGCTTGGGCCGGCTACACCTATGCCCTTCACTTTCCCGACTTGGCCCCCGCGCCCGACCGCGCCGAGCGCTTGGCGCACCTGCGCCGGGTCTACCCCAACACGCTCCTCCAATGGCCCGACTTCGGTCAGGGCCACACCCCATTAACCCTTGCCGAAAGGTGAAGCGATGAAAACCCGCCTGCTTTCCGCCTTTGCCGCGCTCTCTTCTGCCCTGCTTCTTGCCGCGCTTTGGGCGCCCTTCAATCAAGCGGCGGCCGCGTGGTTCGCGCTCGTGCCGCTGTTGCTGCTGATTCGCCGGGTGAGCCCGCGCGCCGCCTTTGGGTGGGGCTGGCTCTGCGGCTTTGTCACCTGGTGTGTGCAGTTGGGGTGGATGCTGCGCCTGACGGAGAATGGCGGGCCGTGGCCCTTGGTGGTGCCGGCCTTGGCGGGGCTGAGCGCGGTGCTCGCGCTCTTTATCGGCGCCTTTGCCGCCACCGCCGCGCGGCTGCGCCAAGTGTTGCCCCAGTCCCTGGCACTGCTCTGCACCGTGCTGCTCGAGCCGATGCTCTGGGCCGGGGCGGAGATCCTGCGCTCGAAGATCTTTACCGGCTTTGCGTGGCATCCGCTGGGATTGGCGTGCTCGGAGGCGCTGCCGGTGATGCAGCTGGCTTCGGTGGGCGGAGTGACGCTGGTGAGCGCGCTCGTGGCCTCGGTCAATGGCGCGGTGGCCACGCTCTGCGAGCGCTGTTGGCTGGGGGTGACCGGGCGCCTGCCGAGCGATTGGCGCGGGCGCCTGCTGCTTTCGGCCGAGAGCTTGTTGCCGTTGGCGCTGTTGTTGGGGAGTTTCCTGTGGGGGCTCGGGCGGATGAAGGCCTACACGCAGGCGCCGCACACCCAGGCCACTATTGTCTGCGAGGCCACGCAGGTGCCGTGTATCTTTACCGGGCAGAAGGTGCCGCCGATGTGGGCCAGCGAAAACGCGCAGAAGGCCGAGCTGCTGGCCATGTTGCCCCAGAAGCCCGATTTGTGGCTCTGGCCCGAGAGCTCTGCCGCCGGGTGGGTCTTCCCGCTGCATGGCGAGCCGCAGGCGCGGTTGGGCTCGCTTGCTCGCAAGGCCGGCGTGCCGCTGCTTGTGGGCGGACTCTACTTCAAGCGCGATGGCGCGCAGAAGGATGAGAACTACAACGCCGCACTCCTCTTCACCGGCAATGGCTTGGACATCCGCCAAGTCTACGGTAAGCGCCACTTGGTCCCCTTTGGCGAATATATCCCCGGCGACACCCTCTTCCCCGCGCTGCAGCGCTTCGCCCCCACCGGCGTGAGCAACACCCCCGGCCGCGAGGTGGCCGCCGTGCGTCTGCCCTCGGGGCTGGTGGTCGGGCCGCTGATTTGCTTTGAAGATACGGTCTGCGATGTGGCGCGCGAATCGGTCCTTGCCGGCGCGCAGGTGCTGGTGAATATGAGCAACGATGCGTGGTACGCCCCCTCTGCGCAGGCCGCGCAGCACGCTCGTCACGCCCTGCTGCGCGCCATTGAGTGCGGCGTGCCCATCATTCGCTCCACCAATGGCGGGCAGAATGCCGCCTTTGATGCCGTTGGCCGCCCCATCGACGTCGAGGCCTTCCCCACGCGTTTGCCAGTGGCTGAGCGTCCCTTCGCCGGGGCCTATCTGCGGTGGGGGGATCTCACCTTTGGGGCGGGCTGCGTGCTCTTGCTCTTGGGGGTGTGGTTGGCGCGCTTTGCCTGCCGGCTGCGCCGCGCGTGCTGCCTGATGGCGCTTGTGCTCGTGGCGGGCGCGTTGTCGGCCGCCGAGCCGCTGCTGCCCACCGCCGAGATGGCGATGGATGATGGCAATGTCTCGCTCGCCGAGCGGACGGCTAAGACCCTCCTCGCCACGCTGGGGATCTCGCCCGAGGAGCGGATCAAGGCCGAGGAGGTGCTTATTCGCGCCCATCTTGCCAAGGGGGAGTGGGCGGAGGCGCTCGCGCGCGTCGAGGCCACCCCTGAGTTGCCCGCCAGCCACCGTCTCGCCTTCCAACTCGCCGTCTACAATGGTCGCGGCGACTATGCCAAGACGCTGGAGACCTACGCGCAGGCCGCCGTGGGCACCGAGGATGCCTGGGGCGTGGCCGCGCTGCGGATGACCCTGCAGGCCGAACTCGAACTGGGCAAGCACCTGCCGGCCGCCGAGCACTTCGCGGCTATCGACCAGGCCAAGGGCGCCGATGCGCGTTTGCGCGCCGAAAACGCCCTGCAGTGGGCTTCGCGCTTCCCGAATGCCACCTCCCGTGTTGCCCTGCTGCGCGCGGCGGAGTCGGCCGACCGCGGAGGGATCTATCTCTCCTGCGCCCTTGCCTTGCCCAAGGCCTTTGCCCAGGCCGATAATCGTGCCGAGGCGGTGGCTTGTCTCGATCGCCTGCTGGCGCTCAAGGGGCTGACCTCGGTCATTGAAGCGCGCTTGGCCCTCGCCGCCGCCGAGCTGGATGCCGAGCGCGAGGCCAAGGTGGCGCACGCCCGCCGCGCCCTCTCAGCCGCCCGGGAGGAGACCACCCGGCGCACAGCGCTCGCCCTGCTGGGGAAGCTCTTGTGCGAGGAGGCTGCCACCCGCGAGGAGGGGCTCCAATTGCTTGATGAGGCGATTCGCCTGAACCCCTCCGCGGCCGAGGTCCCCGAACTCCTCCTCTTCTCTGCCGAGACCCTTCAGCGCGCCGGTTCCCTCGCCGAGGCGCTCAAGGCCTACGATCAGTACCTTGCCGGCTACGACCTCCCTGAGTTCCGCGCCCGCGTCCGTCAGGGGAAGGCCCGCACGCTCCTGCAGCTTAACCGTCCTGACGAGGCCCTTGCCGCCTTCTCCGAAGCGGCCGACTTCGAGTCCTCGCCCGACCGCCGTCAGGGCTTGCTTCTGGAGGCCGCCGAGGCTGCGATGGTCGCCAAGCGTCCCGCCCGCGCCGCCGCCCTCTATCGCAGTCTCGATTCCGCCGATCCTGCCATCCGGCTGCGTCTGGCCCGCGCCTTGGAGGCCGATGGCAAGGTTGTCGAGGCCGCCAAGGCCTATGCCGAGGTGCGCGAGTTGCCCGATGCCCCCCCCGAAGATGTCTTCGTGGCGAGCACGCGGTTGGGCGAGTTGCTCTGCGCCGAGGGGCGGCAAATCGACGCCGTGGCCGAGTACTCCCGCGCCCTCGGACGGCTGCAAGCGCCGCAATTCCAGGAGCCCTTGCGCGCCACCCGCGCCCGCACCTACTACGCTCTCGGGCAGCTCGATAAGGCCCGCGATGACTTCGCCCTTCTGCAGGGGGCAGCCGATCCCGATTGCGCCGCCGAAGCCCGCTTCTTCCTCGTTCTCTGTCTCTATGGTCTCGGCGAAGAGGAGCGCGCCCGCGAACTTGCCAGCGCCTATGTGGCCGCCTATCCCGATTCGCCGCGAATCCCCGATGTCCTCCTCTGGCTCGCGAAGAGCGACTTTAACCGCGGCGCCTACGCCGCCGCCACCAAGGTCTTCCTCGAGTTCACCCGCCGCTGGCCCAAAGATGCGCGCGTGCCCCAAGCCCTTTTCCTCGCCGCCCGCGCCGCTTACCAGGATAGCGACTACGTCCAGTGTGTTGAACTCGTTGGGCGCCTGGCCAAGGAGTTCCCCCGCGCCGAACGCTTGTCCGATGCCCGCTTCCTTCAGGCCGAGGCTTTGATGGAGCTCGCTCGCCACGCTGAAGCCCGCGACCTCCTGGATGCCCTTATTCGGACCTCCCCCACCGCCTCGTGGATCGGGGAGGCCTATGGTCGCCGCGGAGATTGCCTCCTGCTCACCGCCACCGATGACCCCGCCCGCTACGCCCTCGCCCTCGAGGCCTACCGCGAGGCCCTCGCTCACCTGGAGAGCGACCCCGATGCCGCCCTCGCTTATCAGTACAAGATTGGTCGAATCTTCGAGAAACAGCTCCGCCGCGAGGATGCCGCCGCCCAATATCTCAAGCTCGCCTATCGCGTCCTCTCCCGGCCCGAAATCTACTCCGATCAGGGCCTGCGATACCTCCAAAAGGCCCTCATCCAACTGCGCGCTATCGAATTCGCCCGCGGAAACCGCTCCGGCTACGAAACCCTCCTCCGCCGCCTCCGCCACGCTAAACTCGTTGACTAAAGCGCCCCAAAGCAGCGCAGGTTAGCAACCACAAAGACGCACAGAGCACGCCGAGCACGCCGAAATAGACGCAGGATATTAACCACAAAGAACACAAAGAAACACAAAGGGTTGTGGAGGCCTTGTCACGCCGAAACGCACGCAGGATTTAACCACAAAGAACACAAAGAAACACAAAGGGTTGTGGAGGCCTTGTCACGCCGAAACACACGCAGGATTTAACCACAAAGAACACAAAGAAACACAAAGGAACGCACGCCGAGCACGCCGAAATACGCGCAGGTTAGCAACCACAAAGACGCACAGAGCACGCCGAAACGCACGCAGGATGAGCAACCACAGCGGGCACAAAGGGTTGTGGAGGCCTTGTCACGCTGAAATGGACGCAGGTTAGCAACCACAAGTCCGAGCGAAGCGAAGGAGTTATGTCAAAAAGGGGAAAGGCGCGCAGGGGCGCGCGTGAGGGCGGTAAGCGTTGTGCAGCGGCCTGCTCCGCCAGGCCGCCCCCTCACGGCGGCGCAGCCGCCACCCTCACGCCGCGCAGCGGCACCTCACGCGAGCGTAGCGAGCACCTCACCGTTCACCGTTCACCTCTCACCGTTCACGGGGCGCGCCAGCGCCCCTTTTGCTATACTGCGCGGGTATGATGCAGATGTTGTCGCCGGCGAAGGTTAATGTGACTCTGAGGGTGCTTGGGGTCCGGGAAGATGGGTTTCACGCGTTGGATTCGGCGGTGGTGCCGGTGGGGTTGTGCGATGAGGTGGGGTTGGCGCGCGCGGCGGAGACGACGCTCTCGGTGGTTGGCGAGGGAGTGGCGTTGGGGGCGATGCCGGCGGATCCGGAGCAGAACTTGGCGGTGCGGGCGGTGCGGCTCTTGGAGCGGGAGGTGGGGCGAGCGTTGCCAACGCGGCTGGAGATCCGCAAGCGGATTCCGTTGGGTGGGGGGCTTGGCGGGGGGAGCTCGAATGCGGCGACGGTGTTGCGGGGGGTGAACGAGCTGTGGGCGCTGGGGGTGGCGCGCGAGCGGTTGTGTGAGTTGGGGGCGGAACTGGGGTCGGACGTGGCGCAGTTTGTGCTGGATGGGTTGGTGCGGATGCGTGGGCGCGGGGAGGTGGTGGAGCGCGCGACGGGGGCCTTTGGGCCGGGGGTGTGGATGGTGCTGGCCAATGATGGGACGCATTGCCCCACGCCGGCGGTTTATCGGGCCTATGATTGCGCCGGAGGGGCGGGGGAAAAGTTGACAAATGGGAATGATTTGTGGGATACTGTGCGCCTCTCTTTCCAAGCGGGAGAAGTTTCGCGCGTGGCTGAGGCGGTCGGGAACGACCTGGAGGCGGCGTGTTTTGGGCTTTTCCCGGGGGTTGCCCGGACGGCGGAAGCTTTGCGGGCGGCCGGCTGCCAAGGGGTCACGCTTTGTGGCAGCGGTGCAACGGTCTTTGGGCTGGTGCGCAGTCGCGAGGAGGGGGAGCGGGCGCTCGGGCATCCGGCTTTGGCGGGGTGTTGGCGAGCATGTGTTCAGACGCTGCCCGATGGTGTAATGGCAGCACACGGGCCTTTGACGCCCATAGTCATGGTTCGAATCCATGTCGGGCAACCATAACGGTTGGTGCAGCGTCTGGTAAACGAGGAAGCGCGATGGAAAACTTGCAGGTTTTTTCAGGAACAGCCAATCAGCCTTTGGCCGAGAAGATTGCCGCGTGCATCGGCACCACACTAGGCGCGGTGGATATTCGCCATTTCCCGGATGGGGAGACGTGGTGCAAGATGAGCGACAATGTGCGCGGGGCCGACCTCTTCCTCGTGCAGCCGATTTGCAAGCAGCCCAACGAGATGTTGATGGAGCTGCTGATTATGATTGACGCCGCGCGCCGCGCTTCGGCCGAGCGCATCACGGCGGTTCTTCCCTATTTTGGCTATGCGCGCCAGGATCGTAAGGATCAGCCGCGCGTGCCGATCACCTCGAAGCTCGTGGCTAACCTCCTCGTCGCCGCCGGTGCCAACCGCGTGTTGACGATGGATTTGCACGCCGCGCAGATTCAGGGCTTTTTCGATATTCCCGTGGATCACCTTCACGCCGCGCCGGTTATGGTGAAGTACCTGCGCGAAATGAAGCTCGCTAAGCCGCTTGTCGTTTCTCCCGATACCGGCGGGGTCAAGACGGCTTACGCTTATTCGCAGATGCTGGGCACCGGCCTGGCTATCGTGGCGAAGCAGCGTTTGGGTGCCGCGGAAGTGGATGCGTTCAGCGTCGTCGGTGACGTCGACGGCTGTGACGTGATTATGGTCGATGACATGACGACGACTTGCGGGACGCTTTGTGCAGCTGCGAAGCTCCTGAAGTCTCGCGGTGCGCGCAGTGTGCGTGCCGTTGTCTCGCACATTCCCCTCACGCAGGTGGGCATTGACCGCCTGCGCGCCAACGATGGGCTCATCGAAGAGCTGATTACCACCGACTCCATTCCCTTGGATGAATCCATCTCGGGGTTGCCGTCGATCAAGGTGCTCTCCGTCGCGCCCTTGCTGGCCGAGGCGATCACTCGCATCCATAACAACCAGTCCGTCTCCTCGCTCTTCCGCCTGTCGTAAGCGCGAGCGATGGACCTTTCCAGAAACCAAGGACACACACATCCATGAATCAGATCACACTCAACGCCTCCGTGCGCACCGAGCAGGGATCCAAGGCCGCCGGTCGTTTGCGTCGCGCGGGGAAGATTCCCGGCGTCATCAAGCGTATGTCGGGGGAGTCGACCCTCATTGAGTTGGATGCCCACGCCTACGATATGACGATGCGCGCCCACCACGGCGATCAGCTCCTCGTCTCGATCGATCTCGGCGGCACCAAGCTCTCCGCGCTCCTGCGCGAAACCCAGCACGATGTGATGACCGGCAAGGTCTCGCACGTCGACTTCGGTGAAGTTGACATGGGCCACACCGTGCGCGTGGAAATCGCTATCAACCTCGTCGGCACCCCCGATGGCGTCAAGAATGCCAACGGCGTGCTCGAGCAGGAACTCCGCGCCATCCACGTCGACTGCTTGCCCTCGGACATCGTCGAAAGCTTTGATATCGACGTCTCCGCCCTCAAGGTCGGTGATTCGCTCCTCGCTTCGCAGCTCAACCTCGGCGAGAAGTATCACGTTACAACCCACAAGGATACCGTCGTGGCCGCCGTGGTGGCCGCCGACGAGGAGATCGCTCTCCCCGCCGCCGCTGACGGTGCCGCCGCCGAGCCCGAAGTGATCGGCGCGAAGAAGCCTGACGCGGCCGCTGAGCCCGCCAAGAAGTAATCCACCGGCCGGCCGCATCCGTGCGGCTGGGCCACGGCAATGACGCTATGAAAGTGTTGGTTGGTCTCGGGAACCCCGGCGCGCAATACGCCCAAACTCCCCATAATCTCGGCTTCTTGGCCCTCGACGCGCTCGCCGCGCAGCTCGAAGCAGAGTGGAAAAACGAACCGCGCTTCAAAGCCCTCGTTGCCAAAGTCCTTCGCAAGGGGGAAACCCTGTGGCTGCTCAAGCCGCAGACCTACATGAACCTCTCCGGAGAATCTGTGGGCCCCTTCCTGAAGTACTACGGCGCAAGTGCCGATGACTTGCTCGTCTTGAGCGACGATTGCGACCTGCCCCCCGGGCAGCTCCGTCTTCGCCCAGCCGGTTCCGCCGGCGGCCACAACGGCCTTAAGAGCATCATCGCGCATGTCGGCACCGAAGCCTTTGCCCGCCTCCGCCTTGGAGCCGGGCGCCGCGCCGGAGAGCGCAGAGGATTGATTGACTTCGTCCTCCACCGCTTCTCCCCCGAGGAGGCCGAGGAAGCCGCGCAGACCGCCCAGCGAGCCGCCGAAGCGGCGCTCTGCTGGATCGACTGCGGCACCGCTGAGGCCCAGAACCGCTACAATGCCCCCCGGCAACCGAACCCTTAGGAATTGTAATGAAGCAGTACGACGCACATTTCATCTTCGTCCAGAACGGCCGCGATGAGGCCTGGGCGAAAACCATTGAGCGGATGCAGGGCGAAATCACCCGCATCGGCGGCAAGGTCCTCGACACCCAGGATCTTGGCAAGAAGACCTTCGCCCGCGTTCAGCAGAAGAAGGAGAGCGGCACCTACCTCACCATCCGCTTTGAGCTGGATGCCGCCAAGGTCAACGAGCTGCGCGCTCGCTATGCCCTGATTGAAGAGATCTTCCGCCTGCAGATCCTCGCGATCGACCCGATCGTGGAGGCGAAGCTGGCCAAGCAGGCCGCTGAGAAGAAGGCCCGCCAGGAAGCCGCCGCTAAGGCCGCCGCCGAAGCCGCCCCCGTGGAAGCCTAACCTAAACGGGAGCCTTCGATGGCCGCAACCCTCAATAAAGTCTTCCTGATGGGGAACCTCACGCGGGATCCCGACGTGAAGCAGACCCCCTCGGGCGAGACCGTCGCGGATATGAGCCTGGCGGTGAGCGAGCAGTTCCGCTCGCGCGCCACCAACGAAGTCCGCGAGGTCGTCACCTACGTCGATGTCACGGTCTGGGGCCGTGTGGCGGAAAACTGCGGTCAGTACCTGACCAAGGGCCGCCCGGTCTTCGTGGAAGGCCGTCTGGTGACCGACTCCTGGGAAGACAAGACCACTGGCCAGAAGCGTAGCCGACTGCGTGTGCGCGCCGACCGCGTCCAGTTCCTCTACTCGCCCAACGCCAATCGGCGCGAGACGAGCGGAGCAACGGTCAGCAGCGAGTGGGCCCCCGCTCCCGCGGCACCCACCGCTTCGGCCCCTGCGCCGGCCCCGGCCGCCGCGCCCGCTCCTGAGAGCCAAGACCCCGAAGATCTCCCCTTCTAACCACTCTGTAAGCAAGGAACTTTCACCATGCCTATGAAACCCAAACGCCCCGGTTCCCGCAAGCCGAAGACCGACCTGGTCCCCCGCAAGCGTCAGCCCATCATCGAGCCCACCGAACTCGTCGACATTAACAACGTCGAGCTCCTGAGCCACTTTATCACCGAGTACGGCAAGATTATCCCTGCGCGCGTCTCGGGCGTCACCGCCCTCCAGCAGCGCCACATCAAGAAGGGCATCCGCCGCGCTCGTAACATGGGCCTGCTCGCCTAACCCGAAAGGAATGACACCATGTCCGTTCAAGTGATTCTGATGGATGATGTCGCCCACCTCGGCAAGATTGGCGACACTGTGCACGTGCGTGATGGCTACGCCCGCAACTACCTCCTGCCCCAGGGCCTCGCTGAGCCCGTCACCAAGAATGCCCTGCGCAAGCTCGAGAAGATCCGCAAGGAGCGCGAAGAGCTCCTCAAGATCCGCAAGGCCGAGGCGCTCGACAAGGCTTCCAAGCTCAAGGGTCAGACCCTGACGCTCGTCGTCAAGGCCGTCGAGGGCGACGAAGAGGGCAAGCTCTACGGTTCTGTGACCGCCGCGGATATCGCCAAGGCGCTCACCGACGCCGGCGTGGCCGTCGACCCGGCGATGGTGCTCCTCCCCGAGCCCATCAAGAAGCTGGGCACCCTGGAGGTGACCATCGCCCTGATGAGCGAAGTCTCCTGCCAGCTCAACCTCAAGGTCGAGGCGGAATAAGGCGTACGCGCGCTACAACAAAGCGGGGCAGCCAGTCGGCTGCCCCGCTTTGTTGTAGCGCAGATGACAGCACGCGTGCCGCGATGGATAAACTGAGAGCGCTGTCCGCACCCTTTCATCTGTCATCCGTCATCCCCCTTAGAAGCGAAAGGCACCGCGACTGCGGTGCCGTTCGCTTCTAAGGGGCCTTTGCTTCCTTACAGGCAGCTGTGGCAGGTGCGGGCGATGACCTCGTCCTGATGCTTCTTGCTGAGGTTGATGAAGCGCACAGCGTAGCCGGAGACGCGAATCGTCAAGTTCGGATACTTCTCCGGGTGCGCCTGGGCGTCGCGGAGGAGGTCGGTGTTGAAGACATTGACGTTGAGGTGGTGCGCGCCCTGGACGAAGTAGCCATCCATCAAGCGGGTAAGCTTTTGGACCTGCTCGGGCTCCACCTTGCCCAGCGCCATCGGGTTGATGGTGAAGGTGTTGGAGATGCCATCGCGGCAGGCGTCGTAGTTGAGCTTGGCCACGGAGTTGAGGGAGAAGGTGGCGCCGGAGGCGTCGCGCCCGTGCATGGGGTTGGCGCCGGGGGCGAAGGCTTCGCCGGCCTTGCGGCCATCGGGGGTGGCGCCGGTGTTGCGGCCGTACATCACGTTGGAGGTGATGGTGAGCAGCGAGAGGGTGTGCTCGGCGCCGCGGTAGCAGGGGGTCTTCTTGAGCTCGGCATAGAAGAACTCGGCGAGTTCCTTGGCGATGGCGTCCACGCGGTCGTCATCGTTGCCGAACTTGGGGAAGGCGCCTTCCACCTTGAAGTCGACGGCGAGGCCGGCTTCGTTACGGATGGGGGTGACCTTGGCGTACTTGATGGCGGAGAGGGAGTCGGCCGCCACGGAGATGCCGGCGCAGCCGAAGGCCATCCAGCGATGCGCGAGGTGCGTATCGTGCAGGGCCATCTGGATCTTCTCGTAGGCGTACTTGTCGTGCATGTAGTGAATGACGTTCATCGTGTTCACATACTGATGCGCGAGCCAGGAGAGAAGCTTCTTGTAGCGGGCCATCACGTCTTCGTAGTCGAGCACGCCCTCGGCCGGGAGGTCGCTCACCGGGCCGACCTGCTTGCCCTTGATCTCCTCGCGGCCGCCGTTGATGGCCATCAGGAGCACCTTGGGCAGATTGCAGCGCGCGCCGAAGAACTGCATGTCCTTGCCGACGGTCATTGCCGAGACGCAGCAGGCGATGGCGTAATCGTCGCCAAAGCGCTCGCGCATCAGGTCGTCATTCTCGTACTGCACCGAGTCGGTGACGATCGAGACGTGCGCGCAGTAATCCTTCCAGCCCTGCGGCAGCGCCTGGGCCCAGAGCACGGTCATATTCGGCTCGGGCGCGGGGCCGAGGTTCTCGAGGGTGTGGAGCACGCGGAAGGTGGTCTTGGTGACCAGCGTGCGGCCGTCGAGGCCCATCCCGCCGAGGGACTCGGTGGTCCAGGTGGGGTCGCCGGCAAAGATGTCGTTATACTCGGGGGTGCGCAGCTGGCGGTTCATCCGCAGGTGGAGCACGTAATCATCGATGAGCTCCTGGGCGGTCTCCTCGGTGAGGACGCCGGCGGCCAGGTCGCGCTCGATATAGATGTCCAGGAAGGTGGCGGTGCGGCCGAGGCTCATCGCCGCGCCATTCTGCTCCTTGATGGCGGCCAGGTAGCCCAAGTACGTGGCCTGGATGGCCTCGCGGGCGGTCACGGCAGGCTTGGAGATATCGATGCCATACATCTTGGCCATCTCCTTCAAGCGGCCAAGGTAGTCAATCTGGCGCCAGACATCCTCGCGCAGGCGGATGGTCTCATCGTCCATAATCGCATCGGGCGCGGTGCCGATCTGGTCGAGGTCCTTCTGCTTCTCCTCGATCAGGCGGTCAATGCCGTAGAGCGCCACGCGGCGATAGTCGCCGATGATGCGCCCGCGGCCGTAGGCGTCCGGCAACCCGGTGAGCACGTGGGCCGAACGCAGCGCGCGCATCTCCTTGGTGTAGGCGCGGAAGACGCCATCGTTGTGCGTGGTGCGATAGGTAAACTCGGTCTTCAGCTTTTCGCTCAGATGATAGCCATAGGCTTCGGCAGCCTGCTCGGCCATGCGCATGCCACCGAAGGGGTTGACCGAGCGCTTCAGCGGAGCATCCGTCTGCAGCCCCACGATCAGCTCATTTTCCTTGTCCAGATAACCGGGCTTGTGATTGAGCAGGCTGGACGCGTTGTCCGTATCCACATCGAGCACGCCGCCCTTGTCGAACTCCTCCTTGTGCAGGCGCTCGTACTCGGCGTTCACCTTCTGCGTGCGCGCCGTCGGGCCCACCAAGAAGGAAGCATCGCCCTCGTAGGGCGTGTAGTTGGTCTGGATAAAGTCGCGGACGTCAATGGACTTCTCCCAAGCGCCGGACTTAAATGCGGGGTACTGGAACATCTCGTATCCTCCGTTTTTCGGTGTGAACTCTCGACCCATGCGACCGCTGCCGCTCATCAAGCCGAGAAAGTGCCCACAGTGTATCACACCTCCTTCTATTAGAGCAAGCTAATTTCGCAATTCAGGTATTGGCAAGCGGCGGTGGAATGTGGGATAGTATGGGGCACAAGGAGACTCTTTGGTGATGAGCGAGTATGATGCGGCCGATGGTGTGGCGCAGGTGGGCGACTTCGCCCGGCTGGACTTGGCGCGTTTGAGGCGGACGGGCATGGCCGAGACGGTCTATTGCGCGGGGAAGACGCCCGAGCAGGCGGCGGCAATCTTTGCGGCCTTTGCGCGTTCGGGTCAGGCGGCGTTGGGGACGCGGGCTTCGGCGGCGTTGGGCGCGGCGGTGGAGGCGGCGGTGCCGGGGGCGCGCTATGAGGCGGTGGGGCGGACGATTCAGTTGCCGGGGGCGAAGCGGCCGGTGCGCGGGCGGGTGGCGGTCTGCACGGGGGGCACAGCGGATGTGCCGGTGGCGGAGGAGGCGGCGCAGACGGCGAGCTTCTTTGGAGCGGAGGTGGAGCGCTTTTATGATGTGGGGGTGGCGGGGTTGCAGCGACTGCTGGGGCAGCTGGAGGCGATCCGGCGCGCGGATGTGGTGATTGCGGTGGCAGGGATGGAGGGGGCGCTGGCGACGGTGCTGGCGGGGTTGGTGGAGGTGCCGGTGATTGCGGTGCCGACCTCGGTGGGTTATGGGGCGGCCTTTGGGGGCTTGGCCCCGCTCTTGGCGATGCTCAATGGCTGCGCGGAGGGGGTGAGCGTGGTGAATATCGATAATGGCTTCGGTGCCGCCGCGCAAGCGTGCCGGATGTTAAGGAAGAGATGACGGAGGAGAGATGAACACCTACCTTTACCTTGAGGGCAGTTGCGGGGCGAGCGGGGATATGCTGGCTGCGGCGCTGCATGCGTTGGGCGGAAGCGAGGCGAAGGTCCGCGCAGCCTTGGCGCCGTTGGAGGCCGAGGGGTTGCGTTTTGGATGGACGAAGGCCGCCTCGCACGGGATTGCGGGTGAGCGCTTTGCGGTGGAACTGCCGGAGGCCTTTGGGAAGGATGCGCATCACGCGCCGCACGCACATCACGGTCACGCGCACGCCCACCGCCATTTAGCCGATGTGCAGGCGATTTTGGCGCGACTGCCGATGGAGCCCCGGGCGCGGGCCCTGGCCGAGGCGGCCTTTGCGTTGGTGGCCGAGGCCGAGGCCGAGGCGCACGGGTGCGCGGTGGAGGAGGTTCACTTCCACGAGGTGGGGGCGCTCGATTCGATTGCCGATATTGTGGCCACGGCGGTGCTCTTTGCCGACCTGGGGGTGGCCGGGTGCGTGGTCGAGGCGCTCTCCGAGGGGTGCGGAACGGTCCACTGCGCGCACGGGGAGCTACCGGTGCCGGTGCCCGCGGTGCTCAATATCGCCCGGAAGACGGGCCTGCCCTTGGAGCGAACGGCGGTACGCGGCGAGCGGGTCACGCCCACGGGGATTGCCTTGGCCGCTGCGATGCGGACGGCTGCGGCGCTGCCTGAACGCTTTGTGGTGCGCCAGGTGGGCATTGGGGTGGGGGAGCGCGACTTCGGTTGCGCGAATGTGTTGCGGGCAATGGTGATTGAGGCGGCCTCGGGACCGGACGAGGAGGCGGTGGAGATCGAGGCAAACCTCGATGACTGCACGGGCGAGGCGTTGGCCGTGGCCAGCGAGAAGCTCCTGGCCGCCGGCGCGCTCGATGTGGCGCTGGTGCCCTGCACGATGAAGAAGTCTCGCCCCGGGATTATCCTGCGCGCCTTGGCCCGCGAGGCCGATGTGCCGGCCTTGGCTGAGGTGCTCTTGCGCGAAACCACCACCATCGGCCTGCGCACCCACAAGGTCCGCCGCATCACGATGGCGCGCGAGGCGGTGACGGTTGCCACGCCCTATGGCCCGGTGCGGGCCAAGTGCTGCCGCTATGGGGCGCTCGAGCGCGTCTACCCCGAAAGCGAGAGCGTGCGCGCGGTGGCCGATCGCGCCGGGGTTGGCTACCCGGAGGTTTATGCCGCGGCAGCCGCCGCAGCCGTGAACAGTGAACAGTCGACAGTCGACAGTTGCGTACACAACGGATAGACAGATGAACCCGATAGGTCAAGTTTCCTCGGCTCAGACGGGCCAAACACACCAAGCGCCAGCCCTGCCGACTGTCGACTGCCGACTGTCGACTGAGAAGCTGCTGACGGTGCTGCGTGGACGCGTGGCGGGCGGGGTGCTCGTGGCGCTTTCGGGGGGCGTGGATAGCGCGGTGGTTCTGGCGGCGCTGGCGCGGTTGCAGCGCGAGGCGCCCTTCAAACTCTTGGCGGTGACGGCGGCAACGCCCTTTCACTTGGTGCGCGAGGGCGAGGAAGCGGCCGAGGTGGCCCGGCAACTCGGCGTGCCCCACCGCCTGCTACGCATCGACACCTTGCAGAACGCGGCGGTGGTGGCCAATCCGCCCGACCGTTGCTACCACTGCAAGCGCGCGCTCTTTGGTCAGTTGCTGACCCTGGCCGCGGCGGAGGGTCTGGCCACAGTGATGGAGGGCACGCACGCCGGCGACAGTGCCGGGTGGCGGCCGGGACGCAAGGCCTTGGCGGAGCTGGGGATCTTCTCGCCCTTGGCCGAGGCGGGGCTGACCAAGCCCGACATTCGCGCGTTGGCCGCGGCGTGGGCTCTGGGCGTGGCGCAGAAGCCGAGCGCGCCCTGCCTGGCCACGCGCTTCCCCTATGGCACGGCGATTACGGCCGAGGGGCTCGAGCGCGTGGGCATTGCCGAGGCGCTGCTGCGGCGCATGTTGCCCGGGGTGCGGGAGCTGCGCGTGCGTGACCATCTGCCGATTGCCCGCCTAGAGGTGCCGCTGGAGAGCCTCCAGACGGTGCTCGACTGCCGCGAGAGCGTCCTGGATCTCCTCCGCTCCGTGGGCTACACCTTTGTGACGCTGGATCTGGCGGGCTTCCGCTCGGGCTCCTTTGATGGAGGGCTTGTATGAGCGCCGCGCCTGCCCCGCGCCTGATTGTCACCGATATGGATGGCACGCTGCTCGATGGTCAGCGGCAGTTGCCGGCGCACTTCCCGGCCATTGTGCGCGGCCTGGCCGAGCGCGGCATTGGCTGGGCCATCGCCAGCGGCCGGCAGTTGGCCAACCTCCAAGCGCAGTTCGCCGAACTGGGCTTGACGCTGGATATCATCGCCGAGAATGGCGCCCTGGCGCTGCTCGGCGGCGAGTGCGAGCCCTTCTTCGAGGACCTCACGCCAGTGGACTTCTTTGCCGAAGTGATTGCCACAGCCCGGCGCGTGCCGGGGGCCACGCCAGTCCTCTGCGGGGCCACCTGCGCCTGGGTCGATGATGCCTATCCGGCGAACTTCGAGGCGGTGGGCCACTACTTTTCGCGCAGCGAGCACCTGCCGCTCGATCCGCTCCCGCCCGTGCGCCTCTGCAAAGTGGCCATCTACCACCCCGATGCCGGCGGCGTGCTCTGGCAGCGCCTCGCCCCCCTGGCGCGCGCCGACCTGCGCGTTATCCACTCGAGCCCCTACTGGATCGACGTCCAGCCCGCGCGCATCAACAAGGGCCGCGCCCTCGCCGCGCTCCTCCAACGCCGGGGCCTGCAGCCGGCCGAGGCCGTCGTCTTTGGCGACTACCTCAACGACACCGAGATGATGACCCTGGGCACCCACGCCGTGGCGATGGCCAATGCCCACCCCGACCTCCTCGCCCTCTGCCCGCACCACGCCCCCTCCAACACGGACAACGGCGTGGTGCGCTACCTCCACACCCTCGGCGTGCTCTAACGCCCCGGGGACTCCTCGCCCCCGCACCCCCCGGCAGGGCTACTCGCCCTGCACCCCGGGAGCGCAGTGCGCTCCACCCCAGCCAAAGCGCCCTGCGGGCACTTCGGCTATGGGCACGCCGGGCACACGGTGGCACGCGCAGCAGGGATGCGCTTCGCGCCTCCCTGCCAGGGCCGTTTGGGGGCGCTGCCCCCAAGCCCCCAGCGCATCGGGTGGCCTGGCGGAGCAGGCCACTGCAAAACGCTTACCACCCAACGCGCTCCTCTATTGCGCAAGTGCCCGCAGGGCGCTTGCGCCGGGGTGGAGCACCCCGTGCTCCCGAGGGGTGTGGGGGCGAGTAGCCCCCACACCTTCCCTGCGTGCCTTTCTTTATGTTTCTTTGTGCTCTTTGTGTTGGTAATGTATGTTGTCGTTGAAGGCTTACTGCGGAGTTTGAAGT
>JBJEVY010000074.1:0-1596 GCA_051884775.1 Candidatus Spyradenecus sp. | reverse complement strand
TATGAGCGAAATCCAAAGTCTCTTGCACAAGGCCAGTACACGAAAGGAGTGGTGATGCGGTTAGTTGCCCTGTTTATTGGATGGGTGCTTGTTTACACGAACCTGATTGCTGGCGAGCGTTATCCATCACAGCTCTTTTTCCTTGAAACTGACGACGCCGATCAACATTTACAGGTGATTGATCGTTATGGCGCGGTGCATAGCCCTCGTGGACGGTATCTCACGCCGCCTCAGTTTTGGGAAGGGCGCCCTGCGGGAATCGCCGTGCGGGAGGACTGGGCGATTGTGTTCTTGCGCGAAGATGGGGAGGAGCTTTTAGAACTTCCTGAGGCGTATAAGAATAAGCAGGTGGGAGACTTCCTGAGCAGATTTGTCTCTGAGGGCTATTTTGTTGATTACCCAACGGGTTATATTCCGGGGCTTAAGTGGGACGAGAAGGCGTTTTGTTTTGTTGATTATCGGGGGGCGCGGAGCAAGGTCTATGTGGCCAAAAGCAGTTTCCACCTTCCTCGTTCATTCTTCCAGAATGGGCTGGCAGTCGTCCAACGGGAGGGGAATTGGTATCTGCTGGATGGCGACTATCAGGAGCGGTGGCTATGCACTCAGGCGGAGGGAGAGCCGTGGCCATTCTTCTGCGATCAATACTCCGTGCTTTATCTGACGCAACCCACGGCACCTGGGGGCACTTGGCCGTGGCCCTACGACACGGTGGCCATTATTAACCGGCAGGGCGAGCGGATTGCTCAGTTCCCCAATGTCGCCCACGCGCCGATGGGCTGCCTGGCCAGAGGGGTCTCCGCGCAGGGGTGCCTCGTGCCCGTTTTGGAACAAGGGGCGCTTCGCTATCGCTACTATCTCTTCGCAACGCGGCAATTCGTCGAGGGGTTTTCCTGTACGGCAGTTCATCGCCGTGGCTTCTCAGAGGGCGTAGCAATCGTGAAGCAGGGCGAAACGCTTGTGCTCCTAAAAGAGAGCGGTCAATGGCGAGCCTTGCCAAATGATTATCTCGACTGCACAGAAGAGGACGGCGGAACGCTTGGCGTCTGCCACCAGGGACTCCTCTGTCTGCGGCGTAAAGACGGTCGTTTGTGTTGGGTAACGCCGGAAGGTTCCGTACAAAGGCTTCTGCCCGAGCGCGCAGAGCGCTGTACGCCATACGGGAAGTCCCCCTTTTGGCAAGTGAGCCTGTTGGAAGGAGAGCGATACTTTGGCCTGTGGTTGGTTGATTGCGACTTCAACTATTTGCACTGTTTTGGCTTTCCCTCCCTGCGTGAACCCTGTGAGATAGATCTGAAGACGATGACCGTCATTCCTGAAGTCTCCCAGGAACCTACCCCCATCAGCCCCCAATAACCGTTCCCTCCGCGCTCACTGCCGCGCTGCAATTTCCCCCCCCCCCACTTCAATCGCCGCCACGCCTACAGCGAGCCGCTAACGGACAACCGCTGGGCGCGTGGCGTTTTGCGCTACGGCCTGGCGCAACCTCCCGCACGCCGGGTGAAAACTGCTTCCCGGGGCGGAAGGAATAATCAACCCTAAGGGATAATTAAAATAACCCTTAGGGATAATTCAATTATGCCTTAGGGATAATTCAAT
>JBJEVY010000073.1:0-21039 GCA_051884775.1 Candidatus Spyradenecus sp. | reverse complement strand
GGTGAAGGCGATGGGCGTGCGCGTGGCGATGGCTTGGGCGATGAGGTCAGCGGGGTCGGCGGGGGCAGCGGGGGCGGCGGGGGCAACGGGGGCAACCACAGAGGCAGCGCAAAGGCACGCCGAAATACACGCAGGATTAGCAACCACAAAGAACACAAAGAACACAAAGAGGCAACGGAAGGCCACGTGTTTGGCGCGCGCAAAGGCAGCGCGAAGGGATGCCACGTGTTTTTTAACCATAAAGAAACACACAGAGGCGCGGGGCATTTAGGGCTCCTTGGCGAGGGCGGCGACGAGGGCGCGCTCGAGGGCGCAGACGCGCGAAGGCACGCAGGATTTTGCAACCACAAAGAACACAAAGAACACAAAGAAACACAAAGCGGCGCAGTGCATTTAGAACTCCTTGAGTAGCGCTGTCAAGCTTCGCTTAATCGCCACCAACTTCCGCTCCGCTACCTCAGCACGGGGATTGAGGTCAATGCCTTCTGGTTTATTCCTTCCGGAATATAGGTAGTCCATTGTCACATTGAGCGCTTGGGCGAGTCTAAAGAGTTCTGCAGACTTTGGGTCTTGGCCGTTCAAGTACTTGGAAATAGTGCCCTGAGACACTCCAGCAAGGGCCGAGAGGGTCTTTTGGTTCATTCCTTGCGCTTTCATAAGCGAAAGCAAGCGTTCAGAGAAAGTTTCCATAGCGAATAATTTTCTGTTGACTTATGTATTCCGTTTGGAATATACTTTGTCTCGTTGTTAGGCGAACAATGTTTACATTCTATCACAAAGAGGAGGCTTGATGAGCGAGCGAGTGTATATCAAGGAGCGGCTGGAGGGGTCGAGCGCGTTGGCGCGCGAGCTGGGGGTCCGGCGCGAGCAGATTTGGGCGGTGCGCACGGGGCGCTGCACGAGCAAGCGGATTGCCGAGGCGTTGCAAGCGCGCGGCATCCGCGTGGCAACCGCAAAGGCACGCCGAAATACACGCAGGATTTAACCACAAAGAACACAAAGAGCACAAAGAAACACAAAGAAAGGAGAAGCAAGAATGAAGCGTGAAGGATTTTTGGTGCTGTTGGTGGTGGCCTCGTTGCCGCTCTTGCCGCTGCTGTGGCTGGTGATGGCGATTGAGGGCGCGCGGCAGAGCTATGCCGGGAAGTGAGTGAACAGTCGACAGTCGACAGGACGCGGCAAGCCGCGAAGGAGAAGCTGATGGAACACAAGGAACAGACTTTAACGGCTCAGACGGGCGCTACACGTCAAGCGCCAGCCCTGTCGACTGTCGACTGCCGACTGTCGGCTAAGCGCGCGGCGCGCGCGATCCAGCCCGACTTGTTTGCCCCCAAGCCCGTGTGGCTGGAGACGGTGCTGCGCAAACTGCCGGGCTCGGACTTCCTGAGCGTGGTGGATGTGGCCCTCGCCTTCGGCGTAAGCACCTCCAAGGTCACCGAGTGGATTGAAGAGGGCCGCCTCGAGGCCACCAACCTCAATGCCGGCACCCCCAAGAAAACCTTCTGGAAGATCCCCCGCGCCTCCGCCGAGGCCTTGGCTAGGCACATCTCCCAGGGGATTTAGCAACCACAAGTCCGAGCATAGCGAGGAGCTATGTCAAAAAGGCACGCAGAGGCTGCGCCAAGGCACGCAGGTTTAGCAACCACAAAGAACACAAAGAGCACAAAGAAGCACACAGAGAAACAGGAGTTTGCACGATGAATCAGGTAATGATGCATAACGAGAGTTCGCCCGTCGCGGCACGCGCGCTGTCGGCTGTCAGCTGTCAGCTGTCGGCTAATCTCGCCCCCACCGAGCAGGAGGTGGCGCTGCTCACCACCCAATACCACAAGGCCCTCGATGGCCTCTACGAGGCCTATCGCTTCGGCCAAATGCTCCTCGCCGTCAAACGCCGATTGGAGGGGGCCGCACCTGGCGTTCTCACGCGTGAGAACGCCAGGCCACAGGAGCACGGCGGAGCTGTTGCTTCCCCTGGCTGGAATGCTGGCACGGGCCTCAAGGCGTGGCTGGCCGAGCACTGCCCGGAGGTCAATTACAAGACCGCCTACCGCTTCCTGCAGGTGGCCGAGAAGACGCATGCGGCGCTGGGCTCGGGCGATAGCCCTGTCGACTGTTCACTGTCGACTGTCGACTCGGCAGCCGAGCCGAGCGAGGCCGCCGTCCGCGCCTACCTCGCCGGGAAGAGCCAGCGGCAGGTGCTGCGCGCGCCCAAGGAGAAGGCCGTGCGCCACGTGATGGGGCCCGAGGAGCGCGCCGAGAAGCTGGCCGAAGTCTGCAAAGGCTTCCTCGAGAGCCTCGAAGGGGTGGAACGCACCGGCGAGAGCGACCTCCTGCGCCTCGACGACCGCCGCGAAATCGTCACCCGCCTCAAAGCCCTCGCCCGCCGCCTGGAAGAGGCCGGAAGGTAGTCGACAGTTGACAGTCGACAGTTGACAGTTCGCGGCAAGCCGCGACGGAGAAACGAAAGGCAGAAACAATGAAGCCATTTTCCACAGACCAAGAGCCAGCCCGTCGCACGCCGTGCGCCCTGGCGACTGTCGACTGCCGACTGTCGACTGGTTGCGCGCAACGCGCAGCCGCCGACCCGCTGTGGCCGCTGTTAGGCGATGAGGCGCGGCGGGTGGTGTTCACGTGGGAGGCGGTGGCCCAGCGGTTGGAAGCCGCGCCGGAGAAAGGGCGCGAACTGCAGCGGCTGCGCGTGGACTTTGCAGGGGTGCTGAAAGGCCTCAGCCGGGGCACGATCTATCGCAAAGTGTCGGCGCTCCGCGCCGAGGGGGCTGCGGGGGTGCTCGGCAAGGCGGCGCTGCGCAAGCTCGGCGTGCGCGATGGCTCCACCCTGCCCAAAGCCTTCATCACCCATTGGCGCAAGCGCTGCGCCGCCCATCAGCGGATGAAGGCCCTCAGCGTGTGGCACGATCTGATGGCCGAGCTCATCGGCGGGGCCATCATCCCAGGCTACGATGGCGATTGGCGCGCCATCTGGCTCTTGGAGCACCCCGGGTGCCTGGTGCCAGCGCGCTGCCCCTATGCCGCCGACCACCGCCGCAATGCCCACCCCCGCGGCTGGAGCTACCGCAACCTCAAAGCCCTCGCACCCGAGGTGGATGTGTGGAAGGCCGCCACCCAAGGCGTGGCCGCCGCCCGCGCCTACCTCCCCAGCCTCCCGCACACCCGCGTCGGCCTCGGACCGATGGAAGTCATCACGATGGACGACGTGTGGCACGATGTGGAAGTCCTCTTCCTCCACGGCCGCGAAATGCCCACCCACGAGCGGCCGGTGGAGGTGGGGGTGCTGGACGTGCTCACCGGCTGCCACGTGGCCTGGCAAGTCTGGCCCGTTCGCCGCCGCGCCGACGGCTCGCGCGAGATGGTCGATGCCTCCGTGCAGCGCTTCATCCAAGCCCAGCTCTTCTGCGGCATCGGCATCCACCCCCGCGGCCTCACCGAGCTCCTCGAGCACGGCACCGCCGGCCTCGCCGAGGCCGAAGTCCAGCGCATCAATGCCATCCTCGCGCGCTATATCACGCCGCCCAAAGGCCGCCAATGGCTCACCGTCTGCCGCTCCTCCACCACCGGAGAGCCCATCGCCAAAGGCCTCTTCTGCGAACGCGCCTGCGGAAACCCCCGCCACAAGGCGATGATCGAAAGCTCCTGGAACCTCCTCCACAACGCCCTCGCCGCACTCCCCGCCCAAGTCGGCAAAGATCGCGACCACGCCCCCGCCGACCAAGAAGGCCTCCGCCGAGAAGACAAAGCCCTCCTGCAGATGGTGAACGATGTGGCCAAAGCCAACCCAGCCGCCCTCGACATCCTCCGCCAAGCAGAGTTCCACGCCGTCAGCTTCCACAAATTCAAGGAGGCCCTCCGCCTCGTCAAAGAGCGCATCAACCGCCGCACCGACCATGCCCTCGAAGGCTGGGAAGCCTGCGGCTTCGTCCGCCACCTCGCCAAGCTCCCAGGCGGCGCGGAGCTCGACCTCGATGCCGTCCCCGAAGACCGGCGCGAGGCCACCGCCGCGCTCATCAAAACCCTCTGCGCCCCCGTCTCCATCCGCAAAATGTCCCCCCTCGAAGCCTTCTCAGCCGCCTCCGCCGCCACAGCGCTCGTCCGCTTCCCCCTCGCCGCGGCAATGGAAATCCTCGGCGCAGACCTCGCCCAAGAGCTCGCCGTCTCCCCCCGCGGCACCCTGCAGGTGCGCGACCGCTTCTCCCAAGAGCACCTCACCTACCTCGCCCTGGCCACCGACGAAGCCGGCAACCGCAAAGAACTCACCCGCGGCGCACGCCTCCGCGTCTGGGCCAACCCCTTCAACCCCGCCGCCATCCTCGTGGCCGACCTCGAAGGCCACCCCCTCGGCGCCTGCCCCCTCCTCGAAGCCACCCGCTTTGGAAACCCCGAGGCCGACCAAGCCAACCTCGGCCTCTGGCAACAGGCCAACGCCGAGCAAAAGAAGCGCCTCGAACCCCTCCTCCAGCCCAAACGCGAACAGGCCGCGCAAACCCGCCAAAACCTCGCAGACCTCCTCACCGCCGCCAAAGCCGCACAACCCACCTCCGCCCAAAACCTCGCCGCCTTCACCGACGAGGGGGCCTGCGCATCCCCTGCCGGCAGCTATCCGCTAAGTCCGAGCGTAGCGAGGAGCTATATCAACACCGCTAACCGCTGCGAGCACAACGAGCCCGCACTAACGCTCGAAGACTTCATCGTTTAGCCCGTTCTGTGGCGCGCCGCTTGCGGCGCGCTCCCATCCCAAAACCAAGGAGAACCCAATGGAAAACACCCCAAAACCCATCGCCGACTTCCTCGCAGAAGCCGCGCGCAGAGGCCTCTCGGATGCCCAGTGCGCCGAAGCCATCGGGATGAGCGCCACCACCATCAGCCGCGTCCGCCGAGGCATCTACGAGGGCGACCTCGCCGCCGTGGCCGACAAAGCCGCCCTCGCCCTGCGCCTCTGGCACGAGCGCGGCAACAAACAGCGCTTTCTCGTGGAAACCTCCATCGCCACCAAAATCTTCACGGCCTGCGACTTCGCCCTCAACCGGCAAACCCCCGTCGTGATCACCGGCGAGAGCCAAATCGGAAAAACCACCGCCTTCGAAGAATACGCCCGCAGATCAGATGCCATCGTCCGCTATGTGCGCATGCCCGCCTCGGCCAACCTCCCCCTCTTCCTCGAAGAGCTGGCCGACGCCCTCGGCGTGGCCTCCCGCCCTGGCGAGCGCCGCCGCCGCATCCTCGCCGCCCTCAACGACCGCACCCTCCTCATCATCGACGAAGTCCACGAACTCGCCCACACCTCCAGCCGCGAACAGGCCAAGCGCATCTGCGAGGTTATCCGCGAGTGCTACGACCGCACCCGCTGCGGCCTCGTCCTCTGCGGCACCGACGATGCCGAAAAGGAACTCCTCCACGGCCCCGATGCCGGCGCCCTCGCCCAAATCGTCCGCCGCTCCATCAACGTCCGCCTCGGCAACCGCATCCCCCTGCCAGATGCCCTCAAAGTGGCCGCCTACCACGGCCTCACCCTCCCCCCAACCGACGAAGCCAAAGCCGCCCTCCGCGGCCTCTTCCTCAACCACATCAACCTCATCTCCGCAATGGCCGCCGAAGCCGCCGCCAAACGCGCCGTCCACGCCGATTGGCCCCTCTGGCTCGCCACCAAACGCGCCCTGCTCGGAGCATAGACAGTTGCTCGCTTCGCTCGCGAGAGGTGCCGCCGAAGGCGGCGAGAGGTGCGCGGCAAAGCCGCGCGCGAAGTGGGCGCAAAGCGCCCGAGAGGTGGCGCGAAGCGCGCCGTTTCTTCTCACGCGCTCGAAGAGCGCATTCTCACGGGCCGAAAGGCCCATTCTCACGCCGCCGCAGGCGGCATTCTCACGCGCGGCGCAGCCGCGCATTGAAAGGAAAAAACAATGAAAACACCCCACAATGCCATCCCGCAAAGCCTCGCCGATGTCGAGGAACTCCTGGCGCAAGTCGCCGCCTCCGACGCCGCCACGCGAAAAGTCACCGCCCAGATGGATGCCGAAATCACCCGCATCCGCGAAAAGTATGCCGCCATCCTCGACCGCGAAAAGACCCTCCGCGAAGCCGCCGAAGAGCAAATCGCCTCCTGGGCCGAACTCAACAAGGCCGACTTCGGCGACCGCCGCTCGATGGTCCTCACCCACGGCACCATCGGCTGGCGCCTCGGCAACCCCGCCGTCAAACTCCGCGCCCGCGTCAAGGCCGACCAAGCCCTCGAGCAGGTCAAACGCCGCCTCCCGGAATACGTCCGCCGAGTGGAAGAGCTCGACAAAGCATCCCTCCTCTCGGCCTACACCGGCAAAGCCATCTCCGCAGAAGACCTCGAAGCCTGCGGCCTCAAAATCACCCAAACCGAACGCTTCTTCGTGGAGCCCAAGACCGAGGAGGACGCGCAATGAACCTCACGCCGGAAGAATACGACTACCTCATCGAGCGCCTGGCCATTGAGTGCAGACGCCTCTCCAAACTCCTCGATAACCTCCAGGGCGCCCAGCACGACGCCCTCGAGGAAATCCGCAACCTCCGCGCAGAAAACGAGCGCTTGCGGCGCGCCGGCCGCGCAGCCATTAAGCGTTTTGCATAGGCCCGCTCCGCCGGGCCTCCCACTCTCCCCGCCTCACCGGGTGGCTTGAAAACAGATAACCCGGCAGTGGCACGAAGCCGCGCGGCACTGCAGAGCCGCCGAAACCGGCCGCCGCTCTCGCCTCTGGAGCGAACGTAGGAACAAGAGGCACGTGCAGCGTGAAGACCTGAGACTTCACCCTTCACATCCGGCCGCCTTCGGGCGGCCTTTTTTGTCGATAGGCGGGAAAACTCGCCGGGTTGCACCCGGCTCGCGATAGGCGGGAATGCTGACGCCAGAGGTGAAGAGCCCGGCCCAACTACAAATGCTTGCCCGTCGCACGCAGTGCGCGTCACGCCTATCAAGCGCAGCGCGTAGCGCGGCGCGATTTCCCGCCTATCAAACCGCTGCGCGCGGCGGCCTTTTTCTGTTTTTACGGGAGTTGCCAAAGTTGCAAGAGTTGCGGGAGTTGGCCTTAAAGGAGGGAGAGGCTTGCGCCATAATGCGTGGCATGAAAAGGATTGTGATGAACATCGCCTCCGAGCCCCTGCCCGAAGCCATCGCAGCGGGGGATGAACGCGAGGTGCAGCTCTCGCCCTTTGGCGACTTCCCAGGCGTGCTTGAAGGCCAACGCGTGATGCAGCACTGCGACCAAGCCGCCTTTGAGCGCATCGTCGCCAACTTTGCCGGCGAGGTGCTGGTGGACTTCGAGCACCGCGCCGAACTCGGCGGCAGCACCGAGGCTGCAGCGTGGGTGCAAAGCCTGCGCATTGACCCTGCAAAGGGGCTGATGGCCACCTTCCGCTTCACCGACAAAGGCGCGGAGGCGGTGGCCAATCGCCGGCTGCGCTTTCTCTCCCCTGTTTGGCTGCTCGATAGCGAAGGCCGCCCAGAGCAGCTCATTTCCGTGGGGCTCACCAACAAGCCCAATCTTCCCGTCCGCCCGCTCCTCAACCGTGCGCCCGGGGATTCTGACGTTGAGGAACAAAAGGAATCCCAGATGAAGGAACAACTCATCGCCGCGCTCGGCCTCAGCCCGGAAGCCTCCGACGAGGAGGTCGTCTCCGCCGTTGCCGCGCTCAAGCAGCAGTGCGCCGCGCAGGAGGAAGCCGCCCTCAACGCCGAGGCCGAACAGGTGGCCGAGGAAAACAAGGAACGCATCTGCAACAAGGAGGCCTTCAAGGCCCTCTACGTGCAGAATAAGGCGCTCGCCAAGGCCTTCCTGGCGTGTACCCAGAGCGCCACGCCCAGCACGGTCATCAACCGCGCACAGGCCCGAGCTCCGCAGCCCATCGCCGCCCAACTGGATAGCGATCGCCTCCTGCTCAACAAGTGGGAAGCCATGTCCGAAGGCCCCGAAAAGGATGCCTTCCTCGCCCTGAACAAGGCCGCCATTCAGCGCGCCTGCACCCCCGCCATCGACAAGGAGTAAACAATGGCCGGAACCTCCCTCACCTCTCTCGCCGGGCGCCTTGCCGCCAACGAAGCCCTCGTTGCCGCCACCCACGAAATCTTCCAGCTCTCCGGCGTGGCCCACCGCTATGCCGAGGCCGAAAACGCCAAGGGCGCCTCCATCGTGGTGCCCCTCTTCAACGTGCCCACCGCCAAGGACTTCAACGCCCCCTCGGTCAACTACACCAGCACCGACGGCACCGTGGAAGGCGTGCCCATCAACATCGATAAGCACCTCTTCCAGGGCTTCAAGTTCTCCGATGTGGATTTCACCCAGTGCCCCGTCTCCTTCTGGAAGGGCGCCGGCGAAGCCATCGGCCGCTCCATCGGCCGGGGCATCGCAAGCCACGTCCTCTCCCTCATCAACAAGACCAACATCCCCAAGTCCGCCACCAACGAGAAGGTCCTCGCCGCCGCCACCAAGAGCGCCATCGCAGCCCTCACCACCGCCACCGAGGAGGCCGACTTCGACCCCTCCAAGGCCACGCTCCTGCTCAATGGCAAGCTCTTCAGCGAGCTCTGCGCCGTGATGGATGCCAACGTCTACGGCGGCCCCGAAGCCATCCGCGCCGGCTCCCTCGCCCCCGGATGCTACGGCTTCGGCCGCATCTGCCGCTGCAATGGCCTCTCCACCGACTCCGGCGAAAAGCTCACCGGCGCCATCCTCTCCGACGACGCCCTCGGCTACGCCTGCTCCCCCTTGGAGCCCCAGGGCAAAGCCTCGCTCGATGAGTATGGCTTCGCCACCGACCAGGCCAGCGGCCTGACCATCGGCTTCCGCCGCTTCGCTGACGTCCCCAACGGCGTCAACTATATGGTCGGCGAAGTCCTCCTCGGCGCCAAGCTCATCCAGCCGACAAAGGTCATCCGCCTCGTCTCCGCTGCAACAGCCTAAGGCGGCTGACACGCAATGGGAAACCACAAAGAACACAAAGAACACAAAGAAATGGGCACGCTAACGCGACGGGCAGATTGTCTGAAGGAGCCGTGTGCTTCGCATCCACTGGCCAAAGATCTCTCCGTCGCACGCAGTGCGCACCCTTTGTGAACTTTGTGTTCTTTGTGGTTGCTAAAAACGGCGCAGAAACGCCCGCTAAGGCCCTTCTGTGCGCTTCCGGGTAAACTTCCCCGCAAAAACGCCGCCGCGCGTTTTGCAAGGGCTTTGCAACGGCTCTACGGCCGTTTTCAGAAAGGAGAGCACAATGGCGTGGCAAATCTTAACCAAAGAGCACCTCCTCGCCCGCCTCAGCGGCCCTGAGCACCAGGCGCTCGACACCGCCGCCCTCGAGTGGACGCAGAGCGACCCCCTAGCCGAGGTCGCCCACGAAGTCGCCGACGATTGGCGCGGCGGCCTGCGCCGCGTCACCACGCTCGATAAGCGCCCCGATGCCGTCCCCTCAGAAGTCCTCATCCACCTGCTGGCCGACTTCCGCTACCGCGCCTTCACCCGCCTGCCCGGCATGCAGCACCTCCTCGACGAGCGCCGCGTGGCCGAATGGCAGCGCGCAATGGCCATCCGCGACGCCCTCGCCAAGCTCTCCTACGAGCCTCCGGAGCCCGAAAACGTCGAAGACCCCACCGCCGTCTCCGTCCCCCTCCCCAAGATTGTGGTGACCCATGCGCATCTTTTGGACTAATCTTGCATCGGCGCTGCTCTTCCTCGGCGCGCTTCGCGCCGAGTCGCTCGCATTCAAGTGGAGCACCGAGGTCTCCATGGCCAATCCCTACGAAGCGCAGGCGATGCAAGGCGAGAGCTTTGCGCTGGAGGCTACGCTCGTGCAATATGGCGCGCCGCTCACGGGTGAAGCCACCGCCACCTTCTACTACCAAACCAAGCAGATGGCCGCCACCGAGTGGTTCTCCGCCCCGGCCGCGTGGGACGCAGCCACCGCCACCGCCTCGGTCACCTGGTCCCCGGCGCTCGATGTGGGCCAGAGCGCCTACCGCTGGTTCTTTGGCATCGACACCGCCCAAGGCCACAACTACCGCGCCTACGGCACGCTGCGCCTCAAGCCCTCGCCCGGCTTCTCCCCGGCCATCCTCGAGCCCATCGACCTGCGCGAAACACTCAAAGCCGAACTCTACGCCCAGCTCCAAGCCGACCTCTCCGCCGCCTTCGCCGCCGAGCTCCAAGCCGAAGCCGATGCGCGCGAAGCCGCCGATGGGTCCATCACCGAGGCCGTCAATGCCCTCCAAGGCAACCTCGCCACCCACAATCACGACGGTACCTACCTCAAGCTCACCGGCGGCACAATGTCCGGCACCATCCACTCGGCCCTATCCAAAGCCAGCGACCCCGGCCTCACCATCACCCTCGGCCAGGGCGATCGCTACTACGCCAAGCACACCCAGGCCGGCATCCAAGCCCGCCGCGCCCTCTCAGACCCCGAAGAGTTTTACGCCTTCTTCTCCGTCTCCGGCACAAACCAAATCGCCCGCCTCGGAGACCTCGAACCCCTCGCCACCAAAGCCGCCCTCGCCTCCAAAGCCCCCCTCGACCACACCCACAGCCAATACCTCACCAGCTACACCGAAACCGACCCCACCATCTCCGCATGGGCCAAAGCCGCCACCAAGCCCACCTACGAATGGGCCGAAATCCTCAACCGCCCCACCACCTGGGACTGGGCCAACCTCACCGGCGTGCCCACCACCTTTCCCCCCGCCACCCATAACCACGACGGCACCTACCTCAAGCTCACCGGCGGCACCGTCACCGGCAACGTCACGCTCAATGGCACCGGCAACTACGTGAATACCCTTATCTTTGGCGGCACCGCCGCAGAAGCCGGGCTGAAGGTGCGTGGCATCTGGGGAAAGCCATCTGGCAATACCAATCAAAAGGCCGAGTTATACCTGAATATCCCGCTGCAGAGTGAAGGGAATGTGGGGACTGACGCCTATTTCTCCACGCCGGGATACGGCGTGTATATCCGCGGCGGCTGGGGCTCTGATAGTGAGCGCATCAAATACCTGGCGCTGCGCCGGATTGATGGCGACACCTTCTACGCGCCCAAAACCCACACCCACGCTGTGGCCGATACAACCGGCCTCCAGGCCACCATCGATGCGCTTGCGCCCCTCTCGTCGGTGACCTGCACCACCAACGCCGTCACCTACATCTGGCAATGGGACGATGAAGCCGGAACCTTCGCGCTCGTGGAGCGCGAATAACTTGAAAGGAGAAAAGAATGAAGCCCACCCTCACAGACCGTAAACCTGCCCGTCGCACGCAGTGCGCACCCTCCCTCCGCTTTGTGTTTCTTTGCGTGTCTTTGTGCTTCTTTGTGGTTAAATCCCGCGTTGCCCTGGCAAGCGAGAGCGAGACGCCGCCCACGCCCTTCCGCTATATGCTCCTCACCGATGGCGCGGAGGTGTGGCCAAAGGACACCCTCGCCACCAATGCGCAGGTGGAGAACGCGCAGAGCGAGGCACAGAGCGCCGCGGCCCAGATCACCGCGCAGCAGGCGCAGGTAGTCGCCATTGGCGAGCGATTGAGTGCCGTCGAGTCCACCCTTGCAGACCTCTCAAAGGATGGTGTGTGGGTGCTTGAAGGCTACATCAACTCCATCGGCCTGCTCTCGGGCACCCCGGAATATGCCGGCACCATCGAGATCGTCCACCTCACCGTCACCGACTCGGCCACCACCTCTGGCGCAAAGACCCTCACCCTCTACGCCGCCTTCTCGCCCGCCCCCACCACCGCCAGCCAAGTGGCGATGGTCGGCAACAGCTCACTCAAAGACGAGTTTGGGGACCTCACCTACACCTCCAGCTATCCCGAGACGGTCCCCAACCCCAAGGATGCCACCGACACCCGCGCCATCTACACCTTCTCGGCCGACTATGCCGGCGCCACCGGCTTCGCCAAGATCGTCTCGCTCCCCGGCACCGGCGTGGGCGTTGGCAACTACCTCCCCGTCTCCGGCGGGCTCTCCATCAATGGCATCAATGGCGCCACCGCCACCCTCACCGCCGATGATGGCACCGTGCTCACCTTCAAGGGCGGCATCCTCGTGGAAGCCGAGCCGGTCACGCTGACGGAATAGCCGACAGCCGACAGCTGACAGCTGACAGCCGCTAACGCGACGAACAAGCATAAGGAGAAACGATGAAACCCCTTTCCACAGACCAAGAGCCCGCCGGTCGCACGCAGTGCGCGCTGTCCGCTGTCCGCTATCGGCTGTCGGCTCTTTTCGCCCTCGGCCTCTGCCTCTGGCTGCGCGCAGATACCAAGCCAACCGAGCCCGAGCCCGCCGCCGCGCGCCGAATGGTCACCATCGATGGCCCCAAGCAGCGCGTCTATCCCCTCTCGCTCGCCGCCAAGCACAGCTTCAAGGCCCTCGGCCTGCGCCAGGCCACCGAGCAACTCAAAGCCAAAGCACCCGACCTCGACACCACCGCCGAAGCCCTCCAGCGCTACGACGCCGCCCTCCAAGCCATCGAAGCGGAGGTAGGTGAGTAGTCGACAGTGAACAGTGAACAGTCGACAGTGCGCGGCAAGCCGCGACGAACAAGCATAAGGAGAAACGATGAAACCACTTTCCACAGACCAAGAGTCCGCCAGTCGCGCGCAGCGCGTGCCTTTCCGTTCTTTGTGTTCTTTGTGTTCTTTGTGGTTAACTCCTGCGCGTGTTTTGGTGTTCTTTGTGGTTGCAAAATCCTGCGTAGCCTTCGCTGCGAGCGCGCCCACGCTGCTCACCTGGCAGCTCGACCCCTACGCCCAGGCCACCGAGAATGTCATTAGCGCCATCGAGCGCGTCACCCCCACCGCTGATGGATGCCTCGTGGTGGATGTGGGCTTCAATATGGAGCCCTCCGAAGCGCCCACCATCCAGTTTGTCTACTCCACCAAGGGCTCGGCCGGGGCCACCTCCGGCGGGGCCATCACCCAAGTGGCCGATGGCGAGAGCTGCACCTTCCCCGAGCAATCGATGGCCCTCGACGGCCGCTGGGTCTACGCCTACACGCTCCCGGCCACGCCGGTAGCCATCGACCCCACCCGCCTGGTCAGCGTCCGCCGCTGCCGCTTTGGCGGCCTCGCCTATTCCGGGCGCAAGCTCGAAGGCGGCGGCTATGCCATCATCGAGGGAGAGAACATCTACATGGGCCGCTCGGGCACCTTTGTGATCGGCGGTCAATCCTTCACCTTCGAGGGCGGCGTCCTCCTCGAACCCACCGTTCCCGCTGCCGAAGCCGCCACTGCCTCCGCAGCCACCTACTCCCTGCGCGCGCGCGCCCTCACGCCCGCCAACACCCCCACGCGCATCAATGGCAAGCCCATGGCCTTCCCCGTGCGCCTGAATCAGGAGGCCACCGAATGAAGCGCGCCCTCCCGCTGCTCGCCCTCGCCGTCGGCCTCTGCTGGCTCGTCGACGGCACCGATGCCGCACTCGATTTGGATGTGGACTTGGCCGAGCGGATGGCCTGCGCTCTGCGCGCCCTCCTGCGCGGCTTCTGCCTCCCCTCCACCCTCACCTGCACCATCGCCCCCGCCTGCTCGGGCCTACGCATCGCAACAGCCTCCGCCCTCTTCGCCTTGGCGCTCCCCTCCGCGCAGCGGAGCGGCGGCGAAAGCCGCCTAGTCGTCGGTCCTGTGGCGCGGCATATTTGCCGCGCGGCCATCGGGGTCATCGCCGGGCTCTGGCTCAACCTCGCGCGGCTCCTCGCCATTGAGCTGGGGATGCGCGCTTCGCCGGCGATTGGCCACACCCTCCACGCCTTCGCGCTGCCGCTGCTCATTGCCCCGCTTGCGGCCGCGCTCCTTGCCCTCCTGCCGCGCCTCAAGCTCCCTCAGCGCGCCCTCCTCGCCACCACCTCCGCCCTCCTCCTGGCGCTGCTGATGATGAGTCGACAGATGACAGTCGACAGTCGACAGGACGCTGACGCGACGGATTGGCTGATGGACCACATGAGAGAAACCTTCACGGCTCAGACGGGCCTTCCACCTCAAGCGCCAGCACTGTCGACTGTCCACTGCCGACTGTCGACTCTAGCGCAGCAAGCGACTGAAAGGAGCACAGCAAGCCATGTTCACTAAACTCCTCACGCTGCTCACCGCCGGCTGCAGCGCCCTTGCAGCCTGGCTGCACCTCAAGCGCAAACGCGATGCCCAAGCGCGCAAAGAGGCCATCTCTACTGCCATCCACGCTGGCGATGCGGAAGAAGTCACCCGCATTCACCATAGGTTGCTTCGCTAGCGCTCGCAACCCAAGCTGACAGCCGACAGCTGACAGCTGACAGCCGCTCACGCGACGAACAAGCAAAAGGAAGAAACGATGAAACCACTTTCCACAGACCCCAAGTCAGCCGGTCGCACGCAGTGCGCGCTAACCGCTGTCCGCGATGACATAGCTCCTCGCTGTGCTCGGACTTGTCGGCTGTTCGCTATTTTCCTCGGCCTGCTCCCGGCTTCCATTCTCCTTTCCGGGTGCAGCGCCGAGCCTCCTCTTGTCATCGTCAACCAGCCGATGGTCCCCGTGCGCCTCGAGCACGATGGCTGCCCCGGCTGGTGGCTCTCTGACTCGCTCTACGAGGCCACGCTCTTGCGCCTCGAGGAGGCGCAAGAGCGTTAGCTGACAGCCGACAGCTGACAGCTGACAGCCGCTCACGCGACGGAGAAACTAATGGAACACAAGAAACAGACTTTAACGGCTCAGACGGGCCAAACACATCGAGCGCCAGCACTGTCCGCTGTCGGCTGTCGGCTGTCCGCTCACTAAACGAAAGGAACGCACAATGAACTGGCTCAAAACCCTCTGGTCCTGGCTCCGCCCGAAGCTCTCGGCCCTCTTCACCTTCACCGCCAAGAGCGTCGCCCAAAGCGTCCTCGACCTGCTCAACGACGCCCAGCTCCAGCACCTAGCCTACGAGAGCGTCAAAGCCGCGGCCGAGGGCGGTCTCAAGGGCAACGAAGCCTTCGATGCCGCCCTCGAAGGCCTCACCACCAAGCTCAAGAGCGCCGGCCAGGAGCTCTCCACCTCCCTGCGCGAAACGCTCGTCCAGAACGCCTACATCGTCTGGAAGAATAGCTGAGGTGCCCAGTGAGAATGCTCGCTTCGCTCGCGAGAGGTGCCGCCGGAGGCGGCGAGAGGAGCTGGCCGACTGGCCAGCGTGAAGTGGGCGGCCTTGCCGCCCGAGAGGTCTTGCACGCAGCGCTCCGCGCTGCATCTCACGGGCCGAAGGCCCACCCTCACGCGGGCAACGCCCGCACCTCACGGCGGCTCTGCCGCCACCTCACGCGAGCGTAGCGAGCACAGAAGGAGCGAAGCCATGCCCACGCCCGCCGAGATCATCCTCTCCAAAGTCCCCCTGCCCACGCACTTGGACAGCGCGGAAATCCGCAGCCGCGTAGCCCGCGAAATCCGCGAGCGCGCCCTCTTCTCGGCGCGGATGGCCTCGATGCAATACCTCAAGAGCCTGCAGCGCGTCCTGGCGGCCTATGCCGATGGCCAGCTCAATGCCGCCGATGCGCGGCTGCGCCTGATGGGCGTGCTCGATAGCCTCGGCCTCTCCGAAGGCTCAAGCGCCCTCACAGACCCCGGCAGCGCCCGCCGCCTGAACCTCATCCTCCAAACCCAAAAGCAGATGGCCGCCTCGGCCGCGCGCGTGGAAAGCCAAGACCCAGCCATCCTGGAACAGTGGCCGGCCTGGCGCCTCACGCGCTTTGGCTCGCGCCGCGTTCCGCGCGAAGATTGGCTCCGCCGCTGGCAAGCCGCCGGAGAGGCCGTTGGTTGGCAAGGCGCCCACCGCCGCCTACTGGTTGCCCTCAAATCCTCCCCCATTTGGGAGGCGCTTGGGCGCGGCGCCGGCGGCTTCCGCGACACCCTCGGCAACCCCTATCCGCCATTCGCCTACGGCTCAGGCCTCGATTGGGAAGACGTCTCGGCCGAAGAGGCCGAGCACCTGGGGCTAGACCCCACCTCGGCGCAGCCTCTGCGCGCCACCCTCGCCCCCTCCGAGCGCGACATCCTCGAGGCGATGGGCCGAACCGGCCTCTCGGCCAAGGACTTCGCCCTATGATCAGCGTCTCGATTGACGATAGCAACCTCAGCCGCTTGCTCAATGCGATGGGCTCGCAAGGCCGCGCCGCGCTCAATCACACCGCCGCCTACGGCCTGCTCACCCTCTGCCGCAAGCACCTCAAGGTGGAAGCCTCCCGCCGCCACGCCTCTGCCAATCGCCTCGGCGCCACCCCCACCGGCCACCTCGAAGAGGCCGCCAGGACAATGGTCTCAACAGCCGATGCCACCGCCGGAGAAGTCCAAATCTTCTCCCCGGGCTTCCGCCGCGTCTTTGGCAGCCTCTCCATCAAAGCGCGCAACTCCCGCGCCCTCACCCTCCCGCTCGACGCGGCAAGCTATGGCAAGCGCGCCGGCGAACTCCGGCGCGAAGGCTGGCAGCTCTTCCGCTCCCCGGCAAAAGGCCTGCGCGCCATCCTCCTGGGCAAGCACCCCGGCACCGGCGAAGTCAAAGCCCTCTACCTCCTGCGCGCCTCAGTCACCCTGCCGCAAGACCGCACCCTCCTGCCGAGCGACCGCTCGATGGTCGATGCCGTCCGCTCCGCCCTCTGCCGCCACCTCCAAGCCATCCAAAGGAAAGCCCGATGATCACCCCACAAGCCAGCGAAACCTACCCGGCAAACCACCCAATCGCCATCCAACGCTTGGTGCGCGACCGCTTGGCTGCAGACCCATACTACGCCCAGCACCGCGTGGCCATCCTCCTGCAAGACGAAGGCGAGATGAAAACACTCATCGATCAGAAGACCCTCATCCTCAAAGGCCCCATCCTCGTGATTTGCATCAACACCATCGCCGCAAACGGCTGCTACACCGATGCAGAAGGCAACCAAACCCCCGCCTACGAGATGACCCTCGAGCTCATCTGCACCGAACAAGTGGTCACCAACCGCTCACGCGCCGGCTTTGATACCGCCCTCGGCGTGGTCTTCCACGCCGCAGAAGCCATCAATGGCGAAGACTTCCGCCTCGACAACATCCGCCACTTCATCGATGGCGAAGGCCTCTTCCAAGCCGTTGCCACATTCACCCTCATCTGCTACTAACCCAAAACCCGAAAGGAACCACACTATGGCCGTCACCCACGCCACTTGGGGCGTCACCTCAGCCTCCCCCATCACCGGGGTCGTCACCGACCTCTCCGTCTCCACCGAAGCCCAGCACCAGCCCGAATACAACCAACTCGGCGCTGTCATTGGCGACCTCGTCTACGATGAGCGCAAGTCCGCCTCCGCCACCATCCAAGTCGCCTCCACCGCCACCCTCCCCACCGTTGGCGGCAACGTCACGATCGACTCGGTCACCTACAACGTCCTCGCCGTCACCCTCATCCAGAGCAATCGGGACTTCCGCAAAGTCCAGCTCACGCTCGAAGCCTGGGCCGGCTGCAGCGCTATGCAGAAGACCGCCTCTTAACACATCCGGGAGACCCCAATGAACGCCGAAGCCCTTGCCCATCCCCCGCCCAACCCCCCGCAAGTCATCGCGGGGTTCCTCTCCCCAGCCCCCGTCACCCTCGGCCAACTCGCCCTCCTCGAGAAAATCGGCTCCCCCTTCGTGGTGGAAAAGCAAGCCCCCATCCTCATCGACTACCTCCCCAGCCTCTACCTCCTCACCTTCCCCGCGCGCGAAGGCCTCAACCACCTCGCAAACCTCGAAGCCGAAGCCCTCGCCTGGGCAGACACCCTCACCCATCAAGCCGTGATGGAAGCGATGCAAAGCGCCAACGCCGCCATCCAAACCTTCTTCGCCACACTCCCCAGAGAAACGGAGAACCAACCGCAAAAAAAAGCCTAGCCGGCAATGGCCTCCTCCTCACCATTGCCGAATGGGCCGCCAGAACCTACCACTGGCCCCTCGCCAAGCTCCTCTGGCGAATCCCGGCCATCCACATCGCCCTCCTAATGCGCCAATACGTGGTGGCAGAAACCGGCTACAAAGGCAACTCCCTCTTCGAGGACTTCATCTTCAACTAAGGATGCTATGCAACCAGACGTCTCCATCAAAGTGGTGGCCGATACCTCCCAGGCAGAAGGCGCCCTTCGCAGAACCGGCGCGCAACTCCGAACCGTTGCCCAAAGCGCCGCCGCCGCACCCGCCGCAAACCAAAGCGCTGAACCCGCCGCCGTCGGCAAACAAATCGCCTCAGCCGCCGTCGGCTTCATCGCAAACCAAGGCCTCCAAGCCATCACCGCCGTCGTCTCCAGCCAAGATGGCGGCGGCAGACTCGGCCGACGCATCGGCGGCATCGGCGGCGGCCTCCTCGGCGGCGCGGCAGCCGGCGCAGCCGCCGGCTCGGTCATCCCCGGCGTGGGCACCGCCATCGGTGCGGCCATCGGCGCAGCCGTCGGCGGCCTCTCAGCCTTCGCCAAAGAGTTGGCACAAACCACCAAAGAACTGCGCGAAGCACGCTTCTCCGAGCGCATGATGCTCCAAGGCATCGAAGTGGGCCAAGCCACCGGCGAACAAGACCGCGCCTTCCTGCGAATCCTCGGCACCAAAGGCCGCGACGAACAGCAGCAGATGGTCGCACAGCGCATCGCACAACTCACCCGCGGAACAGGCTCCCAATCCATCCGAAACCTCCAAAAAGACCTCCGCCTCCGCGAAGAGAACGGCGAAATGGACTCCCAAGCCTACCGAGTCTCAAAAGCCGAGCTCTCGATGCAAGCCGGGCGCGTCGCCTCCCTCCTGCGCTTGCAAGAGGAACTCAAACTCACGCCGATGGCCTCGCTGATGGATGTCGGCTCTGTCTCCGACTCCCTCGCAAAAATGGGCGGCTCTGTCGGCGCGCAAGTCAACGTGGCAGATGTCAACCGCCAGCAGCTCGAAGTCCAGCGCGAAATGCTCCGCGCCCTCAACCGCCTCGCAAATGCTGACCCCTCGGCCTACACCCAAAAGGTCGTCTTCGATTAAAGGATGCACTGATGGCAGACGAAACCACCCCCTCCACCCCGCCCTCGGCAGACCCCTCCACCCCGCCCGCGGCAAACCCCGCCGCCCCCATCGCCACTCACAACGACACCCCGCGCTCCCTCACCAAGCAGCCCGGCATCACCATGCGCTCAAACTCCTGGGTCGGCGACTACGCCACCCTCGAAGCAAAAGCCGCCGCGTGGGAAGTCGGCGTCACCAGCAGCCAAACCATCGGCAGCTCGATGGATAACTTCCCAGCCGGCTACGTCGCCTCCGTCGAGCTCCAACCCCTCAAAGGCGGCCGCGGCCGCCTCATCGTCACCTGCGCCCAGCAGAGCGACACCCCCGTCTGGGGCCTCGAGATGACCGAAATCCAAAAGCCCATCCGCAATTGGCACTATAACGCCCCAGAAGAGACAAAGCCCGACCTCAACCTCCTTGCCGCCTGGGAAAACCAAAAAGGCATCAAAGACCTCGCCAAAGAATACGATGCCTACCGCTATAACGGCCAAGCCCTCACCGGCGAAACCCTCACCCTCGCCAAGATGATCCGCGAGGATGGCATCGAATACTACGTCGTCTTCACCCCCATCATCACCTGCGTCACACGACACAACGGCGTGCCACAAGACGTCGGCAAAAATATCGGCAAAATCGACACCCCAGCCGATGCCCCCGCCAACCTCGCCTCCGCCGCCTCCGCCTGGCTCAAGACCGCCGACCGCCTCCAAGGCTCCATCGACGGCGTCTACACCCGCACCCAACAGTGGACCGGCGCGGATAAGTGGAACGAAAACCTCTACGAAAAAGCCGCCTCCGACTCCTCCAACTCCGGCGGCTCCTCCTCCGGCGGCGGCTCCTCCTCAGGTTCGTAAATGAAGCCAGCATCCCTCCGCGCCGTCCACCTCCTAAGCGCCCGTGCTTCTGTTCTGTGTGCCGCAGGCCTCGGCGGCGCTCCCCGCTCTCCGTTCACCGATCACCGTTCACCGTTCTCCACTCTCCCCCTATGATCCCCCTCCCCTCGCCCCCCGTCCGCGGACAACCCATCCAAGCCGACCTCCAACGCGCCATCATCGAGGCCATCCGCCGATGCCGCCCCATCTCTGGCACCGGCATCACCCTCCACGAAACCGCCAACGGCACCATCATCTCCGCCACACAACAAGCCGCACAACCCGCAGCCCCATTCGACTTCCGCTTCAAGGTCTCCACCCAAGCCGAGGCCGCCGGCGGCACCGTCTCCTACGCCCTCATCATCCGCAAAGGCTCCCTCTACGAAGTCCAAAACAACCTCTGCGCCGAGCAAACCCTCACCCTCGAAGCCGTCGCAGAAGACCCCGATAACGCCGAAGCCTGGCGCGTCGACTCACCAAAATCCGGCTCCCTCTTCATCCGCCTCGACACCGCCGACCAGATCCAAACCTACACTCTCGCCTTTGGAGACCCCACCGGCGCCCTCGCCATCATCGCCGACTACGCCGCCCCCACCTCCTCAAACCCCATCCCAACCCTCACCCAGCGCGTCTTGGGCGACCTCTACATCTTCCCCTCCACCCACTCCGACTCCACCCCCGCCGCCTGGACAGTCCGCAACCAAGCGGGCGAGTGGCAAATCTTCTCCCCCTACTGGTCCTACAAGCGCATCAACGCCATTGCAGAAGGGATGCAAGCAGGCTGGAACACCCTTGCAAGCGCCCTCACCGCCGGCAACCTCTTCGCCATCCTTCAGTGGGACGGCTCGGCCGCAGACGATGGCTCCGTCACCTGGATCCCCTCCGAAAGCGGTCCCAAACTCGTCTCCTCCCTCGACGGCCTCCCTGCCGACGCCGACCCCTCCGGCTCCGGCTCCTCCGCCACCCCGGGCATCCGCATCCGCGCCGTCCTCATCGGCACCTTCTCCGGCGAAGGCGAAGCCAAAACCTTCTCACAAGCCCACACCGGCGTCATCGTCGAAACCCTCGAAAAAGGCCTCAAAGGCGAAAAAGGAGACCCCGGCCCCCAAGGTCCACAAGGCGACCCCGGCCCCCAAGGCCCCACCGGCACCTTCGACACCGGCTCGGAACT
>JBJEVY010000072.1:0-21542 GCA_051884775.1 Candidatus Spyradenecus sp. | reverse complement strand
GGCAACGACGCGATCACCTTCCTCACGCTCGATGGCTTCATCGTCACCGCCGAGGGCACCTTGGAGTTCAACCTGGAGGAGGATAAGGTGGCCCTGCTGACCCAGGAGGTCGGCGATATGGATGACATTCTCCAGAAGCTCATCCTCCCCAGTGCCCGCGGCTTCTCGCGCATCGAAGGCAGCAAGAAGATGGCCACCGAGTTCATCGTCGGCAAGAGCCGCCAGGACTTCCAGGACAAGCTCGAGGCCTACCTCCGCGAAATCTGCGCCCCGCGCGGCATCTCGCTCAACTCGGTGCTCATTCGCGACATCTTTGCCCCGCAATCCATCGCCGGGATTATTCGCGATCGCGAGCTCGCGGTCCAGGAGTCGCGCAAGATTGAGCAGCAGATTGTCCAGGCCGAGTCGCAGGCCGAACTCGGGCGCCAGAAGGCCCTCGCCGCGCAGAACTCGGCCGTGGTGATGGAGCAGACCGCGCAAATCCAGGCCCGGATCTCCGCCGAACAGCGCAAGACCGAACAGACCATCGCCGCCCAGGCCAAGCTTGATGTGGCCAAGGTGGCCTACGAGGCCGCCCTGCGCAATGCCGAAGCCAAGATGACCGCCGCCGAGGCCGAGCGCCGGGTCATCGAGGCGCGCACCAAGGCCTTCGCCGACGTCCTGCGTCAGGAGGTGGGGGTCTATGCCGACGAAGCGGACTACGTCCGGATGAAGCTCTACGAGAAGACGGCCCCGCGCGTGCAGTCAATCCTCGCCACGCCCGAAGCCGGCGCGCCCTTCGGTCTGCCCCTGGGCGCGCAGACCACTCCCGCCGCGCCCGCGCCGGCGGCCCCCGCACAGTCCACCCCGGCGGCGCCCGTGCAATCGGTTCCCGCCGTGCCCGCGCCGGCAGCCCCGGTTCAACCCTAAGGCGAAAGGAGAGCGCAATGAAGCAGAAAGGAATTGTTGCTGTGTGCGTGCTCGTGGCCGTGTTGGCCGCGGTGTGGGGCGTGTGGATGTGGTGCTTCTGCCGCATCGAGGTGCCGGCCGGCTGGATGGCCATCGTCACGGCCAAGACCGGCGATGACCTCCCGCCCGGCGAAATCTTGGCCAATCCCGGCCAGAAGGGCGTCCTGCGCGAGCCCTTGACCGAGGGTCGCCACTTCCTCAACCCGATTGACTACGATTGGAAGCTGATCTCCGCCCAAACCATCCCCGTGGGGAAGGTGGGCGTGGTCACCTCGAAGGTCGGCCGCGAGCTGCCCAATGGCGAAATCTTGGCGGCGGACACGGCGAGCAAGGGCGTCTGGAAGGGCGTGCTTGGGCCGGGCACCTATCGCCTCAACCCCGAGGGCTACACCCTGCAGGTGATGGATGCAATGAGCATTCCCGTGGGCTATGTGGGCATCGTCACCTCGCAGACCGGCGTGCCGGCCAAGCCCGGAACCTTCGCCCAACCCGGCGAAAAGGGCGTCTTGGCCGATGTCCTCCAGCCCGGGCTCTACTACATCAATCCGCGCGCCTACCAGGTGGACCTGGTGGAGGTGGGGATGAACCAAGTCTCTATCATCGGCCGCACCGGCACCGTGGTCCTGACCAAAAATGTGGCCTCCAACGCCACCAGCGCCCTTGATGAACTCCAGAGCACGATGCTCAAGCAGCAGCAGAAGCGGCGCGAGGACTACGTCAACCGCAGCGAGAACCTGATGACCCAGGAGGCCGTGAACACCAACTTCGCCGCCACCAACGAGAAGAAGAGCGCGAGCGCCCGCAACCGCCTTGCCAGCAAGAACAAGGTCTCTTCCTTCTCCAAGCGCGCTGCGGCATCGGACGAACTGGTGGCCGCCGAGCTGCCGGAGGTGCTGGAGGCCGCCTCGCCCCTTCTGCCGCGCTCGGCCGCTGCCCCCACCAACGACATCCCGCTCTCGGATTCGGTCGCCTTCGGGATGAACCAGTTCGTCCAGTTCCCCTCCATCGATGGCTTCCAGATCCTCCTGGATATGACCGTGGAGTTCGAGCTCCTCCCCGAGCACATCGCTAAGATCTACATGCTCTACGGCGACCTCCCGGCCGTGGTCGACAAGATTATCCTCCCCCAGATCCTCTCCATCTCGCGGATGAAGGGCTCCTACTACAAGGCGCGCGACTTCATCGACGGCGAAGGGCGCATGAAGTTCCAGACCGAGATGACCGACGAACTCAAGCGCACCCTCGGCGAGCGTGCCATCGTCGTCCACAACGCCATCATCCGCCACGTCGAGGTCCCCGCCGAGATCCTCTCCCCCATCCAGGCCGCCAGCGAGGCCAAGGAGCAAGACCTCACCAACCGCGAGCGCCAGAACACCGCCCGCAAGCAGGCCGAGCTCAACATCCGCATCGCCAAGGTCGATCAGCTCCGCAAGGAGGTCGAGCAAGAGACCCACAAGAAGGTCGCCACCATCGCTGCCGACACCAAGCGCCTCACCGCCCAGCTCGAGGCCGAGGCCAAGCTCGCCGTTGCCCAGCTCGACCTTGAGCGCGCCAAGATTGAGGCCCAGACCACCCAGCTCCTCGGCGAGGCGCAGGTCAAGGCCGACTTCTTGGTCTCCAACGAAGAGGCTCTGGGCATCCGCCGCCGTGCAGAGGTCTTCAAGAACCCTGCCACCTTGGCCGACCTCACCCTCGTTGAGCAGCTCAACCCCGCCCTCTCCATCCGCCTCCTCCACGCCGGCGAGGGCACCCTCTGGACGGACCTCAAGGGCGCCGCCCTCTCCCTGCCGGCGGCGAAATAACGCCGCCGATGCTCGCGCGCAACGGTGGAAGAGCCTGGAAGATAACGTGGCAAGCCGACAGCCGACAGCTGACAGCCGACAGCCGCTTACGCAACGGATAACCGAGGGCTCAAAGGAAGCGTTTCCCACGGCTCAGACGGGCAGAACACATCGAGCGCCAGCGCTGTCCGCTGTCGGCTGTCCGCTGTCGGCTACTAACCACTTGCCTTTAAGCGACCTCAAGGCCGCGCTGGCGGCGAACGAACTCACCTGCCTGACGGCGCCGCCGGGCACCGGCAAGACCACCGGTATCCCGCCGGCGCTCTTGGGCGAGCCCTGGTTGGCCGGGCAGAAGATTCTTGTCCTCGAGCCGCGCCGCCTGGCCGCCCGCCGTGCCGCGCAATTCATCGCCAGCCAACTCGGTGAGGCGCCGGGGCAGACCGTCGGCTGGCAGGTCCGCCTCGAGCGCTGCATTGGCCCCAAGACGCGCATTGAGTTCCTCACCGAAGGCCTCCTCGCTCGCCGCATCGTTGAAGATCCCGAGCTCACCGGGGTGGGGGCCATCCTCTTCGACGAGTTCCACGAGCGCGCCTTGGCCCTCGATGTGGCCTTTGCCCTGGCTCGCGAGGTCCGCGACAGCCTCCGCCCCGACTTGCGCCTGCTGGTGATGTCAGCGACGCTCCAATCCAACCTCCTCCCCGGCGCGCGCTTCCTCTCCATTCCCGCCGTCGCTTACCCGGTCGACCTCCGCCACCTCGGCCCCCTCTCCCCGGTGGCGGCCATCCGCAAGGCCCTCGCCGAAGAGCGCGGCTCTATCCTCTGCTTCCTCCCCGGCGAAGGCGAAATCCGCCGCACCCAGGAGGCCCTCGAAGCGCTCGACCTCCCGCCGGGCGTGCGCGTCACCCCCCTCTATGCCGCCCTCGACCGTCGCGCCCAGGATGACGCCGTCGCCCCGCCGCGCCCTGGCGAGCGCAAGGTTGTCCTGGCCACCTCCATTGCCGAGAGCTCGCTGACCATCGAGGGCATCCGCGTGGTCGTCGATACGGGCCTGGCGCGCGTGCCCAAGTTCGCCCCGCGCAACGGCCTCACCCGCCTGGTCACCCAACGCATCCCCCTCGACCGCGCCACCCAGCGCGCCGGCCGCGCCGGCCGTCTCGAGCCCGGCGTCTGCTATCGCCTCTGGACCGAGGGCGAGAACCTCACCCTCCCCAAGGTCTCGCAGCCCGAAATCCTGGATGCCGACCTCACCCAGGTGGCCCTCCTCTGCGCCGAGTGGGGCGCGCGCGACCTCCCTTGGCTCACCCCGCCGCCCCCCTCCGCCTGGAAACGCGCCTGGGAGAGCCTCGCCGAGCTTGGCGCCACCGATCCCGATGGCCGCCTCACCCCCCTCGGCCACGCGATGGCCGCCTTCCCGGTCCACCCCTGCCTCGCCGCGATGATGCTGCGTCTAAAGCCTATCGACCGCGCTGGCGGGGCCCTCCTCGCTGCCCTCTGCGCCGAGGGCGAAAAGCTCACCCACCTGCGCCAGATGGCCAACTTCCACCGCGTCCTCGAATGCGTCCTGCGCGAAAAGCCGCGCGAGGTGTGGCGCCTGGCCGAGCGCTGGGCCGGCGGCAATCCCACTCCGCGCCTCTCGGTCGACGCCCTCGCGCCCTATCTCATCTGGGCCTTCCCCGGCCACGTTGCCCGTCGGCGCGACCGTACCTCCGGCCGCTACCTCCTCGCCGCCGGCTTCGGTGCCGTCCTCCCCCCTGATTCCCCCCTTATCAATGAGGAGTGGCTCCTTATCGTCCAAATGAGCGATGCCGATGCCGAGGCCGTCATCCGCTGGGCCCTCCCGCTCTCCCCTGCCGACCTCGACCTCTGCCGCCGCACCACCGCCACCCGCATCGCCTGGGACAAGGCCGCCGGCCGCCTCATCGCCGCCGAGGAGGAAGCCATCGGCGCCATCGTCCTCAAGCGCCGCCCGTTGCGCGACATCCCCCCCGAGGCCCGCGAAGAGGCCGAGCGCTGCCGTCTGCGCCACCAAGGCCTCCCCTGGTCGCGCGCCGCCGAAGAGCTCGCCCAGCGCATTGCCTTCCTTCGCCGTGCCCTCCCCGACGCCCCCTGGCCCGACCTCTCCGACGAGGCCCTCATCGACCGCCTGGCCCCCTTCCCCGAGATGCCCCTCGTCGAACTCCTACGCACCCTCCTCGCCGAGTGCGGTCACCCCTTGCGCGAAGTCGATGCTCTCGCCCCCACCCACTACGCCTTGCCCGACGGATCCCGTCTGCGGATTGACTATTCTGCCGACCAGCCCTTCGTTGCTGTCAAGCTCCAGCGCCTCTTCGGCCTCACCGCCTCCCCCCGCCTCGCCGGCGGCAAGGTCCCCCTCCTCTTCCACCTCCTCTCCCCCGCCCAGCGCCCCGTCCAAATCACGGCCGACCTCGCCTCCTTCTGGGCCAACGGCTACGCCATCGTCCGCAAAGACCTCCGCGGCCGTTACCCCAAACACCCCTGGCCCGAAGACCCCTCCAAGCCCCTGCCGCCCCGCCGCTAACCGCTGGGCGCGTTAGCACCCTCCCCCCGCCCAGCCGCGAATTGCCTGCCCGCCTCTCCGTCGCGGCACGCGCCCTGTCCACTGTCGACTGTCTACTGCCGACTGCGCGTCAGCGCCTCAAAAAAGTGCAAAAAACCGCTTGAACGGGGGGGGGTAAAAATGTTAAACTACTCCCGAAACCTTGAGAAAGGGTACGCCAGAGAAGGCAAATCTTCCCGGGCGTAGAGGAAAGGATGAAAGAGATGAAAAGTCAGTTGAAATGGCTTGCGACGGCCATGTGTGCCGTTGCGTGGTCCGTCTGCAGTTATGCAACGGAGATTACGGTGGACAACTTCACGGCGGTCCAGAGCGTGACAAATGATGCTGGCGGAAATTACGCCTACTTCCAGTTCGCACTGAATGATAGCCGAATGGCGACCTCCGATGGATTGACCTTGGCAGATGAGGTCGTGGTCTCGAAGATTGCCGTCGGGCAACGAAATGGAACCTCTTACTCCATCGCCGAGGGCTCTTGGTTGCTCATCCAGGAGGTGACGACTTTGGGAAGCAATAATCTTGGTGGGACTTTGGGGGTAACCGTGGCCACAACAGCTCCATTGACTGCAGAAGGTAAGACTGCGAACGTGACCGTGGGAACTGGCACAAAGACCCTCACGCTCTGCACGTGGACCTTGACCACGCCGGTGCGTCTCTCCAAGTCGAAGACCTATCGTGCAACCTTCTACAACGCCTCCAATGCGTCGGCTAGCCAGCAGCTTGAGATGGTGTCTATCTCAGGAACAACCGATAATACCAATACCAAGATTCACGCGAGCGGGGATGCGAACTATTCTCCCTATGTTCGCGTGACAGTGACTGATGAAGCGCTGGCCGATGGGGTCGCGAAGAGCGCCACGCTGACGGAAGACGGTGCTTGGAGTAACCTCCCTTGGGACCCCACGGGCACGCCGGCAATTGCCGATACGGTCACCTTGAGCGCCGATGCCGCCCGTACCGTCACCCTGGCAGACGATGTGACGATTTCCGGTCTGACCCTCTCGGGTTCCGGGTCCTTTAACTTTGCCGCCGCCAGCGGCCAAGCGCCAAGGCTTATTGCCTATGCCACCGCAGTTAACGCCGACACCGATGTCTCGGCCATTTCCGCCCACCTTGGCGCGGTCACCCTTGCCTCCGGCAAGACGCTGACGGTTGCGCCGTCAGTGGGTTATGGTTCGTTGACTTCCGGGACGAGCTCATCGGGGGCTAATGATGCCTCTAAGGTGATTGTGGACGCGACAACGAGTGCGCTTTCTGTAGGGACTAACGATACGCGGTCGGCGGCATTAAAGAACTTCGCCGGGGTGGTGGAGTTCCAGGGCTCTGGTAGCACAGGCGCAACGGTGGAGTTCGGGTATGCGAATGGTGATCAAGCCTTCAAGCCTCGCTTCATCTTCAAGGGCGGTACGCATACGATGAAGTATGGGTGCAATAACAATCTCTTCTCGCCTGGCGGAACGGATGCGAAGCCGACGATTTCGGTGACGGAAGGTGCGGCGTTGGCTTTTCGCTTCAAGGATCTCTCTGGATGGAGCGACTCGACGGGAGAGACCGCCTCGGTAATCCGTGTAGGTGAGGCAAGTTCGTTGGAACTTCTTGGAAATAATGAGACAACGCCGAGTTCATCAAATACTGGCTACTTCCGCGACCGAATTCTCTTGGACTCGGGAGCTTCGGTGACGAATAGTCATCCTAAGTTTTACTTCTACGGTGGGACGAGTAATCTGGCTCAGTTGGCGATGTTGGATAATCAGGGGACCGCTACGTGGAATGGCGGTTTTGAGACGAAGGGGGAGATGAAAATTGACATTGGCTCTGCCTCAACCTTGGGACTGAATGGCGTTGTCTCGGGTTCGCACGCGGTGACGAAGGCTGGCGCAGGAACGCTAACCTTGACCGGGGTTAACACAAAGAGTGGAACGCTCACGATTAGTGCCGGCACTGTCAAATTGCAGGATGCTGCTTCATGGGCTGGTGCGATTGCCAATAGCGGCACACTGGAGATTGCCAATGCCACGGATAAGACCCTCTCCAACACCATCTCCGGCGCGGGCACGGTGAAGAAGAGTGGTGCAGGGACGCTGGCCTTGACGGGTACGATGAGCAGCTTCACGGGCAATGTGGAGGCGGCCGAAGGAACGCTGGATGTGCGGAGCGCGACCTTGGGGGCGACGCTGCCGAGCTTTAAGGTTGCCTCCGGGGCCAACCTGATTCTCAATGCGGGCCAGGAGGGGACGATGACGGTGCCGGCGGGGGCGACCTTGACGCTGGTGCTCTCTGAGGCGCAGCTCGCCTTGGCGTATGCCTCCCACGCAACGATTGAGGGCACGGTCGTCTTCAAGAAGGTGGTTGATGGGGCCCTGTCCGATGTGACGGAGACGGATGGCTCGGTTGCGGGGGGCACTTTTACGGCAAACTTGAATACCTGGACTGCACCCGCGGAGGGCGAAGCCACCTGGGCGAATGCGGCTTGCTGGTCTCAGGGGCTCCCCGCTTCGGGGGATTCGGTGCGCGTCTTGGTCTCTGCTGCGGATACTACGTTGACAGTAGGCGAAGCGGCGACGGTGGCCAAGCTCCTCGTGGCAGGTTCGGGGTCGTTGACACTTGCGGGCGATGCGGCCTTGACGGTGACAGACGAGGCGACCTTCTTGGTCAACACCACAGCGGAAAAGAGCAAGCTGTTGGTTACCAACACGATTCAGATTGATTCGGGGGTGACGCTGACCCTCTCGTCGGACGAATCGGAGGCACCGCTGACAACCAATCCTGACCCCGTGGGCACCAGTTCTCCATTCGCCTTGCCGGCCTTGACGGGTAGCGGAACGCTGGCGAAGGAGGGCACGGGCTATGTCGCGCTCTTTACGACCGTTGCCGAGCCGACGATTCACGTGAAATCCGGTGCACTCTTTATGCGAGCGACAAGCAACGATACCTTGACGAATACCCATGCCTTGACGGTGGAGGTTGACGATGGCGCAACCCTGAAGTTCGCAGGCTGGTCCACCTCGTTTACAAACTCTCTCAACTCCTTCAAGTTGAAGGGCGGCTCAAAGACCATCTTGGGCAATGGCGTAGGCGGGGGAACAACGCAGATTGCGGGTACCATCACGGTGGCCGAAGCTTCGGATGAGAATCCTGCCAGGATTTATGGCTCGGCCTTTGGCGAGGTTATTCTCGCAACGGCAATCACCGGCGAGGGCACCCTGGAGTTCGCGGAAGGAGAAAGGTTTAATGAAAATTATAAGTGCGATAATCAAGTGACAGTCTCCGGCATCATCTCAGGATCGCTTAAGATTCGAAATGCCGACGACAATATAGTTAAGTTCTCTGGTGCAAACGACTACACTGGCGGCACGGAAATCGCCAAGGACGCAACGCTAGCCATCGCCAATGGGAACATTTTGGGCACGACCGCGAATATCATCGGCAGCGGCACGATTGAGACCCCTGTCTTGCCTTCGTGCAACCTCACCAACGAGAATTGGACTGGCACGCTACGCTTGACAACCTCGTGCACCAGTCAGACGGATATGGATTGGAGTAACTACGGTAATGCAAACTCGTTCTTCGAGATTCCCGAGGGAAAAGCCATCTCCGGACACTTCAAAAACGCGACTTTGACCTTCAATGTCAAGTTTGTCCTCAATGGCTCCGTCACTATCGACAATGGGTATTCCGGCACCAATGGTAATACCTACACCTTCACGGGCGCATTGACCGGTAGCGGCACATTCACCCTGAGTGGAAACAACACCGCTGCAATTGCCTTCCTGCTACAGAAGGCAGACGGCTTTGGCGGCACGCTGAGTGTCGCCAATGAAACTAACCTAAAAAAGGCCTTCATCGTCGGCCCAGGAACGCACTCCTATAGCTCAAGCAATGATGGCGGTAAGATTATCGTCACGGGGAGTGTGACGAATGCCGCAGTAAAGAATTGGTCGGCCAAGAATGGGATTTCGGTGGAGGGGGCGCTGACGCTGACGGGCGAGCAGGCGGAGGTTCCCGGTGCAATGGCAATCCAGAGCGGCGGCTCCGTGGTCGTGGACACGACTGGCGCAACCGCACTGCAGGGCGCTATCTCGGGCGCGGGTAAGCTTGAGGTGGCGGCAAACAAGGCAGCCACGCTGACCGGTAACCTCGCAAACTTCACCGGCGCGCTCAAGGTAGGTGAGTCGGGTTCGCTCACCCTCGACACCACCTCAACGCTGACCCTAGGCGGAAACCTCGAGGGCGCGGGCGCGTTGAATCTGGGGGGCTCGAATGGCTCACCGACGGTTGCTCTCTCCGGGTTCAACGGAGGCTACAACGGGGTGATAACCGTGGCAAGTAATGCGACGCTGACCAACGCTGGCAGCTCGGCCACGGTGCCCTTCGGCAAGGGCTCGATTGAGAACAACGGCACTGTCAAGCTGATGTCTACCACCGGTACCGATGGACAATTACCGCCGACTTTTGGATCGGGCGATGTGGTAGTGACGGCGAGTTGCAAGATTCCGGCTGCATTAACGGTGAAGGGCTCGCTTACGGTTGGCGAAAATTGCACCGTGACCCTGGACTGCAATACAGATGGTCTTGGTAATCAGGATTTCAAGGAGGCAACACCCGCAATCGATGGTCCGAGTGTCTCGCTCGCCACGGGGGCCACGATTGCACTTGGCACCAACAAAACGACCGGTTCGATCACCATCGCCGCCGGGAGGAGCCTCTCGGGCAACGGCACAATCAACGTGCCCGTGGCCTTTGAGAATGAGATTACGGCCACGGTGGCCGCGGATGCGAACCTGACCTTCGGCAGTACCCTCACGGTGCCGAAGAATGTCACGCTCCCGGGCAAGGTCACGCTCGCCAGCACGGCGGTCATCTCCGGCGCGGGAGAGCTCTCTGGCGCGGTCACCTTTGCGGCGGGCGCGACGATTGACGCGACGGCCTCGACTGTGGAGCAGATGTTGACGCTCTCGGGCACGCCGACCTTCGCGGAGGCTATACCAGTCAAGGTCGCCAGGCTCTGCAGCCTCTTCTCGGTGCCCAGTACGGTGAGCCTAACGGCTGAACAAGTTAGCCTCACCTGGGCGGGGAGCGCAATTGCCGGAAGCAAGGTAATGCTCTCGACAATTACCTCTGTCACGACGGCACACCTTTTTGTGCCGCCGAAGACTCCAACGGCTTCTGAAGAGAACCCGCGCGATGCGGGCGTGGATGAGGCGATTACCAAGGCGGCCGAAATGTGGGCATCGTGGAACTATATGATCTCCGAGGTGACCGCCATCACCGCTACGGGCACCGATGGCAAGAGCGCGCGCGAAGTGAACGCTGCAGCCCTCTTTGAGAATGTCTTAACCCTCGTCCCGGGCAAAACCAATTCCGATGGCTCGGTTACCGCCACGGCGACGGTTGCCTACGATTTTGGTGTGGCGGATATGACGATTCGGGATTTGACGCTTGCGGGCGACACGGAGGCGACGCGGTATGTCCTCCTGGCGGCGAAGGTTCAGAACTCGGCTAGCAGCAATACGGCTGAATTCGCTTCGGGCGTGACGCTCACCGTGATGAATGGCGAAGCCGAACTCACGCCCAAGGTGGTCTCGGCGGCGGAGGCCACCGGCGTGGTCGGGGCGGCGGAGACGACGGGCGTGAAGTGGCTCGCGATTCCCCTCAAGACGCTCTTCCCCGATGGCGCCCCCACCGGCACGCAACCGCTCAAGGTGAAGGCTTCCAAGGTCGCTGCCTCGAACTAACCCATTTCATCCCTAAATAAGATATAAATCCTGGCCCTGCGGTTCCCCCGCAGGGCCGCTTTGTAGAGGGATGGCGGAGGCTCGGTCATTGGAGTGGCTGGGGGCTGGAGCCAGGCGCTCGCTGACGCTCGCTGTGCGGCAAATATGCCGCGCCACAGAAGGCCGAGCGAAGCGAAGGCGCTATGCCAACACCGCCGAAAGCAGGAGGCGGGCTGGCCTTTGGGTAAGCAATTCACGCGCCAGGCGGGGTGGAGGCCAGGCACGGCCATTGGAGTGGCTGGGGGTGCGGGCTGCGCCCACGCAAGGTGGCGGCTGCGCCGCCGGGGGGTGCGCCTAACGGCGCGTGGGGTGGAGCGCCCTGCGCTCCCGGGGGGGGGCGCGGGGGCGAGTAGTCCCCGCGTTGGGCGGGCATTATGCGTTTTGCAGGCGGCGCTCCGCGCAACCATTGGGGCATCAGTCCTCACACGAGGGAGGCGAGAGACTCGAGGCGGAAGGGGGTGAGGGTGCCGCGTTGGGCGTTGGGGCCGAGGCGGCAGCGGAGGCGTTCGGCGCTCCAGCCCTCCCAGGTGCCATTGCGCAGGCGTTCGGGGATGACGATGAGTTCGCGACCGAGGAAGCGGCTTTGGGCGCGGAGGCGACTTTCGGCGGCAATGGCGGCGAGGTCGGCGGCGCGGCGTTGGCGGAGCTCGGGGGGGAGTTGGTCGGGGAAGGTGGCGGCGGGGGTGCCGGGGCGCGGGGAGTAGGGGAAGATGTGCGCGCCGAGGAAGGGGTAGTCGGCCAAGAGGCGTTGAGAGGCGGCGGCCTCGGTCTCGCTTTCGCCGGGGAGGCCGGCGATCCAATCGGCGCCTAGGCCGCAGAAGGGGAGCGTTTCGAGAATGGCGTCGAGGCCGGCACGGAGATCGCGTTCGGAGTAGGGGCGGCCCATGCGGGCGAGGAGACTATCGGCGGCGCATTGGATGGGGAGGTGAAGGAAGGGGCAGAGGCGGCCATCGCTTGCGGCGATGAGGCGGGCGAGGGCGCGCAGATCCACCACGCCAGGCTCAATGGAGCTCAGGCGCAGGCGGCCTTCGCCGGGGACTTCGCAGAGGCGTGCGAGGAGGTCGAGCAGACCGGCGCCGCTTTCGGGGTCGCGATAGAGTGCCAGGTGGCAACCGGTGAGGACGATTTCGCGGTAGCCGCGCGCGAAGCGTTCGCGGGCCTCGGCGAGAAGGGTGCGCATTGGCACGGAGGTGGGGGCGCCGCGTAGGTGAGGGACGATGCAGTAGGCGCAGAAGCGGTCGCAGCCATCCTGGATGATGAGGGCTGTTCGGGTCTTGGCGCGGGGTGGGGGCTGGGGCGCGGCGGGGGCGGGAGGAAGCGTGGCGAGGAAGGCGAGGACTTCGGTCAGCCACTCGGCCTTGCGCGCATGCGGCAGGATGAGATCGGCCCATGCGCGGGGGGCGAGTTCGGCCGCGCAGCCGCTGAGGATGACGCGCGCTTGGGGGTGGCGCTGCCGGAAGGCGCGGAGAAACTTGGCGGCCTCGTGCTCGGCAGGGGCGGTCACCGCGCAGGAGTGGAGGCAGAGGACATCGGCCGCTTCGGGCGGAACGATGGGGAAGCCGCGCGTGGCGAGGGCCTCTTGCCAGGCGGCGGCCTCGGCTTGGTTGAGGCGGCAGCCGAAGACGCGGAAGGCAATGGCGGGGGCGGCGAACATCTCAGGGGTGGACGCGCTCGCGGGCAATGGGAACGAAGCGCTCGGGATTAGCGGCCCGGCGCAGGATGCGCTCGGCGTAGGCGGCACGATAGGTGCGGCCATCGCGCAGATTCTTGGTGCGGCCATTGTAACGCTGGAGGGCGGTGCGCCAGGAATCGAAGTAGGCCTCGGGACGGCGCGAGAGGGGTTGGCCGGAGGTGCCGAAGCCTTTGCGTGCCAGGTAGCGGATGCCCGCGCGCAGATTTTGCTCCAGGGTGCCCTCATTGCGGGCGGAGGGCTTGGCGAGTCCGAGGTCGACCTTCGCCTCGTTCCAATCGCCCGGGACATTGACTTGGAGGGGATCGCGCCGCCAGGCTTCGCGTGAGCGTTTGCCCTGGCCGCCGCTCTCTTCGATCATTAGGGCCTTGACGAGGGCGGGGGTGAGCTCGGGCATCGAGACGGTGCGGCCTTCAGGGGCGCCCACGGCTTCGGCGCGGTTTTGGTTGAACTCGGCCACGAGGCGGGCGATGAGGGCGTCGTGCTGCTGATAGCGTTCATCCTCAAAGCCGCAGAAGATGGGCACGGTGGGAGCGGTGGATTGGGGGCGCGGGGCGGGGGGAAAGCGCTCGCCAAGGGGGGAAGCGAGCAGGAGCTGACGGTAGAGGGCTTCGAAGTGGGCGACGAGCTCGGTCTCTTCGGGGAGGAGGAAGCGGCGATCGAGGGCTAGGTGACCCCACCGATCGAAGGGGTAGCGGCGCCCAAGCCAGAAGAGTTGGAAGCGCCAGGTGGCATCGTCGGCCTCCTCTTCGCGTACATCGCGCCAATCCAACCAGAAGGCGTAGGCGCGCTGGCGGCGCGCCACGCGCACGAACAGGGCATCGATCCGCAGGAAGAGGGCGCAGATCCCGGCGCGTTCGGTCTCGGCAATGGGCACTTCGGTCTCATCGGGCACGGCATAGGCGCGGGACCAGCCGTTGGCGGTGTAGGGCTCAAGCACGGGCATAGGCGCGGCTCCCCGCCCCGGCAGGGCCAGGCAGCAGAGCGCAAGCGCGGAAAGCCAACGGCGCGCGAGGCGCGCGAGTGGGGCAAGACGCTTAGTTGGGCAGCGCTCTGTCATCTGTCTTCCGTCATCTGTCATCTTTCATCGCGAGCTAGCTTCTTGCCCACGAAGAGGCAGGTTTCGTAGGTGAGGCGCACGCCGCCCCCTTCGGCGGGGAAGCGCTCCGCGTAGGCGGTGGCAAAGGCCTCCATCCGGCCACGGGTCCAGGGACCCTGTCCGCCGCCGGTGGCGGTTACGCCGGTGGCCTTGAGGTGGCGCAGGACGGCGTAGGCATCTGGGAAGGTGAGGGTGTGGAGGCGATGTTCGGTGGCCAGGGGCTCAAAGGCCTCGGTAAAGGTTTGCTCAAAGTGCTCGCGCGTGGGGTAGGTGAGGGCGCTGCCGGTGAGTTCGGCAGTCTCGCGCAGGGTTTGGGGACCAAAACCGGAGATGGCGATGAAGCCGCCGGGGTTGAGGACGGCTGCGCAGCGTTGCGCAAAGGTGCCCAAATCGCCCAACCACTGGACGGCGGAGGCCGAGGCGATGAGATCGAAGGGGCCTGGCCAAGCGAGGGTGCGCGCATCGCCGCTGAGGAAGGTGGTCCGCGGCACATTGGCAAAGCAGATTTCCATGTCCGGGCAAAGATCGTTGAGCACCAGTTCGCGCGGCGCAAAGCGAGTTATCAAGAGGCGCGAGAGCATCCCCGTGCCGCAGCCAATCTCCAAGATGCGCGGGGCGAGGAGGTGGCAGTGCGCGCCGAGCAATTCGGTCAGGCGCTCGGCTTCGTGGCGCTGGACCGTGGCCTCGCGCTCGTAGGTGGCCATTGCGCGGGCAAAGCGGTTGATGAGTAGCGGGGTCTCAATCACGGTTCCTCTCCGCGCAGGAGCTGGGCAAAGAGTTCCGGGACCCAATGGGCGCCCGGTACCTGCCGAGCCGATGGGAAGGCCGCCACTTGCGCTTCCACCGGGAAGATGCGGTCGGCCTGCGCCGCAAAGGCGCGATCCCAGGTGAAGTTGCTCGGCCCCAGCCGCGTATAGCCCTCGCCCAACGCCGCCAATTCCGCACGCAAATCTTCCACGCTTCGCTCGGGGGCCACCGCCTCAAAGGCCTTCAGCGCCGCCGCGCCCCCGCACATCCGCCGCCGGAAGCGCAGGAGCCCTGCCTCCGAGAAGCCATTGAGCGTTCCTTCAAAGACCGCGCGTGGAATGCCGCGCGTCTCATCAATTGGCCAAGGGGTGCCATTGACGGCTGTCGCGCGCGCCACACGCCGTCCTGCGAGCACTTGCCCCGCCGCCCATACGCCCATGCTCCAGCCAATCACTTCCATCGGGCGATCGTCCGGCAGCGCCGGCAGACCCTCTAACGTGGTGTAGTCCCATACCACAAGGGTGTCGAATGCGCCGAGCATCGCCTCAAAGGGGCGCGCATCCATCCCCCAGCCTGTAAAGAGGACCAGGAGACGCTCGGCAGATGCACCAGCAATAAATCGCGTTTTCACATCCCTAGTCTACCATATTCCCCGTGCGCGTGCACAGGGGGCGCTCCACCCCGGCCGATGCGCCCTGCGGGCACATCGGCTGAAGGCATGCAAGGGAAGGTTACCGCTCACCGTTCACCGTTCACTGTTCACCGTTCACCGTCATCGCGAGCCTCTTGCCACGCTTACTGCAAGCGCAGGTGGTAGCCGGGGCGGAGGGGAAGGAAGATGGCCTCGAGGGTGACCGGTTCGCGGGTCATGTAGCGCGTGGTGAGGGGGTTGGCGCGCGGGTTGTCGAGGACGAGCGGGCCGGTGACGCGCCAGTGGGAGAAGAAGTGGCCTGCAGGCGCTTCGTTGGCCTGGACGGTGAAGGCCTGGCTCTGGTAGAGAATGGCCTTCTGATCGGCGATGGAGAGCCGATCGAAGTCGATGTCCGAACCGGTGAAGAGCGTCTTGCCCTGGAGCGTACCACCGACGAGGGTCAGCCGGGCGCAGTTGGGGAACTGCGGGGAGATGGAGAAGGCATAGGTGGCGAGGGGACCGGGAGCGTAGTCGGGCGGATTGAAGATCCGGGCTTTAAGGGTGCATTCGCCGGGCAGGAGGAAGGGCTCGGCGTAGCGGGGCGAAGCTTCGGTCGGTTCCGTTCCGTCGAGGGTGTAGTGGATGCGCCAGCCGCCGGCGGAGGCGTTGGAGGTTGCGGTCGAGAGCTTGGCATAGGTGGTGAAGGGCGTCAGATTGGTGTTGTTGCCGAGCGGGGTGCCATCGGTGCTATCGAGGGAGACGGCGGGGCAGGCGGGCTTATTCTGGCGGTCATAGGTGGCGACGACCTCGGCGGAGGTGTTGGTGCCGTCGGTTGTGCGCAGGGTGAGGGTCTGGGTGGCCGCGAGGGTGAGTGCGGCGGGGGCATCGGCCCAGTCCTTGCCATCCCATCGCTGAACGCGCGCGCCCTCGGGGGCCGAGAGGGCGAGGAGCGTCTCCTCGAAGATGGGCCCGGGGGCGGGAGAGAGCGTGGGTGGGGGGAGGAAGGTCTGGCTGAGGAGCTTTTCATCGGCCGCGCTGTCGGGGAGGGGGGCTCCGTTGAGGGTGCACCGGCCCCAGCCAGCGCCACCGATGGCCGGGTAGTCGCTGCCTAGGCCGTAGAGGGGGCTGGAGAAGAAGTGGCCGGTGCCGGGGATGAAGGAGGGGGCGCTGAAGGTGGCGCGGAGGACCTGGCAGGTATCGATGGTGCCGTCAAGGGTCGCAGCGATGGCGCCGAGGGCAAAGAGGTCGCCGCCGGGGACGGCGTAGGTGGGGTCGAGGAGGGTGAGATTTTGGACCGTGCCGTTGGGGCCGAGGTTGCCAAAGAGGCCGCAGACTTGCCCCACGCCGTCGTCGTAGAAGGGCGAGTGGGTGGGGGCGAAGGTGGCGTGGCGCAGGAAATAGCCGGCGCCATCGAGCGTGCCGTTGAAGGGGGCGGCATCGTTGTTGCCGGTGGTGATGGCGGGGAAGCCGGCGGTGGGGAGGGTGAGGCCGGTGAGGTCGAGGTTGCGCGTCAGGCGGAAGACCTTGCCGGAGAAGTCGTGGGTGGGGGAGAAGGAGGCGAAGCCATCGTCATGGGTGAGGGTGCCGAGGTTGACGGCCGAGAGGAGGGCCAAGAGGTCGGCGCCCGAGGTGATGAGGTGGGGGGAGGCGGCGGTGCCGGCACCGGCGAGATTGAGGTAGACGGCGGTGGCGGTGGCGCTGGGGCGGGCCGCCGGGAGGAAGGATTTGACCTTGAGGGTGGTGGAGGCCGAGAAGGTGAGGCTTTGGCCGCTGACCCAGCGGGGGCCATCGCGCGTGGGCTCGGAGCCATCGATGGTGTAGGTGACGAAGCCAGGGTAGTCGGGGCGGTTGCCGAGGGTGGCGGTGCCGGAGGCGTTGAAGGAGAGGGTGGGGGTGGGCGCGGCGAGGGAGAAGGTGAGGTTGCGCAAGAGCAGGGAGAAGGCCGCCGCCTCGTCCTTTTCGGGGGAGGCCTTGGGGTCGCGCTTGAGCGTCCAGCGGAGGGTGTGGGTGCCGGGCGGGAGGTTTTGGGTTTCCAGGGTGACCCAGTCATCGGCGTAGCCGCCGTGGGTGGTGGCGAGCTCGGTCCAGGTGGAGGTGTTGGTGGGGAACTGCTCGGCGTAGGCAACGGTGAGTTGGGCGCCGGAGAGCTGCTTGGGGAAGTGGAGGTCAAAGGCGAGGGACTGCTCCTTGGTGGTGGTGAGGACGGCCTCGAAGTAGGCCTCTTCGCCGGGGGAGAGCCAGCCGCAACGCAGGGCCCAGGCATCGTCCTGCCAGACGGGGTGCCACTGGCCGTTGGCGTTGAAGCCGGTGCCTTCGGGCACGCCGAGGAGGGCATCGAGCGAGGGGGCGGTACGGCCATCGGTGCGCGGGGCGAGGGTGAAGCGGGGGGAATCGTGGTACATCTCCGGCGCGAAGGCGTCGTAGAGGCGCAGCCAGTAGGTGTGGCCGGGGGTGAAGTGGTCGGGGATGGCCAGCTCGAAGCTCTGCATCCGCTTCATATTACCGGTGCTGACATCGGTCCAGACCTGCTTGAGGAGGAAGATCTCCTCGGCGGTTGCGTCGATGAGGTAGAGCCAGTAGAGCGAGCTTTCGGGGAAGTAGCAGTTGAGGCGGAAGGGCTCGCCGGCGGCGTAGGTGCTCTGCCAGGCGGCCAAGTAGTCCTCGCGGCGCTCTTTGTAATCGGCCGGCGCGCCGGAGACCTCGCTGCCGGGGAGGAGGTAGACCGAGCAGAGGGAGGTGCCGAAGGTGAAGGGCAGCGAGGCGCCGGAGATCTCCGGGGCGTCGGTGTCGTAGACGCGGACGCGGTAGGTGCCTGTGAGCCAGCCGCGGCCCTTGAGCTGCAGGTTGGCCGAGGCGCGGGCTCCGGGCGTGCAAGTCAGTTGCCCCAGGGTGGCGGCCAGCTCCCAGGTGCCGTCCGCGAGTTGCTCCTCAAGCGTGAGGTCAATCATCACTGCATCGGAGGGGGTGAAGGAGACGGTGAAGCTGTCGGCCGCTAGGACTGCGCCCTCGGTGCCGGTGGAGACGGTGATGGTCTCTTCCTTCTCTGCGCTCTTGACGCGGAAGAGCGAGGAGTAGGCGAAGACCTCCGTGGGGTTGGCCGTGGACTCCACGCGGATGGTGTAGCCGCGGCCGACGTCCGCCTCGGTGGGCGTCCAGACGGTGTAGCGGGAGCCCTCGACCTGGGTGGGCGTGAGGGTCGCAATGTCGGTCTCCAAGGCGCCGCGCTTGAGGAGCTTGAAGGTGAGGGCGGGGACATTCTCGGCGGTGACGGTGAGGGTGATGGGCGTGCCGGCCTCGATGGCGGTGCTCTCCATTGGGGCGAGGGAGATGTAGCCGGCCGATTGGTCGAGCGCGCGCTGGAGGTTGACGCGCCCACCGCTCTGGCAGTAGCCTAGGAGCGTGTCTTTCACGTCGGCCGTGGCCATCAGGCGGCGCTTGATGTCGAGGGGCGACCAGGAGGGGTTGCGCTCCCAGAGCATCGCGGCACAGGCGGCGACCATCGGCGTGGCCATCGAGGTGCCGGACCACTTTTCGTAGGTGGCCGGGCCATCGCGGGTGCAGGAGAGGATGTTTGCGCCGGGGGCGGCGATGTCGCAGCTGGTGGCGCCATAGGAGGTGGACCAGACATGCGCGCCCTCGCCCTCCTCGTTATTGCCGGCGATGACCGGGCGGTCGGCTTTGTCCGAGGCGATGACCGTGAGGATGTTCTCGCAGTCGTAGGAGGAAGGGTAGGTGGGGAGGCGGTCGTTGTCGTTGCCATCGTTGCCGGCGGCGATGACGAGCAGCGTGCCGGCCGCGCCGAGGTCGGTGATGAGGGCGTAGTCGCCGGCATCGAAGACGCCGACGCCCGGGGAGGTGCCGAAGGAGCAGCTGAGCACCTTGATGCCGTTCTCCAGCGCATACTGATAGCCCGCGCGGATGTCATCGCCCTCCTGCCAGTAGGAGATGGGGCCGCGCAGCGAGGTGAGGTTGGCCACCTGCCCCACGCCGGTGATGCCCTTGCCGTTGTTGGAATCGGCGCCCATAATGCCCAGACAGTGCGAGCCGTGGCCGTGGTGATCCTCCGGGTCGGCCGAGGAGTTGAGCACGCTCACCCGCTCGCGGACATTCTCCTGCAGGTCCTCGTGCTCCAGGTGCACGCCCGTGTCGTAGACTGCGCAGGGGATGGAGGGATAGCCCAAGAAACCCTGCGCCCAGACCTCCGGTGCGTGGATTTGCTGCAACCCCCACTGTTCGCCGTAGCGCGGGTCGTTGGGCGTAGCGGCCGGGGTAATCACCTGTGGCAGGAAGAAGCGCACCTGCTCGTGTGCGGCGCTCTCCACGCCCAGTTCGGCGAGCTTGCCGAGCAACTCACACGCCTCGCGCTGTTCGTTGGGCGGGATGCGCACCTTGAGAATGCGCCCCAAGCGCCCATAGCGCGCCACAATGCCATAGCCGCGTGCGCGCAGGAACTCGAGCACCGCCTCCAAGGTCTCTTCGCTGGCCACCACGGTCACTTCGCCCAGCTGCTTGCCTTCCACGAAGATGCGCGCCTCTTCGCCCTGTTCGTCGGCTTCGATGCGCTCGGTAATGCGCAGCTTGTTGCCTGAGGGGAGGGTGAGCGTGCGCTTCTCGAGCACCACCTCGGTCCCTGGCATCGCCATCTTCAAGCGCGGATCTGTCGCCGTTGCCACCGTCACGCGCTCCACCTCGCTCTCGGCCACGGCCCCCCAATCGATATTCTTCTCGGCAAACCGCACCTGCGCGCCGAGCAGCGCCGCCAGCACTCCGCCGCAAAGGACCAACATCATCCGCACAAACCGCATCTCGCCGCCTCCCTAGGCCATCCGTTCGTAGATAATCTCTCGCACCGCCACCGGCTCGGGGCTGAGCGCAAAGGCCGCCTGCGCCTCGGTGAGCACCGCCTGGGCACGCGCCTCATCCGCCGCGCAGAGCCACCCCAAAGGCGCGCCGGTCTCGACCCGCTCGCCTTGCTGCAACAGGCCGTCTAGCCCGGCCGCGTAGTCGATGGGGTCCGAGACCGCCTGGCGCCCGGCCCCCAATTTGAGTGCCACGCGCCCAATCGCCCGCGCATCCACGCGCGCCACCCAGCCGCTCGCCGGGGCGATAATCGGCACACGCGCGGCCGCCTCCGGCAACCCGGCCGCCAAGTCGCCCCCTTGGGCGGCAACCATCTCGCGGAACTTCGCCTCCGCCGCGCCGCTCGCCAGTGCCGCTTCGGCGGCTGCCTGCGCGGCTTCCAGGGTGGGGTGGAGCCCTGCGGCGACGGCCATCTCGGCCGCTTCGCGCACGGTGAGCGCGCGGACATCCTCGGGGCCGCGCCCCTGCAAAATCTCGAGGCTCTCGCGCACCTCCAGCGCGTTGCCCACCGTGCGCCCGAGGGGCTGATCCATATTGGTGAGCAGGGCCACGCAGGTACGCCCCAGTCGGCGGCCGGTGGCGATAAGGCTCTGCGCGAGCTCGCGCGCCCGCTCGCGTGTTTCCATAAAGGCCCCGGAGCCGACCTTGACATCGAAGAGGAGCGTTTGCGCGCCTTCGGCCAGCTTCTTGCTCATAATCGAAGCGGTAATCAGCGGAATGCTCGGCACCGTGGCCGTGACATCGCGCAGCGCGTAGAGTCGACGGTCGGCCGGGGCCAGGGTGTCGGTCTGCCCCACCATACAGCAGCCAATCGCCCCGGTCAGCCGCTGGAAGTCGGCGGTGGAGAGGCGGACGTTGAAGCCGCGGATGCTCTCGAGCTTATCAAGCGTGCCGCCGGTGAGGCCTAGGCCGCGCCCGGAGATCATTGGCACAGCTAGTCCCATCGCCGCGCAGAGGGGTGCCAGGGGGATGGAAATCTTGTCGCCAATGCCGCCAGTGGAGTGCTTGTCGGCCGTCGGTTGCGGCAGATCGAAGGTGAGGCACTCGCCCGAGCGCATCATCGCATCGGTCAGCACCGCCGTCTCCTCCGCCGTGAGTCCGCGCAGATAGACCGCCATCAGCCACGCGGCAATCTGATAATCGGGCAGCGTCCCATCGGCCACGCCGCGCACCCACTCGCGCAACTCCGCCTCCGAATGGGCCTTGCCCTCCCGTTTCGCTTCAATAAACCACTGTGGAACCATCGCTCTGCTCCTCTCAACACGCCCTAGTTTAGCGCATTTCCCTCCGCCTTGCACGCCCCGCGCGATGGAAGGGATCGCCCCCTCGCTCCTACCTTAGAACTTAACGCGCGAGCGCGTGTCGCGCGCGTACGCGCGCGATAGGCCCTAGGTCGAGGCGAGGTAGGCCCTAGGTCGAGGCGAGGTAGGCCCTAGG
>JBJEVY010000071.1:5806-22277 GCA_051884775.1 Candidatus Spyradenecus sp. | reverse complement strand
CAGTTGACCATCACCGTCTCATAGCCCAGCTCGCGGAGGGTGAAAGCGGCGTGGCAGCAGCAATAGTCGAACTCAATGCCCTGGCCGATGCGGTTCGGGCCGCCGCCGAGGATCATCACCTTCTTGGGGTTGGGGTCGAGCTTCAGTTCGTCGGGTGCATTGTAAGTGGAGTAGTAGTACTCCTTGTCTTCAACGCCGCTCACCGGCACCGCGTTCCAACCTTCGACGCAGCCCAGCGCCTCGCGCCGCTCGCGGATAGCCTTCTCGCGAATGCCCAGGAGTTTGGCCAGGTAGCGATCGGCGAAGCCATCCTGCTTGGCCTGCAGGAGCAAGTCGTCCGGCGGCAAGGTGCCCTTGTGGGCCAAAATCTTCTCTTCAAGTTGCACCAGTTCGCGCATCTGCTGAACGAAGTAGGCCTTGACGGCGCAGGCCTCGAAGATCTGCTCATCGGTGGCGCCCTGGCGGAGGGCTTCGTACATAATGAAGTGAGTCTCGCTGCTGGGCGTACGCAGCTTATCAAGCAACTCCTTGAGGGTGAACTTCTCAAAGCCCACCCAGCCCAGACCGTAGCGCCCCTTCTCGAGTCCTCGGATAGCCTTCTGCAAGGCCTCCTTATAGGTCTTACCAATACTCATCACCTCGCCCACGGCCTTCATCTGCGTGCCGAGCTTATCCTCCACCGCGCGGAACTTCTCGAAGGCCCAGCGGGCGAACTTGAGCACCACGTAGTCGCCCGAGGGGGTGTACTTCTCGAGCGAGCCATCGCGCCAGTAAGGCAGCTCATCGAGGGTCATCCCCGCGGCGAGCTTGGCCGAAACCAACGCAATCGGGAAGCCGGTGGCCTTCGAAGCCAGAGCCGACGAGCGCGACGTGCGCGGATTGATTTCGATAATCACCACGCGGCCAGACTTCGGATCGTGCGCGAACTGCACATTCGTGCCGCCAATCACGCCAATCGCCTCGACAATGCTAAAGGCCATCTTGGTGAGGCGGTCGATGAGCGGCTGCTCGATGGTGAGCATCGGCGCGGCGCAGAAAGAGTCGCCCGTATGCACGCCAACCGGGTCGATATTCTCAATGGTGCAGACGCAGACCATCTGGTTCTTCGCATCGCGCACCACCTCAATCTCCAGCTCCTCCCAGCCCTTGATCGATTCCTCGACCAGGATCTGGTGGGTCATCGAGAGGTCCAGCCCCTTACGCGCAATCGTCCGCAACTCTTCGATATTGTAGACAAAGCCGCCACCGGCGCCGCCCATCGTATAGGCCGGGCGAATCACCATCGGGAAACCGATCTGCTCGGCAATCTCCTCGGCCTCAGTGATGGAGTTGGCGATGCCCGAGCGCGGCGTCTCAATGCCCAGTTGCTCCATCGTGTGCTTAAAGATGTCGCGATCCTCGCCGCGCTCGATAGCGTCCAGGTTCACCCCAATAACCATCACGCCATACTTATCCAAAATCCCCGCCTTGGCCAAGGCCGAAGACATATTCAATCCGGTCTGCCCGCCCAGGTTCGGCAGGATCGCATCCGGCCGCTCCTTGGCGATAATCTGCTCGAGGCGCGAGAGATTCAACGGCTCGATGTAGGTGGCATCGGCCATCGTCGGATCGGTCATAATCGTGGCCGGGTTCGAGTTCACCAGCACAATCTTATACCCCAACGCCCGCAACGCCTTACACGCCTGCGTGCCCGAATAGTCAAACTCGCACGCCTGCCCAATCACAATAGGTCCCGAACCGATAATCAGAACCTTCTTAATGTCCGAACGTTGCATCTTCTTCGCTTTCTCTCTTGTGCCCAATTCGTAACGAACCAGGACGACTACTGCTGTACAAACCGGGCCTGTATTCTACTAAACCCTCGACTCACCTGCAAGCGCTTTTTGCGGCCGTCATGATGCGCGAAGAAGGTGCTTTACGGCTTAGGGAGCGGTGCCAATCCTGTCCGCTACGAGCGCCGCGAGCAATCGTCTACTTCTTAAACCTTACGCTCGCCACAGGCATAGGTGCCCGTGAAGGCAACTGCTTCCCCAAGCGTGACGCGCACCTTAGGCCAATTACGCGCGCCAGGCTGAAGGGTTGGCGCTTCGGCGAACTCGGCCACGGCTTCACTATCTTCGCGAATGGCCTTAGCATAGTGGCAGGAGGCATCGACAATCGCCGCCCAGGGGGCCGAAAAACCCGAGAGGCGCGCGCGGTGCATCACCAAAATCCAGCCGGCAATGACCAGGGCGCTATACGCCGCGCCGGCAAAGAGCGTGCCCTTGTCATTGCCATTGCCGGCCATCGGCAAACGCACGCGGACGCGCTCAGCGCTCGCCTCCACCACCTGCACGCCCATCGCCGAGAGCAGGGGAATCTGCCCTGCGATAAGCGACTCGAACTCCGCGGCCGTGTCCATCGATTAGACCTTCTTGGTCTCGCTCTGGCGCACGCGCCGATTCGGCGGCGTCTTCCGCAGCGTCTTCTTCTGGGGTGGCGGTAAGCGCTTGGGAGCAGCCACCAGGGTCCGTTCGCCCTGCGCGCTTTCGGGCGCGGGGGTCAGGAGGTAAGTGGTCTTGCCCTGCTCGGCGCGGAGATAGGCCTCAGCCAGCGGATCCTCGACCAGACGCTCGATGGCCCGGCGGATGGGGCGCGCGCCCTGTTCGGGCTTGATGGCCGCCGCCAGCAGCACCTCGTGGGCCCCTTCCGAAAGCTCAAAGTGGAGGCCATTCTCGGCCAGACGCTTGGCCACGGCGGAGAGCTCCTTCTCCAGGATAGTCGTAATCGCCTCGCGCGAGAGGGCATGGAATACAATTTGCTCGTCAAAGCGGTTGAGCAACTCGGGTTTGAGGCTCTTGCGGACCTCGGCCAGGATCTTCTCGCGCAAGGTCTCGTGGGCCATTAGAACGCCCTTGGCCCCTTCGCCGGGCACGAAGCCAACCGTCGGTGCCTCCATCGCAAAGTTGCAGCCGATGTTCGAGGTGAGGATGATGACGGTGTTACGGAAGTCAACCTTCCGCCCAAGGCCATCGGTGAGGCTCCCCTCTTCAAGAATCTGCAAGAGCATATTGGTAATGTCCGGATGGGCCTTCTCAATCTCATCGAAGAGCACCACCGAATAGGGATGGCGGCGGACGCGCTCGGTCAGCTGACCGCCCTCCTCGTGGCCCACGTAGCCAGGCGGCGAACCGACCAGACGGCTCACGTTGAACTTCTCCATATACTCGGACATGTCCAGCTGCACCAACGCCTTCTCGTCGCCAAAGAGCGTCCGCGCCAACGTCTTGGCCAGCAATGTCTTACCCACTCCGCTCGGCCCCAGGAAGAGGAACGAGCCAATCGGCCGGGCCGGGTCCTTCAAGCCCACGCCTGCCCGACGCAACGCCCGCGCCACAGTCTGTACCGCCTCCTCTTGACCCACCACCAGACCATTGAGCGCGCTCTCCATCGCCATCAGGCGCTGGCGGTCCCCTTCAGTCATCTGATTAATCGGCACGCCGGTCATCGAGGAGATGGTCTGCGCAATCACCTCGGGCGTCACCGTAATCGGCTTGGCGTGCTGCCGGGCGCGCCACTTGGCAAAGGCCGCATCATAGTGTTCGGTGGCCTCGGTCTCCTTGGCGCGGAACTGCGCGGCGGTGTCGAAGTCATCCTTGGCGACGGCCGCTTCCTTCAGCACGCGATACTTCCGCGCCAACTCCCCGAGCTTACGCAAGGAAGCCGGGCGCATCGCCGCTGACATCCGCAGCCGCGAGCCCGCCTCGTCAATCGCGTCAATCGCCTTATCGGGCAATTGGCGCGCCGGCTGATAGCGCGCAGTCAGGCGCACAGCCGCATCCAAGGCCGCCGGGGTGTAGCGCACGCAGTGGTGCTCGGCATACTTGGACGCCACGCCCTCCAGGATCTCCAGCGCCTGGGCCACCGTCGGCTCCTCCACCAGAATCGTCTGGAAGCGCCGCTCGAGCGCGGCATCCTTCTCGATGCCCTTGCGATACTCGTTGAGGGTGGTGGCGCCAATGCACTGCAGCTCCCCGCGCGCCAACGCCGGCTTGATGATATTGGCCGCATCCATCGCGCCCTCGGACCCGCCGGCACCGACAATCGTGTGCAGCTCGTCCAAGAAGAGGATGATATTCCCGCTTTCGGCCACCTCGTTAATTGCCCGCTTCAGGCGCTCCTCGAACTGCCCGCGATACTGCGTGCCGGCCACCATCAGCGCCATATCCAGCGCAATTACCCGCTTCTTCAGCATCGCCTCAGGCACCGCACCCGAGACAATCGCCTGCGCCAGTCCCTCGACCACCGCCGTCTTCCCCACGCCCGCCTCACCAATCAACACGGCATTATTCTTACTCCGGCGGCACAAAATCTGAATCAGGCGCTCCAGCTCCGTGGCCCGACCAATCACCGGGTCAAGCTTCCCCGCCTCGGCCAACGCCGTCAGGTCACGCCCAAAGGTGTCCAACGCCGGGGTCTTCTTGCGCGAAGGTTCCTCACTCGGGGCAGACTCCTTCTCCGGACCATCCTTCTTCATACGCTCCATTTCCGCAGCTACCAACTCGGCATCCCGCCTAGTCAGCTCTTCTAACGAAGGATCAGATTCACCCCCGTGCTGGTCACGCTCCTCCAAGGCCCTGCGCAGGCGCGCCTTCTGGGCATCGCCCACCCCGAGTTGCCGCAGAACCAAGGCTCCCAACCCCTCCCCCTCGTCAAGCAACGCCCACAGCAACCACAAGGCATCCGCCGTATTCCCCTCCTTGAGCCGTCCAGCAGCCACCCGGGCTAGCTCGCACACCTTCAGCACCCGCTGCGACCACGGCAAAGCCCCCTCCGGAGGATTCTCCGCCACGCCCCCCAAGGGCGACTGCGCCTCAATCCGCGCCAACAAATCTTCGCGCGAAGCCCCCCACCCTGTCAACATCCGACGGGCCGCCGTATCGACCTCCACCAAGGCCAACAACAAATGCTCCGTGCCCACGTGATCATGCCGCAAGCGACGCGCCTCAAGCTGAGCTTGACGCAACACCGCCACCGCATCCGGCGAAAACTGTTCTAAATTAGGCTGTTCCATTCCACTAACCTCCTCTCAAACAACAAAAACGCGCGCAGTCTACCACAACTCCCCCCATACGGCAACCAAGCTCCATTTTTCGGGGACTGAGCCAGTAAAAGCGATATCATTGCAGGCGTTCGACACATCCTTATTCCGGTTCTTGTTAGGGATAAGGAAGCGCGACGTAGAGGCGATGAGTTAGCAGAGAAGTTATAGGGCGTGTGATGGAGGCGAAAAGATTTGTACTACGGCCTTGCTCAACTGCGCTCACGCCGGGCGGAAACTGCTTCCCGGGGCGGAAGGAATAATTAACCCTAAGGGATAATTGAAATAACCCTTAGGGATAATTCAATTATGCCTTAGGGATAATTCAATTAACCCCCAGGCTTAATAATTCTGCTTCGGGCGAGATGGAGTCGCATGGGGGCATTGTTGAAATCGTTGTCGCTTCTAATACAAGAAAAAAGCCAATTGAACCTGGAACAAAGCAGGGGTGTTTGAAAACAGACATCCGCGCGCGCCCTCCAATGGTGGCGGAAGCTGAAAGTCTCCCGACTCTTCTTCCCGTTCTCTAAGGCTTCTTTTTTCCCTTACTGCCAGAGGCCTCGCTCCCCCTATAGAAGAGGATCTATCCTGAAAGTCAAGGGATAAGGGGCAGAAGCGCACCTCGGTAAGGGCTTGCCTGGGGGGCGGGGATTTTGGCACAATAGAGGCGTAAGAAATCGTGTAACCTTTTGGGCCCTGAAGCGTAGACAGGGAGAACACGCCCTTGGGGGCGCAGGATAGGAACACGAGAAAGGAGCCTTTTATGGGTATCGATGGCATCAACGGGAACAGCCAAGTCACTTGGACTAGTTTCTTGAACGCGGTTGACGAGGCGAGCAAGGCGGGAAAGCTTGGCGAGGTGACGATTGAGAAGGGAAGCGAGGGGGTGACCTTCAGTGTCAAGGAGGGCGACAGCGTCCGCACGGCGATGCTCTCGTTCCCGGAGTTGGAGGCACCGGCGAATGTGGATCAGGCGGCGATTGGGACGCTGGTCGAGAAGCTCTCGGCGGGGGATGTGCTTAATCTGTCGGCCGAGGAGCAGGCGAAGTTGTTGGAGGACTTGAAGGCGATGCTCTCGGGGCTGCTTTCGGCGGCAGCCTCGGAGGGGGTGAGCACGAGTAGCTCTTCGAGTTCGTCGGTCTTCTTTAACCTCTATCAGTTGATGACGCTTTTGGCGCAGGTGGCCCAGGAGTTGCGCGATTCGACGCGTGAGATCCGCTCGGCCGAGAACCAGGCTGTCCAGGCGAGTATTCAGAACCAAGCAAATCAGCAGCGCTCGGCCGCACTCTTCGGCATGATTGGCGGGGCGATCGTCTGCGCGGTGCAGGTGGTGGCGACGGGGGTGGGGCTGTCCAAGCAGGCCTCGGCCTTCAAGTCGCAGTTGAGCGCCCAGCACCAGAGCGGGGTCAGCCGTGCGCACGCCGATTTGCAGATGGCCGAGTTGCAGGCTTCGCCGTCGGATGCCGCGCGGAACTATCAGACCAAGGTGAACCAGATGGGCCCGCAGAAGGCCAACGAGGTGCTCGCGACCTTCGAGGGCTCGCAGCGCGCCGGCGAGGCCTATGCCAACTCGCAGGCCAAGGTGGCGAACCTCGAGATGCGCCAAAAGGCGTTGCAGGGCGTGGAGCCGCAGTTTGCCACGGATGAACAGGTCGCTACCGCCCGTGCCAAGGTGACGACGGCCGAGCAGCAGTTGACCGATGCCCAGACGGCGCTGGACACCACCACCGAGCAGCTCACGACCGAGCACACGAAGCTCTTGGCCGCCAACGAGCAGTTGCCCAAGGCGCAGAACGACCTGGTCTACCTGCAGGAGCAGAAGGCCGCCGCAGAGGCCGATATTCAGAATATGCAGCAGGCCTTGGATGAAGTGCCGGAGCTGCCGCAGGCCTCGGAGAACCTCCGCACCTCCATCGCCGAGAAGCAGGCGCAGGTACAGTCGCTCAATGAGAAGATTGCCGCCAAGCAGACCGAGATTCAGAAGTGGCAGCAGACCAAGGATGATGCAACCGCGAAGATTGACCAGCTTCAGCCCCAGAAGACCGCGCAGCAGGCGGCGGTCGACCAGGCCCAGACCGACGTTGATACGGCCAAGCAGGAGTTGGAGACATTGCTACAGAAGGACGACGCAGCCAAGGTCGAGCGCGAACTGCCTGGGGCCAAGGAGCAGCTTGAGAACGACCGTCTGGCCTATCGCGCCGCGTTGAAGAGCGAGGCCAGTCAGGCCCGGAGCGCCTACGAGGATGCCCTGGCCAACAATTCGCCCGATGCCAAGGAGTTGCAGCAGCGCGCGGAGTTGGCCGAGGCCTATGCCGCCAAGGAGCTCTCGGGCATCTCGACCGGCGAGGAGAAGGCCACCGCTATCACCGATGCGAACAATGCCTATAAGCAGGCCGATGCCCTGCTCACGCACTCGGAGAAGTTCCAGACCGCCCAGTATAACTCCGACCGGGCCCGGGCCTTCAACGACCTGATTAGCGTCCTGGGCAACCTGGGCAACACCCTCATCCGCGGCGCGGCTGATATGATGAATGCCGAAGCCACCTCGATGGCCGCCGATCAGAAGGCCGCCGAGGAGGAACTCGAGGAGGTCAAGGACCTCTTCCAGGGCGCAGGCGACCTCGCCAACGCGATCCTCCAGTTGATGCAGGGCGTCCAGCAATCCGAGAACGACTCGATGCAGGAGGCCATCCGGGCCTAACCCCTCGCCGCGCGTGCCGAGTCTAGCGCTCGGCACGCGGCGGCCCCCACCCCACCTTTGGGAGCAAGCCAATGGGCGTCTTGATTGAACGCAAGAATATCGACGGGCTGAAGGTCTACGGCCAGCAGCAGGTCGATTACACCGTCTCGGGCGTGGCCCACCAGGGCTACGATGATGCCGTGCGTACAGCCGCCTTGAAGGAATCCGAGGCAATCGAGGCCGAGACCCAGGCCTATATGGATATTCTCTCGGCGCGGCAGCAGAAGTTGAGCGAGCTCGGCGACGCGCTCGCCATCCTCGCCAAGGCCGTCACCTCGATGAAGGTCAAGAATCAGACCTCGGGCGATAAGTCGGTGGCAATGGGGAGCGAACTGCAGAGCGCGCAGACCATTCTGAACCGCTATGGCATCGCCCTCTCGCTCACCGATAACAACACCAAGGTGACCCGCGAGCAGGCAACCAAGGCGCAAAACAACTGCCAGTACGAGATGGATACCGAGAACAACGACCTCCAGCAGGATATGGTCACCGCCCAGGGGCTCGTCTCGAAGCGCGACAACGCCTTCTCGATGGCCTCCAAGCTCGTCAAGAAGGTCCACGGCACCGCGGACTTGATGATAAACAACCTCTGATTGTGCTACACTCTCCCCCGAGAAAGCGAGGAACCAATGGCTATCAATAGCGTCCAAGTGTGCGACAACATCGGCTCGATGTGGGGCGTCACGGTCAAGGACTATAAGCTTGACGGTGTGCAGACCGACCTGCAAGACCTCTTGGTGGCCGTCTCCAAGCAGCGCGCCAATGCCGTTGAGCAGGAGGTCACCCCTCTGAGCAAGCGGATGGAGGCGCGCAACGACCTCTTGGAGCAGTTCGGCACCGCCCTCTCCGAGCTCACGAAGATTCAAGCCTCCTTCGACTCCGATGCCAAGGGCTCGCGCGATATGTCCGGCTGGATGAGCGACTCCACCGCCGAGCTACTCAAGACCTTGGGCTACACGCCCACCACCATCGCCAACATCTCCTCGGGCGACTACAAGGATAAAGATAAGCGCCCGGACTTCTACTACTCCTCGGCCGATGGCCACTACAGTGCCAACAAGCAGACCATCGAGGGCATGATTCAGGCCGTTAAGAGTAAGATTGATGGGTTGAACGCCGATGCGCAGACCGATATGACGCGCCTGCAGTCGCTCGTGGACCGCCGCGACGAGGCCTACTCCACCGCCACCAACCTGATGACCGATGTGAGCGACACCCGCTCGAACGCCATCCGCAATATGTAAGGGCGCCTATGGCTATCGGCATTACCCAGATTGCAACCAACGCCTACGCCCCCGACGGCGCGCAGGCCATCAACCTCTTCTCCCTGGGCGAGGCGCAGAACCTCACCCTCGGCCAAATGGTTGCCGCCATCTGTATCCAAGCCGCAGATGCCTACGAGACCCAGAGCATCTCGCGGATGAACCGGATGAACCTGCGCGTCGATAACCTGGAGCGGGCCTCAGAGATTCTCTCCAAGCTCGCCAAGGGCACGATGTCCAGCAGCGAGTGGTCCGCCGCCAAGAGCTTCCTCAACGCCACTTACGGCATCACCGGCCTGCCCAACAGCATCTCGGCTTACAACGACCGGTTGGATGCCACACGCACCATTGGTGCCACCCTTGAAGGCCAGACCAGCGACACGCAGCAGGAGATGATTGAGGTCCAGTCCCTCATCTCCCAGCGCGATGTCTCCTACTCCACCTCCACCAATATCCTTCGCGCCCTGAGCACCTCCACCCAGAGCACGGCCGCCAACTTCTAAGGAGCCCGTTATGCCCATCGAAGTCATCACCCAAAGCCTCTTCGCCGACTCGGCCAACCGCCCTGCCGAGTGGTTCGATGCCAACGGCAACTCCCTCCTCCAACGCAACGTCTACAAGGTCGACGGCGTCACCGGCATCGCTGCCGATGGTTCCCTCTCCGTTGGCCAGTTGGTGATGGCCCTCTGCCTGGCGCGCGCCACCAAGCTCGAGGACAAGATTATCGCCCTGATGAACGAAATCAGCGAGAACACCGAGAAGCTCAACACCATCAGTGCTGCCCAGAGCGACCTCTCCATCTGGCTCGCCGCACACACCTCCGACACCTCCAGCCTTAACAAAGACACCGTCCTCGACTCCGGCAAGACGTTGGCCCAGTGGATCCCGCAACTCAACGCGCTCGGCTTCAACATCACGAGCAAGACCTACTACTCCCAGAGCGAGCTCAATGCCATCGTCTCCGAGATGGATTCACGGATGGACGAACTCAACACCTTCTCCCAGGAGACCATGATCTCCTTGCAATCCACCACCAGCAAGCGCGATCAAGCCTACGACATGATCTCCAACATCCTCAAGACCCTCAACACCACCCTCACCGGCAACGCCAACAATATCTAACGCTCGCCTATGGATGACAACGCCGTCACCTCCGACCCCATCGCCCAACGCCAGCTTGAGGAGGCCCTTCGTGCCGCCCAGTTGAAGATTGTCCGCGAAAACAAAGCCGCCCTCGCCCGCCTCGATGCCCGCCTCATCGAGAGTATTCAAGAACGAGCACGTCAGATGCGAGCGCGCCAATGAAGCCGCGCCTGCTCGTCATCGCCGGCCCAAACGGCTCCAGCAAGACCTTTTAACCGCGGGTGAGGGGAAGGGCGGGGGAACCGAAAGCGGTGGTATTGGCGGGGAGGTTGGAGAGCAGGGTGGAGCCGGCGCCAAGGGTGGCGTTGTCCCCTACCCGCTTGCTAGGCATCACTTGCGCACCTGTATGGAGCGTGACCCCTGAGCCGAGCGTGGCGTAGCCGCCGACGAAGGCGGTGGTATCCATTCGCAGGAAGTCGCCGGCACGGACATCGTGCCCAAGGACGGCGCCAGTTTGCATAAAGAGGAAATCGCCCACCACGGCATCGGCCCCAATGTAGGCCCCTGGCGCAAGAATGGCGCCTTCGCCAAGCGTGGCGTGGTAGACGCGGGCGGCAGGGTGAATGCAACTGGCGAAGCGAGCACCGCGCTCCCGGAGAAGTTCAACGCAGCGGCGGCGGATGGGGTTTTGCCCAATACCGCAGAGAATTGGCGCGGAAAGCGGGGCGGAGGCCACGGAGCCGACCACCGGGGGATAATCGCGTAGCGCAGCCAAGGCATCCGGGCGGTCATCAATAAAGCCCGCGGGCGTGAGGCCAGCTTCGAGCGCCCACCAATAGAGTTCGCGACCAAGGCCGCCGGCACCGAGAATGAGGACGGGGTTCATAGGCATCTGTTCAGCGTGTGAAACCGAGGCAAGCGAGGCGATCGCGCACCACGCAGGGCAGGGCGATGGCGGCCGTATCGGTGCGCAAGGGACGCGGGCCGAGGGTAAAGGGCTGGAAGCCGTGCTCGGCGAAGGCGGCATTCTCGGCCTCAGTCCAACCGCCATCTGGGCCAACGGCAATCAAGGGCAACCCAGGTCCCCCGGCTGGCAGCACAAACGGCGCGCCCTCCGGGGCCGGGTTCGCCAAGAGGCGCAACGAGGCCTCCGTAGGCAAGGCCTCCCACAGGTCGCGCAAACGCGGCAAAATGTGCAACTTAGGCAGAGCAGTTGTGCCGCCTTGCATCAGTCCCTCAAGCAGGACAGGCGTGTACTCCTCGGGCCGAAGCAGGTGCATCGAAAAGTAGCTCTTCTCCACCTTGGCCGCGCCGACGATAAAGAGATTACGCACGCCCAGCGTGGCCGATTGGAAGAGAATGCGCTTAAGCGACCGCGGACGCGGCAAAGCAAGGATCAGGTCATACCACGGCGGTAGGGCGGGCGTTTGGCAATCGACCGTAAAACGGACCACTTGCCCCTCCACAGCCTCCACGCGCCCCGTGCCAATCGGTCCATCAATGAACCCCACACGAAAGGTGCTTCCAGGCGCTGCATGCAGGAAGGTGCGCAGATGCTCGGCGCGCACATCGCTGAGCGTACAACGACCGCCCTCGGTACACTCCTCGCGAGAGATGAGGATGAGATTCATCGGTGGAAGGGGCGCTTACTCAATGGCCGCCAGGTCGCTTCCCAGGAGCGAGAGGTCGATCGTGCCGTGATAAACCTCGCGAACCGGGCCAGTCAACGTTAGCCCCGTGCAACGGTTGCCGCGCCAATCGGCATCGACCGAGAGCATAAAGCCGCCGCCGGTGCGCACCACCACCGGGAGCGTCCCGGCGTGCGCTTCTACTGCCGTAATCGCGGCTGCCACAGCCCCCGTGCCGCACGCACCGGACTCGGCCTCCACGCCCCGCTCATAGGTGCGCATACTCAACCGGTTCGGCTCGCGCTGGGCCACAAAGTCCACATTGACCCCCTCGGGCGCGAAGGCTTGGTGCAGGCGGATAGCGCGCCCCAGGCTCTCAATATCCACCGCCTCGGGACTATCGGTGCGCACGACGAAGTGCGGCACGCCGGTGTTGATATAGTCGCCCTCAACCTGCTGGCCATCGATATTCAGCACCATTCCATAGGAGCGCGCGGTCGGTTCGGGCATCCAGACCTTGACGTTGCAGCTATCCATCAACTCGGCATCCAGCAGCCCGCAGGAGGTTTCCATCGTCATCACCCGAGGGGCGGCGCCAATTTTGTGGGCGAACCAAGCCGCGCAGCGCGCGCCATTGCCACACATCGCCACCTCGGTGCCATCGGGATTCAGAAAGCGCATCCGGAAGTCGGCCCGGTTAGATTGCTGAATCAAGATAATGCCCTCGCAACCCACGCCAGTCCGCCGCGCGGCCAAAAGGCTCATCAACACATAGTCCTGCCACGGCACCGTCCCCTCGCGATCGTCAAGCATCACGAAGTCATTGGCTGCGCCGTGCATCTTGGTAAACTGAAGTACCATCTCAAACTCCTTCATTCGCCCCATAGTGTAGCACACTCTACGGCAGCGGGCAGACGCTCACGCGCGCCGAATGTTGGCCCCGAGGGCCCGCAAGTTCTCCTCAATCGTCTCGTAGCCGCGGTCAATCGATTCGGCATTCAGAATCTCGGTCGTTCCCCGGGCGCAGAGTGCGGCAATAATGAGCGCGATGCCCGCGCGAATATCCGGGCTCGAGACCGTGCACCCTTGCAGCGTGGTTGGCCCGGTGACCACGGCGCGATGCGGATCGCACTGCACAATTCGCGCGCCCATCCCAATCAGGTGATCCACAAAGTAGAGGCGGCTCTCAAACATCTTCTCGAAGAAGAGCTCGGTCCCGCGTGTCTGCGTGGCCAAGACAATCAGCACGCTCATCAAGTCCGACGGCAACGCCGGCCAGGGACCGTTGGAGATTTGCGGGATGGCGGCACCCAGGTCGTAGGCCGTCTTGAGCGCCTGTTTGGCTGGCAGCCGCAGATTCCCGGCCTCGTCAAAGCTCCACCGCACCCCAAAGCGCGCGAAGGCCGGACGCAACACCGCCATCTCCTCGCGATCGACCCCCTTTAGGGTCAACGCCCCGCCCGTGACGGCCGCCGCCACCAGGTAACTCGCCGCCTCGATGGCATCGCCCCCCACCCGGAAGCATCCACCGCAAAGCCGCGGCACGCCCTCAATCGTCAGCCGGTTCGTCCCAATCCCCTCAATCTTCGCCCCCATCCCGCAAAGCATCCGGCAGAGATTCTGCACGTGCGGCTCGCAGGCCACATTATAGAGTGTGGTCGGGCCAAGGGCCATCACGGCGGCCATCACCAAGTTTTCAGTGGCGGTGACGGAGGCTTCATCGAGCATAAAGTACGCGCCCACCAACCCCTGGGGCGCCTTAAGGGTAATAGCCCCACTCGGGCGCGGCCGCCCCGTGGCCCCCAAGGCATGAAAGCCGGCAAAGTGCGTATCCAGCCGCCGTCGGCCAATACTGTCGCCCCCCGGCGCCGCGCGCAACCGCAACCGCCCCTTCCGCGCCAGAAGGGGTCCAGCAAAGAGAATGGAGGTGCGAATTCGCGCGCAAGTGGCCGCCGAAAGCTCGGGCACAGCCTTTAGCCGGCTGGGGTCGACCGTCACGGTGTGCGACTTCGCCAGGTCGGCCTCCACCCGCGCGCCGAGCTCTCGCAAGCCCTCAATCATCACGCGCACATCGGCGATGTTGGGCACATTCTCGAGCGTGACTGGCTCGGACGCGAGTAGCGTGGCCGCCAGCATCGGCAAGGCCGCATTCTTATTCCCCGGCACCACATGCGTGCCCGCGATTGGGACTCCCCCCTGAATAATCAACTTCGACATCGACTCTCTTCCTTACCGCCCCTGCGCCAAACGCGCCTGCACACTCTTGAGCGCCTCCCAGTTCTCCACCTTCAGCTTCCGCGACATCTCTTCGCCCAACATCAGCATCCGCATCGGGTGATGGAGCGTCATCACTGGCACATGCCCCTCGCGCAACATCCGCCACTGTCCCACCTGCCCGGCCGAGGCGGTACTCTCGGGAAAGAGCGCCTGCGCGGCCACGGGCCCCAACAGCACCACCACCCGCGGATTGACCGCCCGCAGTTCGCGCTTCAACAGCTCCCCGCACGTCCGCAACGCCGCCGCCTCCACCCGCCCGCGCGGAACGCCACACTTCATAGCCGGCGTCACATAAAGTTCGCTCATCGGCAAGCGAATGGCCGCAAACATCTTCTCGAGCAACGCCCACGCCGCGCTCCCCTCCTCCAACCGCGCCCCCTGCGCGGCCGCGTCCTCGCCCATCACCGGCGGCGCTGCCACAATCGCCACCGCCGGATTATACCCATTTCCCCGCGCGCCGAAGTGACCATTGGCCCCATACGCGCACCCTTTGCAGGAGGCGATCTCCCGGCACAACGCCTCCAAGACGCGCTCGCGCTGTTCGGGCGTGTCATTCCCGCCCGGCGTCGGCCGCGCCCCCTGCACCTGCGCGGGCGCAGGAATCTTCGGCATCGCCCCGACTGCAACCGGGGCTGCCGCCTTTGCCGCGCTCGCCGGGGCCGCGCAAAAGGCCTGCCACACTGCCGCATCAATCGGCACCTGCTTGACCCCCGTCTCGCGCAGACAGGTCAAGGTGTCAATCGCCTCACTTAAGGCCGCCACCAACGGGTGGTCCGCAAAGTCAGAGTCCTGCATAGCTGTGCAACCCCGGGAAAAGCTTGGAAAGGTTAATCCACGTCACGGTGAGGATAATCGCCACCAACCCGGCCCCCAACAGCCCCAACCGCCAACCCCGCCGTGCGCGACAATGAAAATACGCTGCATAAATCAACCATGTTGCCAGCGACCACTGCTCCTTGGGGTCCCACTGCCAATAGGCCCCCCACGCCTCATTCCCCCAAATCGACCCCAGCGCCAGCGCCAATGTAATCAGCGCAAAGCCCCACGCCACATTCCGCCCAGAGGCACGCGTCTGCCCCAGACACGCCAACACAAAGGCCCGCGCCATCAGCGCATAGGCCACCATATACCCCAACACATGCGGCACAAAGAGCGGACTCTGCAACGCCGGCGGCAACTGCCCCTCCCGCGCTGAGAAGACGAAGGCCAGCGGAAAGGCCACCACAAAGCCCAGCGCCGCATCCAGCCGCGTCGTCTCCAACCGCTCGCGCACCGCCGTCCAAAGCGTCGCCCCCACCAAGCAGAGCGGCAACCACAGAAAGGCCTCGAACAAATTGCGCATCGGCGGATGGCCCACCTGCGCCCAACGCACACCAATAGCCACCGCCGCCACGCCCCCCACCGCGCGCCACGCCCAGCAACCCAAGCGCTTCGGCAGCGCCACGCCCAACGCGGCCAACGCCACCTGCGCATTCAGCAGCCACCCCAGTCCATCCACCTTAAGCTCCATCGCTGCGCCTCCCAAGCCCCTCTTCGCGCAGCGCCATCAACACCGCCGCCGCCACCAACATGCCATACCCAGCAAAGACCACCGGCCAGCCGCGATCCTGCCGCACCAAAATCATTGTTGCCCACACGCGCTCCCCATACGGCCCCTCCACCGGCGTATAACTCATCTGATAGTAGACCAACCCCTTCCGCCGCAACGGCTTATTCACCGAAATCTCGCGCGAACCCTCGGGAAACTGCAGCGTGGTTCGATACTGCTTGGGCTGACCGTTCGGGTAGTTCTCCACCTCAAAGCGCGCCAACGCCACCCGCTCCCCCTGAATCATCCGCTGCCGATCCATCACCGGCGCATAGGGCGAATCCACCAACCACATCTCCCACTGCTTGGCATACCCCGCCGTCAGCGCGCCCCCCACCACCACGGCCAACGCACCCCCGTGAAAGAGTGCACTCACCCACCGCCGCCGCGCCAGTGCCCACAGCGTCATCCCGGCAAAAAGCCCCAACAGCCCCCAGGCCATCACCCGAAACCACCCCATCTGCACCCACCCCTGCGCCGGACCAAAGGTCACCACCACGCTTACGCCAGCCAACGCCAGCAGCGTCCCAACGCCCGCCCAACGGCTCACCGCCGCACAAATTACCTTTCGTCCAATCAACATACCACCATTATAGCATAGCCCGCCCCGTTGCCGCTAGCAATGCCCCCGGCAAGACGAGCATCTCCCTAATATAACACGCGCACGCGCGCGAAGGCTCCAAGTAATCGCTACCTCGGGCGACCTCTTCTTGAACCTCGGGCAGGTGCAAGGTCAACCTCGGGCTACCTCACTTCGGACCTCGGGCTACCTCACTTCGGACCTCGGGCTACCTCACTTCGGACCTCGGGCTA
>JBJEVY010000071.1:0-5706 GCA_051884775.1 Candidatus Spyradenecus sp. | reverse complement strand
CCGCACTTCGGACCTCGGGCTACCGCACTTCGGACCTCGGGCTAGTCCAATTGATAAGTCCGGGACTTATCGGAAATAAGTCCCCCACTTACCGGCGATAAGTCCCCCACTTATTGGAAATAAGTCCCGGACTTATTTGTTGTCCCCGCCCTTAGGGCAAGTTTGTACGCTCTGAAACCAAGATGAGCTCGCCTTGACGAACTCATAAGCACATTACACGAATGAAAGAAGAGCGCCTCTTATTGGCGTCCTCCACGCAAGGCAGATTTTTGTCCCAGCGCAGCTTATTCTGCATACCCAGAGAAGTTATGATACAATAATGTTGTTGTTGAGAGTCCGTCACGCGTGGCGCATTGGGTTGCTACAGATGGCAGAAGCGAAGATTGGACGAATCATGAAGGTAATCGAAACAGCGATTGAAGGCGTCAAGATTATTGAGCCGGCGGTCTTTGGCGATGCGCGCGGTTGGTTCGTGGAGCAGTACAATGCCGAACGCTACCATGCGTCTGGAATTACAGCGACCTTTGTACAGGATAACGAATCCTTCTCGTGCAAGGGGGTGGTGCGAGGGTTGCATTGGCAGGCGGGCGATTGCGCGCAAGCAAAGTTGATGCGTGTTATCCGCGGAGCTGTGTGGGATGTGGCAGTGGATATTCGCAAAGGCTCGCCCACCTTTGGTCAGCATGTAGCCGTTACGCTGTCGGCTGAAAACAAACGCCAACTCTTCATTCCTCGCGGCTTCGCACACGGCTTTATCGTGCTAGAAGATGATACGCTCTTCAGTTATAAGTGCGACAATCTCTACGCCCCGGCGGCTGAGCGCGGAATGCTCTTCTCTGACCCCGCGCTCGGCATCCAGTGGCCGGAAGTGGGCGTGAAGTTGACGCTTTCGGCCAAGGACCAGGTCCATCCGCCGCTGGCGGGAATTGAACCTTGGGAGGCGTGCGCACAATGAAGGTGCTCTTGACGGGTGGACGCGGAATGCTCGGGCGCACGATTGAGCGCGTCCTCGGGAACCGCTTCGAAATCCTTGCCACCGATTTGCCCGAGGCGGATATTACTGATGAAGCGGCCATTGACCATGTCATCGCCCAGGCGTGCCCGGATGTGGTCATCCATTGCGCGGCGGCGACCGCAGTCGATGCCTGCGAGGAGCGCGTGGACTTTGCCTTCCGGCTCAATGCGCGCGGAAGTGCTAATGTCGCGGCCGCCTGTCACCGTCACGGCGTGCGCCTGATTGCCATCTCCACCGACTATGTCTTTGCCGGAGACGCGCCGCGCCCCTACACTGAGTTTGACCGCCCCACCGGCGGAGCAACCATCTACGGTCAATCAAAGTTCGCCGGCGAAGAGCAAATCCGAGCGCTCTGCCCAAACCATTGCATCTGCCGAATCAGTTGGCTCTACGGTTTTGACGGCCCTTCCTTTGTCCACACGATGCTCAAGTTAGCTGATGGCACACGCCCGGTGTTGAAGGTGGTGGCCGACCAGGTGGGTAACCCCACCAGCGCGCTCGCCGTAGCCGAGTATTTGGCCTTGCTGTTGGCGCGCCCGAAACTCTGCGGCACCTTCCATTTGACATGTGAAGGCGAAGCTTCGTGGGCGGACTTTGCACGCGAAATCTTTCGCCTTGCTGGACGCAACCAAGCTGTTGAGGGGTGCACCACCGAGGCGTTTCCGCGCCCGGCACCTCGGCCGAAAAACTCGCGCTTGGAGAAGATGGGCTTGCGTCTAGCAGGGTTGCCGCCAATGCCAACATGGCAGGACGCTTTGAAAACATTTATGGAAAAGGAGTTTGGCTATGGCTCGTAAGGGCATTATTCTCGCCGGCGGGGCCGGCACGCGGTTGCATCCGCTCACGCGCGTAGTTTCGAAGCAATTGCTGCCAGTCTACGATAAGCCGATGATCTTCTACCCCTTGAGCACGCTGATGCTCGCGGGTATTCGCGAAGTGCTCATCATCTCCACCCCCACCGACCTGCCAAACTTTGAACGGCTCCTGGGCGATGGGTCAGAGCTGGGCATGAAGTTCTCCTACAAGGTCCAGGAGGTTCCCAATGGTCTGGCGCAGGCCTTCGTGTTGGGGGCCGAGTTCCTAGGCGAGGACGATGCCAGCCTGGTGCTCGGCGACAATATCTTCTATGGCGCAAACTTGACTAAGCTGCTCGAGCAAGCTTCGGCGCGCAAGGACCCCACAGTCTTTGGCTATCGCGTCAGCGACCCCGAGCGCTACGGCGTGGTGGAGTTCGACGCGCAGGGCAAGGCCGTCTCCCTAGAGGAAAAGCCCGCTGTCCCGAAGTCCAACTACGCGGTTGTGGGGCTCTATTTCTACCCCAACGATGTGGTCCAAAAGGCCAAAGCCCTCAAGCCCTCGGCACGCGGCGAATATGAAATCACCGATCTCAACCGCCTTTACCTCGAAGAGGGCCGCTTGACCGTTGAGACGATGGGCCGCGGTTTCGCCTGGCTGGATACCGGCACCCATCAATCGCTTGCCGATGCCACCGGCTTTGTTCGCGCCCTTATTGAGCGCCAGGGGCTGCAGATTTCTTGCATTGAGGAGATTGCCCATTGGCGCGGCTGGATTGACGATGCACAACTCCAGCGTCTTGCCGAAAGCTATGGGAAATCCTCCTACGGGCTCTATCTCAAAAACCTTGTGAAAGGACGCTAATCCTATGGCCTACACCAAGCGTTGCATTGTCACCGGCGCGGCCGGCTTCATCGGCTCAGCCCTCGCCCGCCTCTTGCTCCAGGAGACCGAGGCCCAGGTTCTCGTGGTCGACAAACTTACCTATGCTGGCGTCCCGGAATCACTTAAAGAGGTGGGGCTCGACCCCGTTACGCTCGCCTCTGCCAATCCCCACCTCACCTTCTTGAAGGCCGACATCTGCGACCAAGCGGCGATGGACCGCGCCTTCGCAGATTTCCGCCCCGACACCATCTTCCACTTGGCCGCCGAGTCACATGTCGATCGCTCGATTGACGGTCCGGGTGAGTTCATCCGCACCAACATTCTCGGCACGGCAACGCTCCTCCAGGCCGCACTCAAGTACTGGCGCGGGCTGGACGATAAAGCAAAGGCCGCCTTCCGCTTCCAACACATCTCCACCGATGAGGTCTATGGCACCCTCGGCGAGACCGGCTTCTTCACCGAAGCTACCCCCTACTCTCCCCATTCGCCCTACTCGGCCAGTAAAGCCTCGAGCGATCACTTGGTCCGCGCTTGGCACGACACCTACGGCCTGCCCACCCTCATCACCAACTGCTCGAACAACTACGGCCCTTACCACTTCCCTGAAAAGCTCATCCCGCTGATTATTCTCAATTGCCTTGAAGGCAAGGCGCTGCCGGTCTACGGCACTGGTGCGAACGTGCGCGACTGGCTCTATGTCGATGACCACGCCCGTGCCCTCCTGCTTGTCAACCAACAAGGCATCCCGGGCGAAACCTACAATGTTGGTGGCCACAACGAGCGAACCAACCTGCAGGTGGTCCAGACAATCTGTGCCATTCTTGATGAGCTCCGGCCCCAGGCCAATGGCAAGCCCTACACCGACCTCATCACATATGTGGCCGACCGACCTGGCCACGACCTGCGCTATGCCATTGACCCTGACAAACTCATCAATGGTCTGGGCTGGCAGCCGCGCGAGACCTTTGAAACCGGCATTCGCAAGACCGTTCAGTGGTATCTTGACAACGATTGGTGGTGGCGCCCCATCCACGAAGGCCGTTATACTGGCCAACGCCTCGGCACCAATGCCTAAGCGGACACCTCAAGCCCAAAAAGCGCCCCAGACCTTGCAACGGTTTGGGGCGCTTTTGTACATGAGCCAAGCGATTAGCGTAGGGCTTCGGGTAGACACGGTAGCAAGTCGCGCAATCGCTGAGCTTGAGCGCGCGGGCAGATGAGCGTGGCCTGCGGGGTGTGAATCACCGCAAGATCGTGCACCCCCAAGAGGGCTGTTGTACGCAAATCGCCCTGCGAGACCACCAAATTGCCGGAAGCATCCAGCGTAACGGCCGGTGCGAGGAGAATGTTCCCCTGCACATCGGCCGGGAAGTGACGGGCAAATGCCTCGAGCGAGCCCACATCATCCCACCCCAACTCCGCCCGCGCAACGATAATCTCCCGATAGTGTTCCATCACTGCCACATCAAAAGAGCGTTTGGGCAGCGTGGGATAGAGCGTTTCGGCATCCTCCGGGCGATCGATGAGGGGCAAATACGCTGGAGCATGACGACGAAAGGCCTCACGGAAAGTCGAGACCCGTGCAATGAAGATACCGACATTCCAAAGGTAGCGCCCCGTAGTCAGATAGGCCCGTGCAGTCGCTTCATCTGGCTTCTCAACAAACCGGCGAACTTGGAAGAAGGCCGTTTGGCACGCCTCGGTGGTCGGCACGGCATCACCACAAGCCATATAACCATAGCCGGTGGCCGGAAAGGTGGGCGCTACCCCTAGGGTGGCAATAACTGGGCACTTGGATACCCGCTGTGCCGCATCTGCCAAGGCCACCCGGAAGACCTCCGGGTGCGTCATGACATGGTCGGCCGGCAGGAGCGCCAACACAGCGTCAGGATCCTGACGCAACAGGTGACCACATGCGAACGCAACGGCAGCGGCCGTATTGCGAGCGCACGGCTCACAAAGAATCTGGCTGGGAGGTAATTCGCACAAGAGCTCACGCGTTGGTTCGCAAAGTTCCGCCAGCGTAATCACCGCACAGCGCTGGGGGGAGACCACTCCCGAAAGTCGTCGAAAGGTCTGTACAAGCAGCGGCTCGCCCCCAAAAAGGTCTAGAAACTGCTTGGGGCGGGCGCTAACCGAGAGGGGCCAGAGGCGCTCGCCCTGACCTCCAGCCAGAATATAAGCATAAAGCGCAGGATCAGGAGCCATTCGGTGAGTCTCAGAGAATGAGCATACAATCGCCATAGGAGAAGAAGCGGTAACGCTCGCGAACAGCCTCGTGATAGGCTTCTAAGATGCGCTCGCGTCCGGCCAAGGCTGAGACCATCATAATCAGCGTTGACTGTGGCAGGTGAAAGTTGGTGAGCATTGCGTCCACAGCCTTGAAGGTATAGGGCGGATAAATAAAGGCGGTGCTCGAGCCGTGGGTAGCCACGATCTTGCCATCATTCAACGCAGCCACCGTCTCTAGCGTCCGCACCGAGGTCGACCCAACCGCCACAATCCGCCCGCCATTCGCGCGCGTCTCGGCAATCGCCCGGGCGGTTTCCTCACTCACCACATAAGTCTCCGGATCCATCTTGTGTTCTTCCACCCGTTCGGCCTTGACTGGCTTAAAGGTGCCAGGCCCCACATGCAACGTAACGAAGGCGCGATGAACCCCTTTCGCTTCCAGCGCAGCGAAGATGGCCTCCGTGAAATGAAGTCCGGCGGTAGGCGCAGCCACGGCCCCGACCTCCTTGGCGTAGATGGTCTGATAGCGTTCGCGATCGAGCCGCGCCATCGCAGGGTCATCCTTATCGCGATGGATGTAAGGCGGTACTGGCGTTAGACCGTGCTGCTCCAGGAGCGTCATCAAGGGTTCGCGGCACCGGAAACAAACCGCCGAGTTGCCCTCTTCATCCTTATCCAACACCTCGGCGCGAATACTCCCGCCGCCACAGAGAATGGTGTGCCCTGCGCGAGCCTTGCGCCCGCTGCCACACATGCAGCGCCAGGTGCAGCGCCAAATC
>JBJEVY010000070.1:0-66237 GCA_051884775.1 Candidatus Spyradenecus sp. | reverse complement strand
CACCCCCGAGATCAAGCCCGCGCTCGACATGATCCGCCGCAATGTCTTCTCGCTGATGAGCCCGGGCCTCTTCGAGCCCCTCCTCAAGAACCTGCTCGACTACAACGACTACTACATGCTCCTCAAGGACCTCCCCGATTACATCAAGGCCCAGGAGCGCGTCGAGGCCCTCTACCGCAACCCCAAGGCGTGGAACAAGGCCTCCCTCATCAACGTCGCCTCCGCCGGCAAGTTCTCCAGCGACCGCACCATCGCCGAATACGCCCGCGACATCTGGCACCTTGAGCCCTTCGTGGCCAAGTAAGCCTAGCCCCTCAGGCAACAGCGCGCCCCGAGCTAACCGCCCGGGGCGCACTGTTGCCTGAGAGCTCGCTTCGCTCGCGTGAGGTGCGCCTGCGGCGCGTGAGGGGCTCGCTTCGCTCGCGCGAGGTGCGCCTGCGGCGCGGTTAGGGCGGGCAAGCGTGGGACAGCGGCCGGCCCTGCCAGGCCGCGCCAGGTGTCCGCCGTAGGCGGCACCCCCCGGCGTGCCCGCGAGCTCGCTCGCGGGGTCCTTGCCCTGTCTCACCGCGGGGTAGGGGCAGGCGTGCGTTTTCCCTCTGCGGGCACTTGGGCGCTGTGGTATACTTTGGCTGTAACCTTTCGGCGCGTGTGGGCGTATACCGCACGAAGCGGGCGGCGCGTGGTGCGGGCCCAAGGTTAAGGCAGAGAGTAGGTTTTGTATGGCTGGTATTGAATCGTTGTCGTATCAATCGTTTGCCGCGACGCTGGGGACGTATAATCGCGGTCAGGTGGCCTTTGATGAGAAGACGCAGGGGCTCAAGCTCATTCACCATCACAAGTTCAGTTCGCTCTCGGGGGAGCAGTCGGCGCAGAACGTGGCCATTCGCCAGCAGTTTGCGCGGGTGGCGATTGCGCAGTTGGGCGACCTGGCGACGGAGGACTTCGTGGCGCAGTTGCGCGCGCAGTTGGGGCTTGCGGAGGGGACGCAGACGGCGGTGCCGCTGACGCGGCGGACGATTGCGGCGGTGGTCACAGAGGTCAACAAGCGCGTTTCGCTCTTGACGCGCCGGCAGGTGGTCGGCGAGACGGGGGACCAGACGGATCTGCGCCGGCAGGTGCTCAACGAGGCCAAGAACTTGGCGTTGATTTCGCCGAGCTTCAACAAGACCGTGCACTACGCCCTTGCCGAGCGGGCGACCCCCGAGGCGTTGGCCTTCCCGAGCGAGGCAATGCAGCAGCAGGCGAAGGCGGCGATCCTCGCGCGCTTGCAGGAGGTGAAGGCGTTGGGGCTAAAGGGGCTGCCCGCTTCGCTCAGCAAGCACCAGCTCGATAACCTCGTCAAGGGCAACCTGAGCCGCTTCGTCGACGGCATGGCGCGCCACCTGCTGGAGATCACCAATGCCGCCATCAACGTCTGCGGCAGCTATGTGCCCTTGGGCTACAATACGCTGCTGGGCGAGTGCGAGCAGTTGGGGCGCGACCGCTTTACCACCGTGGCGGCGGCGATGGCCCTGCGCGAGCTGCTGGCCCAGAGCCCGGCCGGCGAGTTGGCCGCAGCCGCTCGCAACGAGCAGGACTTGCAGACGGCGGCGGTGAAGTTCCTGGGGCTCATTCGCGGCCAGGAGATGGCCGATGAGCCCTTGCCGAATGGGCGGAGTATGCTGACGCGCGCGGAGTTCCAGCGCGTGGTGCCGGCGCGCATCCAGCAGTTTGCCGACCTGGCGCAGCACGACCTGGCGGCCCTGGCGCCGAAGGCCGGTGACGCGCTCGACCCCTCGCGCGATGCCTACTTCCTTAACCCCGCGCGCAATCGTGCCAAGCACGAGCGCATCTCCGTGGGCACCGCCCGCCTCTTCGATCTTCTGAACGCGCTACACGAGATGACCGCCCTCCACGACCGTGCCTTCCACGAGGGGCAGACGGACCAATCGGCGGAGGAGCTCCTTGCCGTGGCCGAGCGTGTCGATGCCCTCCTGGGCAATCGCGAGACGGTCGAGACGATGCGCGAGGCCTCCAAGGCAATCGGCGGCGAGACCATCCTCTCGACGGCCTTCAAGCGGCTCGCGCGCGGCGAGCACTGCTCGGGCCACTACTTCCGCGACTGCGCGCAGGCGCTCGCCGCCCTCCGTCGCCGCGGCCAGAACGCGCGCGCCGTCCCCATCGCCCTGGGCGCGGTGCCCGAGCAGGTCACAGAGGTCAAGCGCCTGAGCACCGAGGGCGTGCAGGCGCTCGTGAACCGGCTGCCGCCGCAGGAGGCGAAGGTGGCCGGGCTGCTCTTGGGCGACCTGCCCACCGCCGAGGAGATGGCTAGCCGCAGCAACCCCCTGGGCGAGGAGCTGATGGCGCTGCGCCAGGCGCTGCGCTCGTTCCCTACGCCGCAGACCTGCTTCGCCCCCGCGCCGAACCAGGTGGCCGAGGGCGAGGCGCTGGCGGTCTCGGTGACGATGCAGGGCGTGCGGGTGACGTTGACGCAGCAGGGGCGCGACATCGTCCTGGCGAATGTGGGCGGGCAGACCTTCCCGCTGCACCTCTCGGCCGGCAACCAGGCCGAGGCCATCGAGCGCATCTTCGCGGCCAACGCGAACATGCCGGAGAACTTCGCTCGCGTCCAGCAGTGCCTCAATGAGGTGGGCGGCTTTGGGCAGAACTTCGCGATCACCGCCGAGCAGAGCAGCCACCTGCGCGCGCTCGCCGTCAACGCCATCGCCAGCTACTGCGGCGTGCCCATCTCGCAGCTCGCCGGCTTCTCCAGTCAGGCGTTGGTCGACCTGGTGCGCACCTGGAAGCCCGGCACCCCGGGCAACACCCCCGAGGAGATGGCCAATCTCCTCAAGTCCGACCCGGCCGACGGTAGCCGCATCCCCCTCACCAACAGCGTCGAAATCCTGGAGATGGTCGACCGCCTCCACCAGCTCTCCGCCGAGGAGCTCAACGAAAAGGTTGGCTATGTTCCCCCGGCCCCGCCCCTCAACCCGGTTGCCGGGCCCCGCTTCTCGGATGACCAGATTGCCAGCAAGGAGCTGATTGCCGACCTCTTCTTCGGCAAGGAGACTTGGGTGGCCGACGCGAAGACCTCGCCCGAGCAGCGCGCCGGGCTCCTGCGCCAGGTCCTCCTCACCCACGTGGATATTCTGGCCACGGTCTTGGCCGAGCCCGCCCGCCTCAACCGGGCCCTGAACGCCCTCCCCCTGCCCGGCGACGAGGCCGCCCAGGCCGCCATCCGCGCCCGCATCAATATGCTCACCACCGCGCTCACCGTGGTGATGGCCCAGGCCGGCTTCAAGCGCGAGGCCGGCGACATTAAGCCCATCCTCGAAGCGCTCATCAAGGGCGAGGACCCCGCGGGCATCGCCGAGGCGCGCGGCATCGTCCGGGCCCACGAGCAGAAGGTCGCCGAAGCCGAGGCCAAGCGCCAAGCGAAGATCGCCTCCGACGGCTGGGCCTCGCTCTTCTCGGCCATCCTCCCGGTCAAGGCCACCGTGGCCCTCACGCCCGAAGAGCTCAAGGCCCAGACCCAGGTGGCCCTCTTCGACACCCTCGCCCCGCGGCTCGATAACGACTTCTTCCTGGCCCTCGACGGCAACCTCAACGCAGCCGTTGGCGAGATGATGGGCTCGATGCAGCGCGCGATGCTCGGCGCCGTGACCACCATCTTTGGCGAAGCCGAGGGCGACGAGGATCCCCTCCCCGCCCTCTCCGGCGAGCAGCTCAACGCAGTGCCCGAGGCGCCCGCCGAACGGCCCGAGCGCGTCGACTCCAACCAGGACCTCGACGCGATGATTGCCGAGGGCATGCGCGGCCGTCGCGGTCAGGGCGCCTTCATCCGCAAGGTCCTCTGCCACTACTTCGGCGAGATGGGCCCCTACGACCAGCGCGCGATGCTCGCCTCGGCCCTGCGCAACCTTCAGCCGATGGGCCCGCTCCTCCCCGGCGCCACCGAGGCCGACCGCGCCGCCGCCAACGAGGCGCGGATGTGCAACTTCCTCTCCGGCCTGCTCAAGGGCGCCGGCCCGCTCCTGCAGAAGATGCTCCAGGGCCTGCCCGAAGAGGGCATCCCCGAGGGGCTGCGCCAGGCGCTGCACGATATGAAGTCCCGCCTCGCTCCCATCCCCGAGACCATCATCAAGGCCCAGCTCCTCTCGATGGTCGAGCGCTCCAACGGCCAGGTCACGCGCATCGAGATGGTCAAGAGCTTCGGTGCGGCCTCGGTGGGGCAGACGCTCCTCTGCCGCCTCTACACCCCCGAGCGGCCCGAGGGCTTCCCCGTGGCCGTCAAGCTCCTGCGCCCCGACGTCACCGGCCGTATGGCGCGCGAGAAGGAGCTGATGCAGCGCGCGGCCCTCGCCGTCGGCCCCGGGATGCTCGCCACCTACAATGGCCAACTCGAGCGCGTCCTGGAAGAGCTCGACCTGAACTTCGAGGCCACCAACACCGAGCGCGGCAAGGTCTACAACCGCCTCGCGAAGGGCTCCACCCACAGCTCGGTGCGCGCCATGCGCCTCTGCCCGCTCGTCCCGCCCACCACCACCTCGCTCGTTGCCGAGGTCGCCCCCGGCACCACGCTCGTCGACTTCTTCTCCGCCTCCGAGGAGCTTGCCAGCGAGGTCACCGGCAAGATGACCGCCGGCGAGCACGCCCTCGTCAACACCTACGCCCTGCGCAAGGACTTCGCCACCTCTGCCCGCGCCTTGACCCGGCAGTTCTGCACCGCCACCCATCACCACGTCCGCCTGCTCGACCTGGCGCGCAAGTGGGTCGCCCAGGGCGTCTTCACCAGCGGCTTCTACCACGGCGACCTCCACGCCGGCAACATTATGGTGGGCGATGAGCAGCTCACTGTCATCGACTTCGGCAACGCCACCACCCTCACCAAGGAGCAGCAGGAGCAGATCTCGATGATGACCGTGGCCGCCTCCGCCGGGGCCGACTACGCCGGCACCTTCTGCCACGCCTTCCACCAGCTCCTCAACCCCAAGTACGAGGCCCTCTACCAGCGCGTCCGCAGCGACTACTTGCGCGACCTGCGCGATATCTTCGTCAAGGGCGGCCCCTCGCAGTCCGGCCAGCGCATCGCCGCCGCTCTGCTGCGCGCCCAGGAGTACGGCCTGGAGCTGCCCGGCGCGGTCTTCAACTTCTCCCAGTGCCAGATGCGCCTGCAGAACGCCATCAACGAGAGCAACGCCAAGATGGGCGAGCTCAACGACGCGCTCAAGCAGCTCCTCACCCTCGGCAAGGGCGGCAACACCACCCTCGACCCCGTCGCCCGCGTGATGAGCCAGGGCGACCTTCTGGCCCGCAACCTCACCCCCGAGGCCCGTCAGGCCGCCATCGCCGACCGCGCCAAGGAGGCCGCGCGCCTGGCCAACAGCTTCTTCGCCACCCCCGAAGTCCTCCGTGAGCGCCTCGCCGCCGACACCCCGCAAGCGCGCGTCGCCAAAATCCACGACTACTTCGAGGGCATCTGCCGGGGCATCCAGCACCTCGGCTCGACCGCAATCCTCAGCGTCTTTGACGGCAGGTTCTCCGATGATGAGCTCGGTGCAGAGCTCGTCCGGCCCTCCTCCGGGATCTTCTCCATCTGGGCCGGCGGCCGGGGCATGCCCTCCGCCGCCCGCGAAGATACCAAGCAGCTCTTCAACACCTACGGCGAAATCTTGGGGATCGACACGCCCGCCGCCCTCGCCGCCGTTGACCGGATGGACCAGGCCATCGCTGAGCTCCGCGCCGCCGAGCCCGAGGCCCGCGAAGCCCAGCTCGCCGAGCTCCGCGCCGCCCACGAGGCCCTCGAGGTCTTCCTCGTGCCGCTGCGCCGCATCGCCGAGGCCTACAACAAGATCATCATCTTCCGCTCCCAGCTCGATACTGGCGCCGCCCGCCTCGCCCGGATGACTGTCGACGAGGCCAACGCCTTCATCGACGCCACCCTCGAGACCGTCCTCGAAGGCTACACCGCCCTCTCCGAGTGCTGCCACGGCCAGCCCGTCGACGCTGACATCCGCACGATGATCGATGGCGCCCTCGGGGCCGTCCTCCAGGCCGCCACCCCCGAAGAGCAGGCCGCCATCGATGGCGCGCTCCAGAGCTACTACGACGACCTCCTCCACGGCGGCGCCGCCCTGCGCGAAGCCGTCACCGCCCTCCGCGCCGAGCTCGCCAAGCCCGAGAGCGAGCGCGCCCCTCAGCGCCTTGCCGAGCTCAAGACCGCCTTCATCCGCGCCTACCAGAGCGCCATCCAGGAGGCCCTCCTCCAGCTCTCCGGCGGCCTGGAGGCCATGCAAACGCTGCCGATCCACTACGAGAAGCTCGACTTCCTCACCGTGATGGACAACGTGGTCTCTCAATATGCCAGCGAGACCATCTCCCGCCTCGGCTTCTTCCGCGGCCTCGTGATGGGCCGTGCCGTCACCCGCGAACGCGCCGCCGAAGAGGCCCGAAATAGCTGACAGCCGACAGCTGACAGCCGACAGCACTGGCGTTCGATATGTTTCGCCCGTCTGAGCCGTTAGGCAACACCTCTTGGGCCAAGCGCTAGTCCGTCGCTTTGCGTGCTGTCCGCTGTCTGCTGTCCGCTGTCCGCTTACCACAAGGAGCTCCCTATGACCTTCGACACCATCCTCCGTCAAGCCACCGTCATCGACGGCACCGGCCGAAGCGCCTTCACCGCCGATATCGGCCTCTGCGGCGAGCGCATCGGGGCCATCGGCGACCTCTCCGGCGTCCAAGCCCCCGCCGAGATCCCCGCCGCCGGCCTCTGGGCCGTCCCCGGCTTCATCGACGTCCACACCCACTCCGACGCCTTCCTCCTCCTCGAGCCCTTCTCCCCCAGCAAGGTCCTCCAAGGCGTCACCACCGAAATCGGCGGCCAGTGCGGCGGCAGCGCCGCCCCCCGCCTCAACGGCGCCCGCCTCCCCTCCGACTGGGAGGCGCAGACCTACCCGCCCCGCCCCGGCCGCGAGACCACCGGCCCCAACTGGACCTCCGTCGCCGACTTCCGCGAAGCCCTCGCCGCCTGCCACCCCGCCACCAACCTCATCCTCTTTGCCGGCCACAACACCATCCGAAAAGGCGTGATGGGCGATGCCCCCCGCGCCGCCGGCCCCGACGAGGTCGCCGCCATGTGCCGCACCCTCGAGCAGGCCCTCGACGAAGGTGCCTGGGGCATCAGCACCGGCCTGGTCTACCACCCCGGCATCCACGCCACCCCCGAAGAGGTCCTCGCCCTGGCCACCGCCTGCGCCCGCCGCGGCGGCTTCTACGCCACCCACATGCGCAGCGAAGGCGACCGCCTCCTCGAAGCCATCGACGAAGTCCTCGCCCTCACCCGCGCCACCGGCATTCGCACCCAAATCTCCCACCTCAAGACCTCCGGCCGCGCCAACTGGTCCAAGCTCCCCGCCGCCCTCGAGAAGATCGAGGCCGCCCGCGCCGAGGGCCTCGCCCTCCACTCCGACCGCTATCCCTACCTCTCCGCCGGCACCGACCTCGACATCGTCCTCCCCGACTGGGCGGCCGCCGGCGGCAACGCCGCCATCCTCCAGCGCCTCGACGACCCGCGCACCTGCGCGCGCATCGCCGCCGAGCTCGACGCCTCCGGCCGAGACCCGGCGGACATTATGGTCGGCGGCACCTGGAGCGCCGCCACCCGCGCCTGCTCGGGCAAGACTATCCGCCAGCTGATGGAAGCGACCTGCCGCACGATGGGCACCGTCATCACCTGGATCCTCCGCGAGGACCGCTCCCGCACCGGCGCCTTCTTCTTTGGGATGTGCGAAGAGAACCTCCTCACCATCCTCTCGCAACCCTGGGTGATGCCCGGCTCGGACGCCTCCCTCCGCGCCCCCTGGGGCCCCCTCGGCCGCGACTACCCGCACCCCCGCGCCTACGGCACGCACCCCAGCTTCTTCCGCACCCTCACCGAACGCCTCGGCCTCTCCCCCGAAGCCGCCATCGCCCGGATGACCAGCCTCCCGGCCGCCGCCTTCGCCATCCGCGACCGCGGCGTCCTCCGCGAAGGTGCCTACGCCGACCTCGCCCTCCTCCACCCGGCCACCTGGCGCGCCACGGCCACCTACGCCCGCCCCCACGCCTTCGCCCTCGGCACAGAAGCGGTCTTCGTCAACGGATCGCCCGTCGTCCTTGGCGGCCAACTCAACCCCTCTGCGCCCCGCCGCGGCAGATTCCTGGAGCGCTAGCGCGGCATAACCTCCGCGCACGCCAAGAGGCCCTTCCCCGCCAGCTGCCGTCCTTCGGCCTCCCCCCGCAGGAGGGCGGCACGCGCGCTCCCCCAGCCGCCTCCCGCCCACGAGGGCGTGTCCACAAGGCCTTCAGCGCCTCGGGCCCGGAACAGGCCTCCTGTGCGCCGAGGGCGCTTCGTTTCTGTGAGCTCCTGTGCGCCGTCGGCCACCCCGAAAAAAAGCCTTGCCTTTCGAACAGGGCTTTGCTATCATTCACGGCGTTTTGCCAACTTAGCTCAGCTAGGTAGAGCAGCGCATTCGTAATGCGCAGGTCGTCGGTTCGATTCCGTCAGTTGGCTCCAGTTTGCCCTTGGAGGTCTCTCCAAGGGCTTTTTTATTGCGCGTCCTCCCCTTGCAGCGGCACTCGCCTCATCTGCTGCGCTCACGGTCGACTATTCACAGGTTCGCGCAAAGGCGGTTGCCGAGGGCGGGGGGCGTGTGCTATGATGTGGCCGTATGCGCGTGCTTTATGTCTTTATTGATGGCGTTGGTTATGGCGAGCCGGGGGAGCAGAATCCGGTCTGCCCGGAGGTTTGCCCCACGCTGTGCGCCTTGATGGAGAAGGCCGTGCATTTGGATGCGTGCTTGAATGTGCCGGGGTTGCCGCAGTCGGCAACGGGGCAATCGACGCTCTACACAGGGGTGAATGCGCCGCAGGTGATGGGGCGGCACAAGGAGGGGTTTCCGGGGCCGACGCTGTGCAAGTTGTTGCAGGAGGGGAACTTGTTTATGGAGCTGCGGCGGCGGGGGCTGCGGGTCTGTTTTGCTGATGCGTACTTTGCGGACACGGCTGACGAGTTGGCGGCGCGGCGGTTTAAGAGTGTGACAACGATTATGTCGCTGACGACGCCGGAGGTGATTCGCTATCAGCGCGATATGCTTGCCGGGCGGGCGGTGTTGCACGATTTGACGCGTGAGGCGATTGTTCCCAAGGGCTACACTGGGCCGTTGATTACGCCGGAGGTGGCCGCTGAGCAGTTGCTGGATATTGCCGCAGAGAACGACTTTACGCTTTTTGAGTACTTCCTAACGGATATTGCCGGGCACTCGCAGAATCGTGAGCGGGCCGAGGGCGTGTTGAGTTCGTTGGATCGCTGCCTGACGAAGTTGGTGGCCGGGCGCGATGAGGAGACGTTGCTTTTGATGACTTCCGACCACGGGAATATCGAGGACTTGGGCACGCGCGGGCACACCTTTAACCAGGTGCCGCTGATTGCCGTGGGGCCGCACGCCGAGGAGATCCTCGCGGGGGCTACGTCGCTGATGGATGTGATGCCGCACTTGATGCGGGTGATTTGAGGAGGAGGGAACGATGAAGTTTTTGCCCCTGTCTCTCTTGTGCGCGGCTGCTGGCGTGGCTGTTGCGGCCGAATTGCTCCCGAACAAGCCCTATGCCGGGCCGATTACCTGCGAAGGGAACGAGGAGACCTTGACGATTAGCGGCACGCCGGCTATGCAAGCGGGCACCACGCTCCTGCTCACCGCGCAGATGACCTTTACATTGCCCTCCGAGTCGCCTACCTATGACGCGGAGGTGCAGGCGGCCAAGCTCGCGATTACGGCCGATACCGATGGCACGCTCTTGGTGGCCGATGGCACCACGGGCGCTTGGCTCCGTAGCGGTTATGTGGTGGCCGATGGCGGTTCGGTGCAGATGCGCGCGGAGGGTAAGCTCAATGCCGATAACAAACTCGCCTTTACGGTGACCTTCTCGCCGGTTGCCGTGGCCAATTCGGCGGTTGATTCGGCGGCGGTCAAGACGGTTTCGGTGGTTTCGCCCGCCTCGGCGACCACGCTTAGCGGCTTTACCTTCACGGGCGAGGGCGCGACTTCGGCGCTGACGTTGGGCTTGGTGGATACGGCTATCCTGCCTGCGACTTCGGAGGGGGCGCAGGATTCCGCATTGGTAGAGAAGTATGTGGCATGGGCCAATGAGGCTGGTAGCGCCTTGGTCAATGATAGCGCCTTGGACGATGTTGCCAAGCAAAATGCCTTTGCGATGAACGCCGGCGGCACGCCGAGCTTGACGATCGCTGCCATCGATCCCGCCGCCGGCTCGGCCGGCACCATCACCGTCACGGGCAGTTACACGGCTGCCGAGGGCAAGCAGACGGTGGATCTGCGGACCATCAATGGCGTGCTCACCATCGCTTCGCGCGAGAGCCTGGACGGCTCCGAGACGATTCAGAAGGTTAATGTTTCGGCCGTGGACAATGGCTCGGCGGTGGTCATCCCGTTACCTGAGGGCGCGCGCTTTGTCAAGGCCGCCGTCTCGGTCACTCCCCCGGCCTCCAACCGCGAGGTTGACGCCCAATAACCCTTTTCCCTTTCATCCTAGAGCAGAAAGACAGACGAAACTATGGATAAGCAGAACAGCGCCTACGCCGCAGCCGGCGTGGATATCGATAAGAAGATGAGCGGCATCGAGACCATCAAGCAGATGGTCAAGCAGACGGTCACCCCCGGTGTGATCGGCGGCATCGGCAGCTTCGGCGGGCTCTTCCAGTCGCCGGGGGCCGACACGATTCTCGTGGCCTCCGCCGATGGCGTGGGCACCAAGCTCAAAGTTGCCGCGATGGCCGGCCGCCACGACACCGTTGGGCAGGACATCGTCAACCACTGCGTCAACGACATCCTCGTCCAGGGCGCCACCCCGCTCTTCTTCCTGGACTACATCGGCGCCTCGGTCTTCGACTCGGCCATCTTCAACGATGTGGTCAAGGGCCTGTGCAAGGCCTGCGCCGAGAATAATTGCGCGCTCCTGGGCGGCGAAACCGCCGAGATGCCCGGTCTCTACCCGGTGGGCGAGTACGACCTCGTGGGCACGATCGTGGGCCAGGTGAAGAAGGATAAGGTCATCACTGGCGAGAAGATTGCGGTGGGCGACGTGCTCATCGGCCTGCCCTCGGGCGGTCTGCAGACCAATGGCTTCTCCCTGGCGCGCAAGGTCATCTTCGAGCAGGAGGGCCTCAAGCCCGAGGATCTCCTCCCGGGCACGGAGACCACCTGCGCCGATGCGCTCCTCGCCGTCCACAAGAGCTTCCTCAAGCCGGTGCTCAAGGTGATGGATGCCGGCGTGGACATCCACGGTATGGCCCACATCACCGGCGGCGGCTTCTACGACAATATCCCGCGCGTCCTGCCCAAGACCGTTGATGTTACCATCGACTCGGCCGCTTGGGAGGTGCCGCAGGTCTTCAAGTTCATCGGCGAGAAGGGCGGCGTGGCCAAGGAGGAGATGTACCGCGTCTTCAACATGGGCATTGGCTTCATCCTCATCGTCTCCACGGCCGATGCCGGGGCCACCCTCAAGGCCTTGGAAGAAGCCGGTGAGAAGCCCGTCGTCATCGGCGGCGTCAACCCCGGCCACAAGGTCGTCCACGTGCTCTAATGTCTTTCCCGCCCCCCGCGCGGGGGCGGGTTGATCCCCAAAACGGAGCAACACAATGAATCGGAAGCTACAACAATTCTGCTTCGGTGCGTGCTCGCTACTGGATGTCAGGCCCCTTCCGGCACGGCGCCAGGTGCCGGATCCTGACTTTGCGCTTGCGCCCTTTTCCTTCGCCGAGCACCAAGTGGCACTGGCGTGCAATCAAGTGCTGGCCCGCTACCAGGCTGTCCGGCTAGAGGTTTAGAGAGCAGTCGGGCCTAGGGCGCGGCGATTGAAAGGAGAATGCGACGATGAAGCGTTTGGTGTTGGTTTTGTTGGCGGTGGTGCTGGCGGCGGGGGCGTGGGCTCAGCGGGTGAAGGTGGCGTGCATTGGCGACTCGATCACCTTCGGCACGGGACTGAAGGCGCGCGAAAAAGAGTCCTATCCCGTCAAGTTGCAGGCGCTCTTGGGGAGTGATTACGAGGTTCGCAACTTCGGCAACCCGGGCCGCGGCATCTACCAGCACTCCTGGCGCGGCAAGGAGAAGCGCGCCTATCGCGCGATGAAGGAGCACCAGGAGGCCCTGGCTTGGCAGCCGGACATCGTCATCTGCAATCTGGGCATCAACGACTGCGGCGAGTTCCTCAAGACCGAACGCCGCGCTCCGGGCACCTTCCGCAAGGACTACCTGGCGCTCTTGGCCGACTATCAGGCGCTCCCCTCCCAGCCCAAGTTTTACATCTGGACCAAGCTCTCGCCCCTCTCGCCCGGCCAGAAGTTCTACCGCAGCCCCGAGCCCTTCCTGATGCAGCGCGAGCTTGATGCGGTGGCCGCCGAGGTCAACGCCGTGGCCATCGATATGGAGACGCCCCTCAAGCCCTATGTGACCACCTTCTTCCCCGATAAGATCCACCCCAACGCCCAGGGCGCCGCCCTCATCGCCATCACCACGGCCGAGGTCCTCAAGCCTGGGAAGGTCGACCGCGCCAAGGCCGCGCGCGAGCGCATCGCCAATAGCCAAGGCTGGGCCCTCCCTTGGCCCACGCCCGGCCCCGTCGCGCTCCCCGAGGGGCTGGAGGGCAAGGCCGAAACCTGGCTCTGCGCCGGCCAATCCAACATGTTCTGGCCCCTCAACCGCTGCACCGCCGCCGCTGAAGAGGCCGCCGAGACCGCCACCCACGAAATCTGGCTCTGGGACTACGTCAGCGGGGTCTGGCAGCGCATCACGCCCCAGAATGCTGGCATTTGGAGCGCGATGGCCATCTCCTTTGCCAACCGCCGCGCCCGCGCCTCGGGCAAGCCCATCGCCCTCCTGCTCGTGGGCGTGGGTGGCGCCCCCACCGAGTCCTTCCTGGCCGCGGACGTGATGGCCGCCGTCAAGCCCGATGGTTCGCCCAAGTATCCGCGCCTGAGCAAGATTGTCACCAACCGTAAGCCGCTGGACCAGAACGAGGACTATCCGCGCACCTGGTGCAAGCAGGTCTATCCCAACCGCCTGCGTCAGGAAGCGGTGGGGTGGGAGGTCAACCGCCTCTACAACTGCGCGATTGCGCGCATCCGCCACCTGCCGCTCACCGGCGTCCTGTGGTACCAGGGCGAGAGCAACGCCTCGGTCGCCATCGGCGGCGAAAAGGATGCCCCCCTCGAGGAGGCCTATATGGAGGAGACCCTGCGCGCGGTGATTGAGAGCCTGCGGCCAAACGACAAGGTCCCCTTCCTGATGGTCGGCCTCCCCGTGATGAATCGCCCCTGGGAACCCTATCGCAAGCTCCAGGCGAAGGTTTGCGCCGCCACCCCCAACGCCATCTATCTTGATACCTTCTCGCGCAAACTCGGCGAAGCGAACAATATCCACCCCAAGCATAAGCGGCCCTTCGCTGACCTCGCTGCCGAAGCCGCTGACTTGGCTCTCGACCCCGCTAAGCCCACCCCCCACAGCCTCTGATGTTTGATGGGGGCTGCTTGCCCCCACACCCCTCGGGAGCGTGGGACGCTCCACCCCGGCCGACGCGCCCTTTGGGCACGTCGGCTTTTGGCATCTTGGGGCACCTTGGCTCGCGTAGCGGCGGCGCGCTGACGCGCGTCGCCGCAGAGGCCGTTGGGGGCAGGCCCCCAAACCCCCGCTCGGCCCGGGCGGAACCATTAAGCCCCGGACTTAATTGAATTAAGCCCGTGGGCTTAATTGAATTATCCCCACGGGCTTAATTGAATTATCCCCGTGGGGTTAATTATCGAACCCGGCCCGGGTCCGAGGTCAACCCGGGCCTCCCTCGAGGCGAACCCGGCCCGGGCGGAATCATTATCCCTCAGGGTTAATTGAATTATCCCTAAGGCTTAATTGAATTAACCCTAAGGGTTAATTGCATTATCCCTCAGGGTTAATAATCGGCCCCGGGGCGGGGTCGGGGAAAGGGCGCGGCAGGGGTAGGGCTGGGTGGGCCTGGCAGCCCCCGTTCGGCGTGCCTATAGCCGAAGTGCCCGGAGGGCGCATCGGCCGGGGTGGAGCGCTCTGCGCTCCCGAGGGGCGTGGGGGCGAGCAGCCTCCGCGCTAGCCCACCACAAGCCTCCGCGCTAGTCCGCAAGCGTTCGGTGCTGTCCATGGCTGCACCCTGCTTTCCACCGCTCGCGCTCGGCGCATCTTCCACATATCTTGCCCTGTTCAAAAAAAAAGTTTCACGCGGGGCTTGACTTGTTGGGGGGGGGTAGTATTATAGGGGTGTCATTGGACGATGATAGTAGGTTGCGCAGCCTTGGATGCGTGGACCCGAAACCTATGGAGGAAAGACGATGAGCCCCAAGACCTTACTCTCCGCGCTCTTATGCGCCACAGCCTGCCTCGTTGTGCAGGCCGCAGAGGTGACGACCTTCGACCTTGGTCAGGTTGACACCTCTTACTTCTCCGCTACAGGAAGCGGACAAACGGTTCGTCTGTTGAATGGCGATACCGTCCCAAACGCAACCTATGAGTATTCAAGTTATGAACTGGGTTCTCAAAAGACCAAAGTGGAGGTTCGCCATTTGGTGATTGGGGCAGACCTTACGCTCACGGGGTCTGCGACAGCGTTTGGTTTGAAAGCTGGGGCAGACATCACCCTTACCTTGGATGGCGTGACGGTTGAGCCTTCGGGACACTACACCGCCGGCGTTGGCGGCCTTAATGTCCACACGCTTTACACAGATAACCATACGGTGACGCTTCGCTTGACTGATGGAACGGAAAACACCTTTACCGGCAGTTATTCGATTTCGAGTAGCGCCAATCATTCATGTCATGCCGGCATTACTGTTCCCGCTGGTGGCACATTGATTATTGAGGGTGGTACAGGCGAATTGAAGGCAGCGTGTACATCTAAAGGCGGCGCATCGGGGATTGGGCATGGCCTCTATGATGGATTGGGATTTGGCAATGTCACGATTAACGGAGGTGTTATCACAGCCATCGGTTGCCAAGGGGCTGGAATCGGTTCGGGATGGCTTGCACAAACAGCTGCAGCGGGGACGATTGCAATTCACGGAGGTACCGTAACGGCAAGCAGTTCCTACGGTGCGGCAGCGATTGGTGGCGGAGAGTCGGCTCGTACGCCAAAGATTGTCATTGACGGCACGGCGGTGGTGACGGCGACAATCTCGGCAGAGGGAGTGCCTGGTGCGGCAGCCATAGGTGCAGGTGCAAACGAAAATGCGAATTGCTCGACGTACAATGCACCGGACATCACGATTGGTGGAACTGCCCAGGTAACGGCGATTGCGTCGGATAAGGGCGTAGCGATTGGCGGTTCAGCCGGCACGAAGGGCTCGACCGATGGTGGAACGATTAAAATCGCGGATACAGCAACGGTGGTGGCACAGGCAGGAACGGGTGCAGCCTATGCGATTGGCCCGGGTAATGGCGTGGAGGCATCGACCTCAACCTGCACGTTAGAGGTGGCGGAGACGGCGAGTGTGGATACGCGCGGCGGTAACACGCCCATGGGAATCTTGGGAGCCGTGATTATTGATTTGGCGAATAAAAGTGCAACCCCCTCTGAGGCCGTTGAGGTGAGTGGGGATAGCGTTACGGTGAAGACGACCGATAAGGCGGTTATCCTGAAAGGGGCGAATGCCGATGTGACGGTTGCATTGCCAGATGGCGCGGAACTAGTCTTCCCGGAGGGTGACGACTATGGGGCCAATCTTAAGGCGATTACATGTGCGGGTTCTTTCAAGGTGGAGGGCAACAATAGTCTGACGGTGGGGTCTTTCACCGGCACGATGACGCTTGCCCAGCGTTCCGGCACCTCGGGAATGACGCTGACGGTGAATGACGCGTGCGACGGAACGGTCGCCATCGTGGGGCGGAATGTGGTGACGCTTCCGGAAGTCAAGAATGTGGCCTCCTACACGCCGCTTGCTTCGGTGACCACGACCAAGGCCGAGGAAGCGGGGAAGTTCCCCAAAACATTGACCGCAGAGGCGTTTGACCTAGCCGACTTGACGGCGAACAGCGTGCTTCCTGAGAATTGGAGCGTGACGGTGGTCGATGACGAAGTGGCTCGACTCTCCATTCCTAGTGGTACGGTGTTGAAGGGTGTGGCCACCAATCTCACCGTGGCAGCGGCAGGAGATGTTACGCTCTCGGATGTGACGATTAAGCCGACAGAGGGCTATTCTGCATTGGTCCTGCCCGCTTCGAGTGTAACGGTGACTTTGACGGGTGCGAACACGCTCACGGCGAACGATACGGCGGCGGCTCTTAAGGTCCCGAGCGGCGGTGGTTTGACCCTTACGGGAACGGGTTCGTTGGATGCCCGAGCGATGCAGGGTGCGGCAATTGGTGGTGATGCAGGGGAGAGCAGCGGCGCTATGACATTTGCTGGCACGGGTACGGTGCTCGCTGTTTCGAACTCCGGAGCTGCGATTGGCGGCGGACGCCTGGCTGGGGCCTCCGGAACAATCAAAGTGACAGATGGTACAGTGGTAGCCATTGGTCTTAACGGCGCAGGTATCGGCACGGGCTGGCACAGCGCAGGCACGGGGGCGGATATTCAACTCTTGGGTGGAAAGATTTTGGCTTACAGCTCTGCTGGCGCGGCAATTGGCACCGGTTCACAGGGGAAGGTGGTGCCCACAATCACCATGAGTGGCTCTCCAGCTATTGTTGCGACGACCAATGTTAAACCTGAACAGGCGACGGTGACCGCCAAGATGGGGGTGGACGAGACCACAGCCGAGGCGTGGCTCGCGTTGATGACGCTAACGAATGATGCAGCTGGTGCGGCCATTGGCGGCGGGCAGAATGCCTGCTTCGGTACCATCACGATTGAGGGTGGTGATATCGTCGCGGCTTCAGATTCGGGTTCGGCCATCGGTGGTGGTGCGAACTACGCCAATGTCTCTAACGCTGAGACGGCAGCCACTGACAGCATCTCCATCTCTGGCGCGGGAACCAATATCGTTGCTTCTTCAACTTCCGCGGCGGCGATTGGTGCCGGTTCGGCTACGACCTTCGGCATCACCATTGGCTCGATTACCATTGATAGCGAGGCTTCCGTTACGGCCACGACCAATGGAGCCACTGCTTCGGCCATCGGTGGCACGGGTAAGACGGGCGTCTCCACCATTACCATCGGCTCGGACGCAGGCGGCAATAAGGTCTTGGCGGATACTGTCGGCAATGGCACCGCCTCCACCACCGAAAGCGTCATCACCATTCACCTCTCCGATACCGCCGTCGCCCGCATCGGCACGGTGGGCTATGACACCTTCGCTGCAGCCGTTGAAGCTGCCGTCTCGGGAGATACGGTGGACTTGGTTGCAGACTGCGCAATCGAGGATGATGTCACCTTGCCACAAGTGATTACCTTGCGGGGCAATGGGAAGACGCTCTCAACGCCTGCAAACTATTCGTTGGTGTCGAGTGAATGGGACGCAGAAGTGACCTTGGATGGGGTTTCGCTGGTCTCGGCTTCGACTGCACACTTCCAGCCGCTCTATATCTCGGGCACATGCGCCTTGACCTTGAAGGGAAGTAATGCGATTACGGGCGGTATTTGCGTCTATGGAAGCACAACGGTGCTGACGATTCAGGGCGATGGTGACCTTGTGGTGGATGCCTCCGGAAATAAGTGGGCCGCTGCCATTGGTGGATACTATTATTACGCACCCGGCGATATTATCCTGCAAGGCACGGGCACAATCACGGCCTTGGGCGGCTATGCCGCTGCGGCCATCGGCGGCGGTGGCTATATCAACACGGGTTATGCCCTCTATACGCGCGGAGGCACCATCTCAATCGCCTCGGGCACGGTGATTGCCAAGGCGAAGGATTACGGTGCTTCGATTGGTGCCGGCTTCTGCATTGGCGTTACAGCTGTGAACATCACCGGAGGCACGGTGACGGCTGAACAGCAAGGGTGGGCTGCCGTGGGCGAACGCTTTAATAACTCGAACTCAGCGCTTGGTGCGGGCATCGGCACCTACGGTGGGCGCAGCACGGCGGCGGTGGACGAGATGACCATCTCGATTACCGGCGCGGCAACGAAGGTGATTGCCAAGGGCTCGCCGAATGGGTGTGGCATCGGCGGGGCCTATCGTGCCTCGGTCGAGAGCATCTACATCAGCGATGCGGAGGTGACGGCTATCGGACAGTCCTCTGTGGCGGCTATTGGCTCGGGCAATTACGGTCTCGGGTCAGGCGAAATTATCATCAATGGCGCGGCAGAGGTGATTGCCGAGGCGGTGGGGTTGACGGTCTACTCGGGCGCGGATAACACCACGGACGTCTCGGGATACCTTGCCGATGGCGCGGCGATTGGCGGCGGTTATGCCAACCGAGCGAATGTGACTATTGGTGGGAGTGCCAAGGTGCTCGCAGTCAACGCCGGCCCCGGAACCTATGCCTACTGGGGCGGCACCTACACAGCCGTTTCGCCGACCCTGTGCAATAGCCCCACCGGCGCGGCGATTGGCTCCGGGCGCATTCCGTGCTATCCCGCCTACACTTCGGTGGCGGCCGGGGCCTATCCCGACCAAGTGGTTATTACAGGCAGCGCGCAGGTGTGGGCCTATGGCGGCCAGGGTGGCGCAGGCATTGGTGGCGGTCACGATTCGTGGGCCCAGAATGGCATCCAGTATGGCACGCCAATGAACTTCCCGAATATCACCCTCTCCGGCACCGCGCAGGTGGTGGCGGTGGGCGGTACTGGCGCCTCGGCCATCGGCGGCGGGCACCACGCGCAGCACGGCGGGCAGATTGTCGTTGCGTCCACGGCAACGATTACGGCCACGGCTGGCGCGGCAGCAGCGGGCGGTACCGTTCCGGCGGCGATTGGCAATGGCTCGTATGACCCGGCGGGGACCTACTGTCCCTCGCAGGGGAACTCGGGCGCGGCGACGGTTGCGGCCGAGCAACCGACGACAACGCTGACGGTTGAGGCCGAGGGCGCAGTTTCGGACTTGGCGATTGTCACGAAGGATAACGCCGGGAATGCGACGAACCTCTCGGATTCGCCGGGGTTGGCCATCAACCTCAAGCAGGGCGAAACCGTGCAGTCGGTGACGCAGACGGCGGGCTCGGAGACAGGTAACGCGATTGTGGCCGAGGCAACTCAGGCGAACCCGGTCTCGACGGCGACAGATGCGGAGGCTGGCACGGTCACCCACACGCTCGCGTTGGACGGGGCCAAGGCGTTGGCCAATGCGCAGACCGAGGCGGGCTCTGCCTACCTTGCGGCGGCCAATGGCGATGTGGTCGCTCGCCTGGATACTGTGGAGACCGAGCTTGGGGGGACCAAGACGACCCTGGCAGTGCTCGACCCGGCGTTGGTGCTCAATGGCTCGGCGGCATTGGTGACGCAGGATCAATCGAAGGAGGATCGGGCCGATGTGGCGGAGAAGGCGTGGCTATTGAATGCCGCGCTGGCCTTCTCGGCTGACGAGGCCTCTTCGGCCGCGCTGACCTACGCCTATGAGTTCGGTATCGAGGCCATTACCGCCGGCAATGTGACTGCCGAGGGGATTCCGTTGACCTCCGTCACCATCGGCCTTAAGGAGGGCTCCGGCGCCGCTGCCACCGCCCGCTCCGGTCGCCTCAATGGCACCCTCAACCTCTACGCGAATGGCGAGAAGGTTGCGGCCTACGCCCTCAAGTCCCCCACCTTCACGAACGGTCAATGCACCATCGTCCCGGCGCAAGCGCCGTGTCTCCCGCTCGCAACCGGCGAGCAGGCGATTAAGTTGACCGTCAAGCTGGAGCCTTAACTCTCATTCCATATATATCATTCCTCCCCCGCGGAAACCCGCGGGGTTTTTATTGGCCTCCCGCCCCCACAGCTCGCCCCCGCGCTCGCCCGCGAACCTCCGCCTCACGGACCTTGGAAGTCTGTGTGAAAGTAGATAGAGGTGGGTGTCTTGTGGTACAATGAAGGTGTTATGAGGAGCGTTACGCGGAGAGGATTTTGCGTTGAATTGCTAGCTGTTGGTGCGACGGGGCTCGCCGACGGGGTGGTGGAGTCTGTCCCTGTGGAGGGAGTGGAAGCAGTGCCGTTGAAGAAGGTCTACATCTACAATCGCCGCTATTTGGGGAATAAGTATCGGCTGCTAGAGGAGATTCGGCGGATTGTCGAGACGCATTGCGAGGGGGTGGAGAGCTTCGTTGACATCTTTGCTGGCACGGGGTCGGTGGCTTCGGCGTTTAGCGACAAGCACCTGATTACCAACGACATTCTCTACAGCAACTACATTTGCCACGTGGCCTGGTTCTCGGGCGAAGCCTACGACGAGGCAAAGGTGGCGCGGTTGCTCCAAGGGTATAACGCCCTGACCGAGCCGGGCGAAAACTATATGAGCGAGCACTTTGCCGACACCTACTTTTCGGCCGAGGATTGCCGGCGCATTGGCTACATTCGCGAGGACATCGAGCAGCGCTACGCCGCCGGCGAGGTGAATGGCCGTGAGCGGGCCTTGCTCATTGCCTCGTTGCTCTACGCGATGGACAAGATTGCCAACACAGTGGGGCACTACGACGCCTATCGCAAGCACACGGCCTTTGAGAAGCACTTGGAGTTGCGTTTGCCGGTGCCGCCGAAGTGCGCCTATGCGGATAATCAGTGCTTTAACCTGGATGCCAACGTGCTTGCCCCGCAGTTGGGGCAGGTGGATGTCTTCTTTATGGACCCGCCTTACAACAGCCGGCAGTATAGCGATGCCTATCATGTGCTGGAGAATGTGGCGCGGTGGGAGAAGCCAAGCGTGGTGGGGGTGGCGCGGAAGATGGACCGGAGCGCCCTGAAGAGCGACTATTGCACGCAGAAGGCCGAGGATGCCTTTGCCGAGTTGGTGGCTAATGTCAAGGCGCGATACCTGGTGCTGACCTACAACAATATGGCCGAGCAGGGTAACGAGCGCTCGAATGCGAAGCTTTCGGATGAGGCCATCCTGCGGACCCTGCGCGCGAAGGGCGAGGTAATGGTTTTCCACTGCAGCCACAAGGCCTTCTCTGCCGGCAAGTCCAGCCGGGAGGATAACGTCGAGCGCATCTTCCTGTGCAAGTGCCGCTCGGAGCTGGCGTGGGTCTCCTCGCCGCTGAACTACACCGGTGGCAAGTTCCGCATCCTCAATCAGTTGCTCCCGCACTTCCCGCGTGAGATTGACACATGTGTCGACCTCTTCTGCGGCGGCTGCAATGTGGGGGTCAATGTCCCGGCGAAGCGGGTTCTCTGCGTGGACTCGCTCGCGCAGTTGATTGCGCTCTTCAAGACGATGAAGGCGCTCTCGTCCGAGCAGTTCAGCGCACAGGTGCGGGAGGTGATCGCGCGCTTTGGGCTGTCGGATAGCGAACGCAACGGTTATGAACCTTACGGAGGTAACTCGTCCAAGGGGCTCGGGGCCTTCAACAAGGAGCCCTATCTGGCGTTGCGGCGGCACTACGCCACCTTGGCCGACGGCACGCCCGAGAAGTCTATCGCCCTGTATGTGCTAATCGTCTATGGCTTCAACAACCAAATCCGCTTCAATGCCAAGGGAGAATATAACCTGCCCGTGGGGAAGCGTGACTTCAATGCCAAAATGCAGGAGAAGCTGCGCGCCTTCATCGACCGCCTGCACACGCGCACGATTGACTTCTTGTGCCAAGACTTCCGGCAGCTGGACTTGGCCGCTTTAGGTCCGCGCGACTTTGTCTATGCCGACCCGCCTTATCTTGTCACGACCGCCTCCTACAACGAAAATGGCGGCTGGACCGAGCAGGACGAGCAGGATCTCTTAGCGTTGCTCGACCGCCTGCACCGCGCTGGCTGCCGTTTCGCCCTCTCCAATGTAACGCACAGCAACGGCCGGACCAACGCGCTGCTGTTGAATTGGTTGGCGCAGCACGCCGCCGACTATAAGGTCATCGAAGTCCAGCGCGACTACTCCAACGCCAATTACCAACGCAAGCAGCGCGGCACCTCACGCGAAATCCTGGTCATCAACTACTAACGGAGGCCGCCGATGGCGCTTGCCTACAAGAGTTTCTGCTGGTCCATGGGAACCACCAGCTTCCGGACAAAGCATATCAACCGGGACATCGAGCTGCAACTGCGATACCTTCACGACTTTTGGGAGAGCCGTGGGAAGTTGACAAAGGGCTGGTCTGACTGCTCCGTACAGACCGCCTATTACACGGTGCTCCAGCAGCAAGGCCTTGTCGAGGGCTCTGCTTCGCGGCCGGACAAGGACGCGCGCGAGAAGACTTCGGGCTTGGTGGATTTGGGGCTCCTGACGGAGAAACGCCAACTGACCGAGGCGGGGAAACGCCTTTGGGCCATTTCAGAGGCGCAGGACTTCGCCATTGCCCCCGAGGACCTCTTGGATTTGGCAAAGGACTGCGCGTGCTACTTCCTGCAATTGCTTAAAGCTACAAACAAGGAGGCCGCTTCGTCTATTCGCCCCTTTGTCGTGTTGCTCGATGTCTTGAATAAGGTTGCGCCAGATAGTCAGGGGAAGCGCTATCTCACGCAGGAGGAGTTCGTCTATCTGCTGCCGCTGTGCGTCAATCCTAACCGCTTGTCCCAGATTGTCGGTGCCATCAATCGATCTCGCGCGGCGGGACAATCGTTCGACATCGATGCCGAGATTCTCAAGGTCTTGATGGGGATGGAGAACTATCAGGAGGCGCTCGCACTCTTCTTAACAGCCAAGCAGGTGGATGAACGCCTTATCTGCCAAGTGGGGATGAACCGTAAGAGCGGAGCGGATGGCGATAAGCGCTACGATAAGGCCTACCTAGGCATCTTCACGACATTGCACGAGATTGTCTTCAGGGGCGTGACAGAGGAACGACTGAGTGCCTTCCTCGAGGCCGTCAAGGTGTGTAACCTGAGTCGAGAGTGGAAGCAAGTCTTTGGCCTCAGTGGGAAGCGCAAGCAGTTGACCGAGGGGTGGCGTGCCGACCTGGCCATCCTTCAAGCAACCACCGAGGCGGACTTCCGCAAGCGCTTCTTTGAGCTGATGCAGCTCTTGAAGGCCAAGGCAACCTTGCACGATTATGCCGACCTGAACAAGCGCTACTTCCGCCTCGCCGATGTCGTCGTCTTTGCCGACGAGCGCGTTTACCTCGATTTACTGCCAAGCGTCTTCGTCAAGCACATTGCCTCTTGGCTTGACCGGGAGGCCTTCGCGCCCTGTCATCTCCTCGAGCAAGATGTGCCTTTGGCGGACCTCATTCCGCTACCGCTCCCGAGCAAGACCGAGCTCGTCCTTGAAGCAACAGGGCTATCGACTGAGAAACTACGGGATGCCGGTGGCATTCGGGCCGTTCTGCAGGCCGAACGCTACGCACGCTTCAAGGCGCTCTTGCACCATCGTTTCCCCATCGAGACCGTCCGCGAGCTCCTCGAGATGGTCGAGGACCGGAAACACGACAAAGCGGTTCAAGAGCTCATCACTCAGGAAGCCGACCTGCCGACGCTCTTTGAGTACATCGTGGCATTGGCGTGGTATTACATCAGCGGCGAAACCGGGGAGGTGCTGGACTATATGAACCTCTCGTTGGGGGCTGACTTTATGCCCAAGACGCACGCAGGTGGTGGCGAAGCGGACATCGTGTGGCACTACGAAGCCAATCCGCCCTATTATCCACGCCACCAGCTCTTGATTGAAGTGACGCTTGCCGAGAAAGACGCTCAGCGGCGGATGGAGATGGAGCCGGTCTCGCGGCACCTGGGCGAATACCTCCTGGCGAGCCCGGATCACGCTAAGGCCTATTGTACCTTTATCGCCCCCCACCTCAACCCCAACGTCATCTCTGACTTTCGTATGCGCAAGGCGCAAGTTTACTACCGCGCCAGCGACTGCACGCAGAAGTGCCCCGGGATGAAGATAATCCCCCTCGACACGCAGATGCTGCGTCAACTTCTGGGCTCCACTTCCTATCGCGAGCTCTATGCCCGCTTTGAGGAACACTTCCATCGAGCCGGCGACCCCCTCGAGTGGCACAACGCTCTACGCCAAGCGCTTACGAATAGATAACCTCTGCGCCTCAGTCACAGCTGTAGCTGAGTGCGCGCCCCGCACGCGCGGTGCGTGGGAATGTGGTATACTATGGGCGTTTGTTTCTACGAAGGATGGTTTATCGTATGGCAGAGAAGCACGAGACGGCGACGGCGGAGACGGAGTTGGATACCGCGCGTCACTTTTTGCGGCAGTGGATTGAAGAGGATTTGGCGCAGGGAAAGAATGACGGCACGGTGGTGACGCGCTTTCCGCCCGAGCCGAATGGGTGGATACACATTGGCCACGCGAAGGCGGTGTGGGTGGACTTTGGGATGGCGCAGCTCTTTGGCGGGCGGTGCCATCTGCGGATGGACGACACGAACCCCTCCAAGGAGAGCGAGGACTTCGTGGAGCAGTTGAAGCGGGACATCACCTGGTTGGGTTACCAGTGGGATAGCTTCTACTACGCGTGCGATATGTTCGAGACGATGTGGGCGATTGCCGAGGAGTTGATCCAGCGCGGCCAGGCCTACGTCTGCGAGCTCTCGCAGGAGGCGTGGAAGGCCTATCGCGGGGTGCCGACCGAGCCGGGCAAGTTCTCGCCCTACCGCGATCGCTCGCCGGAGGAGAACTTGGCGCTCTTCCGCAAGATGCGCGAGGGGGCCTTTGCCGAGGGGTCGCACTGCCTGCGCGCGAAGATTGACATGGCATCCCCCAACATCCATTTCCGCGACCCGGTCATCTACCGCATTGTCGACCTGCCGCACTACCGCACCGGCACCCAGTGGCATTGCTACCCGATGTACGACTTCGCCCACCCGATCGAGGACGCGCTCGAGGGGGTCACCCACTCGATGTGCACATTGGAGTTCGAGGTGCACCGTCCGCTCTACGATTGGGTCATCGACCGCCTGGCCGAGCAGGGGCGCTTGGTGGTGCGCGGCGGCAAGACCATTCGCCCGCAGCAGCGCGAGTTCGCCCGCTTGAACCTCACCTACACGGTGATGAGCAAGCGCTTCCTGCGTCAGCTGGTGGAAGATGGCGTGGTCGATGGCTGGGACGATCCGCGGATGCCGACGGTGGCGGGGATGCGTCGGCGTGGCTACACGGCCGCGGCCATCCGCGACCTCTGCGAGCGCACGGGCATCTCGAAGTATAAGTCCTTGACCGACCTGGCGCTCTTGGAGTGGTGCGTGCGCGACGACCTCAACCGCATCGCCACCCGCCGGATGGCCGTGCTCAACCCCGTGAAGGTGATTATCGACAACCTGCCCGAGGGCGAGGAGTTGGTGGCCGAGGTGCCGAACAACCCCGAGGACGAGAGCGCCGGCAAGCGCCGCATCGTCGCCACGCGCGAGTTGTGGATTGACCGCGATGACTTTATGGAGGTGCCCGTCAAGAAGTTCTTCCGCGTGACGGTGGGCAACGAGGTGCGCCTGCGCGGCCTCTGCCTCTTCACCTGCACCTCGCTGGTCAAGGACGCGGCGGGGAATGTGGTGGAGATCCACGGCACCTACGACCCCGAAAGCCGCGGCGGCAACCCGGCCGACGGCCGCAAGGTCAAGGGCACCATCCACTGGGTGAGCGTGAAGTATGGCAAGCCCTTCGAGGTGCGGCTCTACGACCGCCTCTTCGCGCTGGAGGATCCGATGGCCTGCCCGAGCGGGAACTTCCTCGACGCGCTCAACCCCAACAGCATGAGCGTGGTGCAGGCCTATGGCGAGCCGCTCTTGGAGCAGGCCGCCCCGGGCGAGCACTATCAGTTCGAGCGCACGGGCTACTTTACGCCCGACGTTCACGCCTCCAAGCCCGGCGTGCCGGTCTTCAACCGCACGGTCACGCTCAAGGATTCGTTCAAGAAGTAAGGAAAGCGAGAGAGAGCCGATGGATTGCGAAGGTTTGGCGAAGGCGTGGTTGGCAGCAGCCTTTGAGCAGGTGGTGCCCGGGTGCGGCGGCGGCAAGGTGGTGCCCTCGAAGGATAGCCGCTTTGGCGATTGGCAGTGCAATGACGCGATGGGCATTGCCAAGCGTGCCGGCAAGAACCCGCGCGAGGTGGCCCAGGCCGTGGTGACGGCGCTGCCGTTGCCGGAGATTTTGGAGAAGGCCGAGGTGGCCGGGCCGGGCTTTATCAACTTGACGCTCTCGCGCAAGGCGGTGGCCGCCGGCGTGGCGGCCCTGGCGGCCGATCCCAAGCTGGGCGTGGCGCAGCGCGGCGCGGGCGAGAAGGTGGTCATCGACTACTCCTCGCCCAACGTGGCCAAGCCCATGCACATCGGCCACATCCGCTCGACGGTCATCGGCAACGCCATCGACCGCATTCTGCGCGCGCTGGGCTATGAGGTCATTGCCGATAACCACCTGGGCGACTGGGGCACGCAGTTCGGCATCCTCATTATGGGCTACCGCGCCTTCTTGACCGACGAGGAGCGCGCGAACCTCACCGTTGAGCTGCTCGAGAAGGTCTATGTGCAGAGCTACGGCCGCACGAAGGATGACCCGGCGTGGCTCGACCGCTGCCGCGAGGAACTGGTGAAGTTGCAGGCCGGTGATGCGGAAAACCGCGCGGTCTGGGAGCGCTTCATCGAGATCTCGCTCAAGGAGTTCGGTCGCATTTACGCGCGGCTCGGGGTGAAGTTCGATCTGTACCGCGGCGAGAGCTACTACCAGCCGACTCTCGGCCCGACCGTCGAGGCCCTCCGTGCCCAAGGTCTGGCCACGCAGAGCGAAGGGGCCTGGATTGTTGATCTCAAGGACGCGGGGCTGGAGGTGGCCATTGTCCAGAAGCGCGATGGCGGCTTCAACTACACCACCACCGACATCGCCACCGTCAAGAGCCGCGTGGAGGAGTTTGACCCCGCGCGCATCATCTACGTCACCGACGAGCGCCAGCAGCTGCACTTCAAGCAATTCTTCCACATCTGCGGCAAGCTTGGGCTCTGCGGCAAGACGCTCCTGCAGCACGTCTGGTTCGGCCTAATGCGCCTGCCCGAAGGCACCTTCTCCACGCGCCAGGGCAACGTCATCAAGCTCGAAACGCTCCTGGACGAAGCGGCCGCCCGCGCCCGGAAGATTGTCGACGAGAGCCACCCCGATTGGTCCGAAGCCGAGCGTGCCGCCCTGGCCGAAGCCATCGGCATTGGTGCCATCAAGTATGCCGATCTCTCGCACGACCCCACCACGATGATTGTCTTCACCTGGGATAAGGCCCTGGCGCTGGAAGGCAACAGCGGCCCCTACCTGCAATACGCCAACGCGCGCTTGAACTCGCTGTTGGAGAAGTATCGCGCCACCGTGGGCAAGGCCCCCGCCGAGCAGCCCATCACGCTGGGCACCGATGCCGAGAAGGCCCTGGCCCTGCACCTGTTGCAGTTCCCCAACGCCGTCCAGCGCGCGGGCGACCTCTGCAAGCCCAGCATCCTGGCCGATTACCTCTATCAGCTCAGCCAGCTCTACAGCAGCTTCTACCAAAGCTCGCCTGTCCTCAAGGCCGAGAGCGAAGCGGTGCGCGATAGCCGCATTGGCCTGTGCAGCGCGGTCTCGAAGGTCCTGCGTGGCGGCCTGACGCTTCTGGGCATCCCCACCCCCGAGAGGATCTGAGGCAATGATTGGAGCGTGCGCCTTTTTCGCAATGGTCGGCGGGCCCATTCAGGCCTTTGTCGATTCGGACTTCTGCGGTCAGCTTATCGTGATTACGCAGATTGTGATGAGCGTGGGCTCGTGGGCGGTCTTCCTGGGCAAGTTCAGCGCGCTGCGGGCCATCAATACTCGCTCTCGCCGCTTTGCCGATGACTTTGCGCGCCAGGACGACCCTCTCACGCTCTACTGCGACAAGGGCTACGCCTTTGAGGCTTCGCCCTTGGAGACGGTCTATCGGCGGACCTCCGAGCGCTTTGTCAAGCTCATCCCGCGCCGGCAGTTGCTCCTCCTGCAGCAGGATGCGACGGCCTGCCCCACGCTGACCCCCGCGCAGATGGAATTGGTGGCAAGCACCTGCGCCCATGCCACGGATGAAGAGACCGTTATCCTCAACCGTGGAATGACCGCGTTGGCGGTGGTGACCAGTTCGGCCCCGCTGCTCGGGCTCTTTGGCACCGTCTGGGGCGTGATGTTGGCCTTCCAGGCTATGGCCGCGAGTGGAAGCGCGAATATTGCCGAGCTTGCGCCGGGTATCTCTTCGGCCCTGCTCACCACGGTGGTGGGGCTGGTGGTGGCGATTCCCTCGACCATCGCCTATAACGTGCTGCAGGCTAAGCTTGAAGCCTTCACCGTGCAACTGGAAGGCTTTGGCGAAGAGCTCATCGGCAAACTCTCGCTGAACTACGCCGCATCCGAAAAGGGAGGCGTATGCTAAAGCGGCGCTTCTCCAGAGCCCGGGCGCGGGGAAAGCGCAAGATCCACAGCGAGATCAACATGACGCCGATTCTGGACATGACCTTCTTGCTGTTGATTGCCTTTATTATCACCTTCCCCGCGCTGCAGAACGGCATCACCGTCAAGCTTCCCTCCGCCACGGGCGATCCGCTGCCCACCGATCAGCCGCTCAACATCACCATCCGCGCCGATGGTCACTTCTTCCTGGGCCAGCAGGAGGTCTCGGATGAGGAGCTCTATCAGGCCGCGGCGGCAGCCGTTGAGAAGAACCCGCAGGTGGCCGCTCACATTCGCGGAGATGAAACGCAGGCCTATGGGCGGATTATGGATGTTATCAAGGTGCTCCGCCGAGCACGCCTGAACAAGTTTTCGTTGGTTACGGAGAGCGAATAAATGGCCAAGAGAGGGCAGCAGATGCGGCCGCTTGAACCGCTAGAGGAGCCAGGCGTGGTCTCCGAACGGGTCGTCTTGCACCGGCGCGTTCTGGGGGTGCTCTGCGCGCTCTACTGGGTGGTGGCGTTGGTGGCGATGCTGACCTACGATTGGCGCGATGTCTCCTGGCTCTGCAACCCGCCTTCGCCGCCGGATGGTCTGGTGATGAACCGCGTGGGCAAACTGGGCGCGTGGATGACCTTCTATGGCTACGGGTTGGCCGGATTGGCCTATCGCTACGCGGCCTTCCCCCTGCTGGCCCTTTTGACCGGCTTCCTGCTCCATGGCCGCGTCCGCTTCTTCCGCTTGCGCGTGCTTTGGATGGCGGGGCTCTATGTCACGCTCGCCTGCCTCTTCCAAGTCTGCGGCGGCGACACGGGGGCCACCATTCCCCTTTTGGCCGACCTCAATTTGCGCCCCAATGCCGGCGGCGCGTTTGGGCAGTGGATTGTCACCGAGCACCTCCGCCCGCTGCTGGGCTCCTTTGGTCTGCAACTGCTACTCTGGGTGCTGACGCTCGTCTTCACCCTGCTCGTTGTTGGCGTGCGCAACACGCTCCTGCTGCTCGTGCGCCTGACCATGCCGCGCGAGCCGCAGCGTGAATTGAGCAGCGAAGAGGAGGCCAAGCGCGCCCTGCTTGCCGAGCGCCAACAGGCTGCCGTGCTGCCGCCGTCCGCCCCCGAGGCCAAGACGCTGCGCGGGTTTGTCACTGCGCTCTTTCGCCGCAAGGCCGAGGCCGCCGCCGAAACGCTCGACCCGCGCGACCTCCTCGCCCGCCGCGCAGCCCCCGAAGTCGAGGGTGGGGCCGATTGGAGTGCAAACGCCTACGCCCAGCGCGAGGAGGACGAGGTTCAGCTTGCCCTGGGTGAGCGCCCGCGCGCCCCCGAGCCGAAACCGGCACCGCCGCCCCCGCCTCCTCCGCCCCCGCCTCCTCCGCCTGCGCCGGCTCCAGCGCCAGAGCCGCCCTTCACCCTGAGTGGGGACAACCCGGCTGCGCTCAAGCCCGTTTCGCCCCTCAAGGCCGTCACCGGTCCGGCTATCGCCGCCAATGATAACGATGCGCCTGCCGAGCCTGCGGTGCCCGATTACACGATGCCCTCGACCGATCTGCTCGATCCCATCCCGCCGCGCGCCAAGGATGCCGATGACCTGCAGCTGGCCATTAACGCCATTGAGAGCGTCTTCCAGCAGTTTGGCATTGCTGCGCAGGTGGTTGGGCAAATCCGCGGCCCGGTGTTGACGCTCTTTGAGGTGATGCCCGCGCCGGGCGTGAAGCTCGAGCGCTTCAAGACCTACGAGAGCAACCTGCTGATGGCCTTGCGCGCCGAAAGCATCCGCATCCAGGCCCCCATCCCGGGGCGCGATGTGGTGGGCATTGAAGTGCCCAACACGGTCCGCCAATCGGTTACGCTGCGCGAAGTGCTTGAGGGCGATGCCTGGCTCCAGGCTGAGCGCAAGATGGCCCTGCCCCTGGCGCTGGGCAAGCTCGCCACGGGCGGCGATTTGATTGTGGATCTGGCCGAGATGCCCCACCTGCTGGTGGCCGGCGGCACCGGGTCGGGTAAGTCCGTGGCCGTCAACGATATGCTCGTGGGGCTCTTGATGTGCCGGCGGCCGGACCAGTTGCGCCTGATTATGGTGGACCCCAAGCGCGTGGAGTTCACGGCCTACGATGACCTGCCGCATCTGCTCAACCCCGTGGTTGTTGAGCCCAAGAAGGTGGTCTTTGTGCTGCGTTGGGCGGTGATGGAGATGAATCGCCGCTATCGGCAACTTCAGACCTACGGCGTGCGCAATATCTCCGACTACAACCGCCGCGTTGAGGCCCCGCTCCCCGATCGCAACAACCCCATCCAGCGCCTCCCGTACATCGTCATCGTCATCGACGAGCTCGCCGACCTGATGCTCGATGTGAAGTCCGACATTGAGCCGCCCATCACCTCGCTCACCCAGAAGGCGCGCGCGGCCGGCATCCACCTCATCATCGCCACTCAGCGCCCCACCACCAACGTCATCACCGGCACGATCAAGGCCAACATTCCCGGCCGTATCGCCCTGCGCGTGACCCAGGGCAACGATTCGCGCACCATCCTTGATGAAGTCGGCGCCGAGAATCTCATCGGCAAGGGCGATATGCTCTTGGCACGCGGTGGGCGCGCCCCCGAGCGCTCCCAGGCCGCTTGGGTCAGCGATGGCGAGATTGCCCGTATCTGCAACTTCATCAAGGAGCAAGCCGGTCCGGCCTTCGATCACGTCTTGGCCGACACCATCGACCGCATCAAGGAAGACAAGCCGCAGGACGATGTCTCCTCCCTTATCTCCGAGTTCGTCCCCGAATCCGCCGCACCCCTCGACAACGCGGCCGCCAGCCTTGCCCCCGGGGATGACAAGAGCGATGAGGGCCTCTACCAGCGTGCCCTTGAATACATTCGCCAGAATGGCCGCTTCTCCACCTCCGCCCTTCAGCGCCGCTTGGGGATTGGGTATAACAAGGCCGGGCGCATCACCGATATGCTCGAAGAGCGCGGTATCATCGGCCCCAGCGGCAAGGCTGGCGGCTCGCGCGAAATCCTGGTGGACCTCAATGCCCTCGCCCAGCGCGAGCTTGAGGAGCGCCTCGCCACCGAGGCCGCCGCCCCCGAGCAAGCGCCGCAACCATCCGCATCCCAAGACTTTACCTACGAACCGACCGACGAGGCCCTCCCGGCCGCCGCCGATATCCCCGACCTGGGAGACTTTGACCCCGCTAGCCTCGACGCGCCCGAGTGCTAGGCCCCACCAAGGAGAGCAGCTATGGCATTTGGTGAAATCCTTAAGCAGAAACGTTTGGAACACGGCTGGACACGCGAGTATATCGCCGAGCGGATGAATATGCGCACCTGCTTTGTTGAGATGCTCGAAACCGAGAATCTCAAGCGCATCGTTGCCCCTGCCTACGGCCGCGGTTACATTCGGAACTACTGCCGCGAACTGGGCATCGATTCCAAGCCCCTTGAAGCCGATTACAATGCGCTCATTGCTGCCGAAGGGCGCGGCGGTGACCTCGGCCCGGTCTCCCATCCGAATGTCCGAGGCCTCCCCGAGAAGCCCCACGAGCCCATCCACACCGGCGCCCATCGCACCCTTCCCCCGAAGGAAGACCCCGCCGCCATTCATGTCTCCACCGGGCACAAGTTTGTTGCCTCTGCCGAAGCGCTCTCCACCGCAGTCCCCAAGCCTGAGATGCCGCCGGTCTCGACCGACACGGCCTCCTCCCCGGTCCCGGAGAGCGCCGACATCCCGCCGGTCGATACCCCACCTTCTCCCCTTGCACAACCTGCCGAGGAGCCCTTTACGCTGCGCGGGGATGAACTCCCGCGCCAGCCCGCCGCGCCGGCCCCTGCGCCCATGCCGGAGAGCGCGCCCAAGCCGCGCACGGCCATTCGCCAGGCGCTTCCGGTCCGCGCCCCCATGCCCGGGCCGCAAGGCGCCATCTTCGGCCCGCAACACCCGGTCGAAGACCCCACAAGCCCTTGGCTCGGCACCTTGCTCTCGGCCGGGAAGGCGATGGTGGGCTCGGTCAATGCCCTTATCCGCCTGATCACGCGCCCCAAGGTCCGCCGGTTGGATGCCGAGTCCGCCCCCTTCTTGACGCCGCGCCGCATTGCCCAGATGAGCGCGATGCTTGTGGGGCTGCTGATTGTCACCGGGCTTGTCTTCGCCTTCCGCTACGTCTTTCGGATGTCGGAAGCGGCCGAGGTTGAAGTTGGCCTTTCGGGTACAACGGCCCCCAAGGCCTTTACACCCCGCTCGCTCGGCGAACCGCCCGCGCCCTACTTCAAGTGATGGCTCAGCCCGCGCGCCGCATCGGCCTGCTCGGGGGCTCCTTCGACCCCGTCCATCGCGCCCACCTCGCCCTGGCCGAAGCCGCTCGCGAAGCCTTCGCCCTGGATGAAGTTCGCCTGATGCCCTGCGCCCAGCAGGCCCTCAAAAGCCGCCGGGCGACCCCGGTCGATGCCCGTTGCGCCATGCTCCGCCTCGCGCTCGCCGGCTATCCACACCTCACCCTCGACCTGCGCGAGTGTTATCCCTCGGGTGCCGTCTATACCGTCGACACGCTCCGCGCCCTCCGCGCCGCCGAGCCGCAGGCCGACTTCTGGTTCATTCTCGGGATGGACTCGGTGGTCTCCTTTCCCAAGTGGCACCACCCGGAGGCGTTGCTAACCCTTTGCCACTTTATCGCCTTTGACCGCCCGGGCGTTGAGCCCCCCGAGCACCCCTTCTCTCCCAAACTGCTAGCCCACCGGCTGCAAGGTCCGCTGCTCGATCTTTCGAGCACCAATCTCCGTGCCGCCCTTGCCGCAGGGGAGATCCCGGCTGCCCTGCCGGCCGCTATCGTGCCCTATCTTCGCGCCCACCCGGAGCTCTATCGGCAGGCCTAACGCCCCGCGAGAGAGGGGGCTACCTCATTGAGCAACTGATCAAAGTCGCTCTGATAGGCGAGGTCTTGCTGGACGCGGAACTTGTCGAACTCGGATTCGGCCTTGGCCTGGGCAATCTCCATTGAGATTTCACTGGCACGGGTGAGCAGCTCATCGCCAGTGGCCAGCAGGATGCGGTCGAGGTGTTTGGCCCAATCGGCCATGGTCATCGGAATCTGTTTCTTGGCCTGCCGTTCGGCCAGGTCAAGGTAGGCATTGACAATGCTGCCAAGCGACTCAAGCTCTTCGCGCGTAAGATAGTTTTTGGCAATCCCCACATCGGCCTTAACGATTTTGCCCTCAGGGGCCTTCTCCCAGGTGGTGAGGCCCATATGTTCCTGACGGGCATCGGCGCGTTCCCAAATCAACTCGGCTGCCGTGTGGCCGTGAACGGCATAGTGAAGTTTGTTCTGGACCTTGGCGAAGAAGCTGCGGGTCTCTTCGGCATGCTTGTCATAGTCCATCGCCGTGGCGTAGATGTCGGTGATCTTTTGGTAGAAGCGCCGCTCGCTCAGGCGGATCTCGCGGATTTCGGAGAGCAGGTGCTCAAAGTAGTCCTCGCCCAAGAAGGTGCCATTTTCCATCCGCTTGCGGTCGATGACATAGCCGCGCATCGAGAAGTCCCGCAACACGCCCGTTGCCCACCGGCGGAACTCCGTTGCCCGGGTGGAATTGACGCGATAGCCCACGGCGATGATGGCCTCTAGGTTGTAGTAGTCGAGCTGCCGCTCCACCTGCCGGGCCCCCTCCTGACGAACTGTTGCATATTTTGCAACAGTTGCCGCTTCCGAGAGCTCCTGCGCGGCAAAGATGTTTGATAAGTGTCTCGAAATAACAGATTTATCCACCTCAAAGAGGGCGGCAATGCCTGTCATCGTCAGCCACAGCATGCCATCTTGAAAGCGAACGGCGATGGTGTTTGCCCCGTGTTCGCGGGCAAAGGTCAAAAACTCCGCCGTTGAATTGCGAACAGGTAATAAGTCTCCGGCCATCGGGGGGGTGTTTTGCTTCGTCACGGTATTCTCCAAAGTCAACTAGGTTAGCAAGAGTATACCATAATTTTGGCCCAGGGGGAACTGACAAGCGAGCGCGCGTTGCGCGCTCGCGGCGGGGAGGAGCGCCCTGCGCTCCCGAGGGGGTGGGGGCGAGAAGCCCCCATGTCGCCATCCGCTAACCGCTAGCCGCTAACAGCTAATCGCTAGCCCAGCCGCTAACAGCTAATCGCTAGCCTAGCCGCTAATCGCTAACGGCTGCGCGCGGCAGCGCGCTACCACTGGGCGCGGTCGAGGGCGCGGTATTGGATAGCCTCAAAGAGGTGGGCTTGGGTGAGCACCTCCGAGCCGGCCATATCGGCGATGGTGCGGGCCACGCGGAGGATGCGGGTATAGGCGCGGGCGGTGAGGGCAAGCTCGTCCATCGCCGAGCGCAGGAGGGTCTGGGCGGCGGGCTCGAGGGGGCAGAAGGTCTGGAGTTTGCCGGCAGGGAGGTCGGCATTGCAGCGGATGTTGGGGAGGGCGCGGTAGCGTTCGGCTTGGAGGGCGCGAACGCGGAGGACGCGCTCGCGGATGGTGGCCGAGCTCTCGCCGGGGGCAGCGTTGGCGAGGGCCTCGAAGGGGACGGCGGGGACCTCGACGTGGAGGTCGATGCGGTCGAGGAGGGGGCCTGAGACGCGGGCGCGGTAGTTGCGAATGGCGGTTTCGGGGCAGCGGCAGGCGCGCTTGGGGTCGCCCGCGAAGCCGCAGGGGCAGGGGTTCATGGCGGCCACGAGCATGAAGTCGGCGGGGAAGGTGAGGGTGCCGGCGGAGCGGGCGATGGTGACGGCGCCATCTTCGAGGGGCTGGCGGAGGACTTCAAGGACGCGGCGGTGGAACTCGGGGAGTTCATCGAGGAAGAGGACGCCGCGGTGGGCGAGGGAGACTTCGCCGGGGGTGGGGTGGGTGCCGCCGCCGATGAGGCCGGCGTCGGAGACGGTGTGGTGGGGGGCGCGGTAGGGGCGGCGGGTGATGACGGCTTCCTTGAGGGTGCCGGCAACGGAGTGGATGGCGGTGACCTCGAGGGCTTCGTCGGGGGTGAGCGGGGGGAGGATGGAGGGGATTCGGCGCGCGAGCATCGTCTTGCCCGAGCCGGGCGAGCCAATCATCAGGAGGTTGTGGCCACCGCTGACGGCGACTTCGATGGCGCGGCGGGCGGCGAGCTGGCCTTTGACATCGGCAAAGTCATCGCCGGGGGCCTCGTGGGCGAGGAGGTTTTGGGCGCAGGGGCGGACCTGCGGGGGCTCGCCGCCGGTCAGGAGGGTGATGGCGTGGGTGAGGGAGCGCACAGGCCAGACCTCGATGCCTTCAACGAGGGCCGCTTCATCGGCGTTGGGCTCGGGGACCATCACATATTTGAAGCCGGCTTGGCGGAGGGCCAGAACGATGGGCAGGACGCCGCGCACGCGCCGGACTTCGCCGCCGAGAGCGAGCTCGCCGAGGGCGGGGATCTGCTCGAGGGCGGGCATATTAAGGCCGCTGCCGGCGGCGACGAGGGCCAGTGCGATGGGCAGGTCGTAGACCGGGCCCTCTTTGCGGAGGTCGGCGGGAGCGAGGTTGATGGTGAGGTTGAGGGGGCGGAGCTTGAGGCCGGAGTTCTTGAGGGCCGCGCGGATGCGGTCGATACTCTCCTTGACGGCGGCATCGGGCAAGCCGACCACGCGGGTGCGCGGATCTTCGGAGGGGACGGCGTGGACTTCAATCTCAACAGGCTTGGCGCCAATCCCGAGGACGGCGGCGGCGTAGGCTCTCTTCAGCATCTGGAAACCTCCGGGATTAGATCGGCCAAGAGGGGTCGATATCGAGCTCGAGGGGCGTGGGGTGGGCAACTTCGCGCGGGGCCACGCCGGCAATCATTGCCGCGTTGTCGCCGCAGTAGCGCGCTTCGGCGCAGAGCAGGGGGATGCCCGCGCGCTGGCAGAGCGGGGTGAGGGCCGCGCGCAGGCGGCCGTTGAGGGAGACGCCGCCGCCGAGGGCGAGCGAGCGGTAGCGTCCGGTGGCCAGGGCGTGCTCCACCCGGCGCGCGAGGGCCGCGACGATGGCCTCTTGATAGGAGAAGGCGATCTTGGCCACCTCGGCTTCGCTCTGGGGCGGGTGCTTGCGCACGTAGGTAAGCAGGGCGGTCTTGAGGCCCGAGAAGCTGACGCAGAGCTCGGGGCTGAGCCCCTCGGGGAGGGGCTGCTCGGCGCTGACGCGGCCGAGGGGGAAGGGGATGGGCTTTTCGCCGGGGGCGAGGGTGACGGTGCGCGCCAGGCGGTCGATGACCGGGCCGCCCGGGTAGCCCAGGCCGAGGAGCTTGGCGGCCTTGTCGAAGGCCTCGCCGGCGGCATCGTCGATGGTCTGGCCGAGGAGGCGGTAGGCGAGCTGTCCCTCGGGCGCGCAGGTGCACGCAACGAAGCTGGTGTGCCCGCCGCTCACGGCCAGGCCCAGCTGCGGGTAGTTGTCCGGCGAGAAGCGCTCGGGGTGGTCGAGGTAGACCGACCAGAGGTGCGCGTGCATGTGGTTGATGGGCAGGAGCGGCTTGCCCAGGGCGAGGGCAAGGCCCTTGGCGGCGGTCCAGCCCACGAGCAACGAGGCGGCCAGGCCCGGACCACGCGTGGCGGCAATGGCATCGACCTGCGCCCAGGGGTCGGCCTCACCGGGGAAGGCCTCGGCCAGGGCTTGCTCGAGGATGCCGCGGATCTTTTCGATGTGCGAGCGCGAGGCAATCTCCGGCACCACGCCGCCATAGGGCTGGTGGAGCGGCACCTGGGAGTAGATGACCGAAGAGAGGACCTCGGTGCCGTTGCGGACGACGGCCGCGGCCGTTTCGTCGCACGAGCTTTCGACACCAAGGATGCAGCAGGGCCGGGCCATGGCGCGCGGGGCTACTTGCCCAAGCGGATGACGAGCGTGCCCATCGCCGGGGCGTTCAGGCGGCGGTCCAGCTCGGTGAGGGCCGGGTAGAACCAGCGGTCGAGGAGGGCCGGGGTGGCGCTGTAGGTGGCCGTGTAGGTCAGGCGCACGATGCCGGTGACGGGGAGGACCTCGGTGGTGCAGGTGAGGGCAATCGTGCCGCCGCCCGGGAGCGTGTGAGTGTAGGGCTCGGGCTTGGAGACGATCTCTGAGCCCTTGGGCAACCACAGATCCACCGTGCGGACCGTGCCGGCAACTTCAGGCTGGAAGATGGGGTTGCGGCGGGTGGTGCCCCGCAGACCGTAGAGGGTGGTGGCGAGCGGGACCGGGAGGCTGAGGAGGTCGCCCTGGCGCGTGGCGTAGGCCTTGGCTTCCACGGCCAGGCGGGTGCGCACCGGGTAGGCCGCCGTATCCACCACATATTCGCTGACGGGGGTGGCGCCGGGGGCAAGGGCGTCGGCGATGGCGGCGATGTTGCGGCGGCGGGCCTCGGGGGTCATATCGCGCTGGGCCTGACGGGTGGCGCCGGCGGCAGTGCCCCAGGTGAAGGTCTCGGTGGAGAGGGTGGCATCGCCATTCTCGCGCAGGACGATACGCAGCGTGTTCTCGGAGTGGCTACGCAGCGCCTCGGGCTGCTCGTAGAGGATGCGCCCGGCTTGGGTCATCAGCGCGCGCGAGGAGAGGGCGGTGGCGCCGGGTTCGTCGAACTCGCCCTCATCGCCCACCAGGCGGCCATCTGCCAGGCGGAGGTAGGGGGCGACCCAGCGGGTCCAACGCGGCACTTCACGCGCGGCCTGCGTTTCGCGGAAGGCGAAGGCCTCGGCGAGGGAGGCGCTGGAGGCAAAGACGAGCTCGCTCTCCACGCCGAGCGCTTCGAGCATTGCTTGGCGCAGGAGCAGACGGTCGAGGCGGTTGCCATAGCCATCGGCGAGGACCGCGTCGGGGGCGGAGAGGGTGCCGAAGGGAAGGGCGGTCCAGGCGGGACCGAGGGGGCGGATGCGGCGGGCGAGGAAGGTCTGCACGGCGCGGAGCTTGGCCTCCTGGTCACGCAAATCGGCCTCCTTGGCGAGGGCCTTGGCCGCGGCACGGGCGGCGGTCGAGCCGGTTTTGACCTGCGCGCGGGCCTGGTCGATGAGGCCGGGGAGGACGCGGTGGGCGGCGGCTTCGCGCAAGGCCAGGTGGAGGGTGGGGCGGAAGAGCTCGGCGGCGGGGGTGTTGCCCTCGCTGTGCAGGGCGCTCAGGTGGCGCAGGGTCCAGCTGTAGGTGACGTTGGAGCCGTTGGTGACCACGCTGCGCTCGACATTCGCCTCGCCGAAGTTGCGCTCAGCCACGCGCAGGTTGCCGGCGAGCTCGGTCGGGAGGGTGAGGGTGTAGGTCTGCTCCTCGGTGGGGTAGGCCGCGCCGAAGGTGACCGTCTCGCAGAAGGGGCGCGAATCGGTGGAGTGGATTTCCCAATCGAGGTGGCTAGTGGCGCCGACTTCGATGGCCGGGAGGGAGATGACCAGCTGCTTGGCGGTGGGGTAGCGGGGGGTGAGGGCCGCACCATCCACGTCCATCGTGTTGCGCTCCTTCTCGGTCACGCACACCAGGTCGCCCTGCGCGGTGCGGACCTCGGCGGCGGCGAGGGTGAGCTTCTGGAAGGCCGGCACATAGTTGAGCTTTACCTCGCCATTGGCGCGCTTGCCCTGGAAGGTGAGGATGCGGGTATCCTTGATCTGGCGGCGGGTGCGGGTGCCATCGGCATTCAGGGTGGTGAAGTCCAGGCGCTTGAGGACGATGGCGTCCTCCTCCAGGCCGGTCTGCTTGGTGAAGAGCGGGCGCACGGACTCCTGGCGGCGGACGCGTTCGTGGAAGCGGCGCAGGGCCTGGTAATTCTCGGGGGTGTAGGTTTTCTGGGTGAGTTCGACGGCGCGGGTGAGGGTGAGCTCGCCGGTCTGCTCATCGCGCTTGCAGGTGACGTCGTAGGAGGCGCCGTTGCTCTTGAAGATGGGGTCTTCGGGGAGGAGGGCGCTCTGGCCGAGGGAGTCAAAGCCGCGGAGCTTGACCGTCTCGCGCACCGAGCAGGGGGCGGAGATGACCCAGTCGTACTTGCGCGTGGGCTGGGCGAGGCCATCGAAGAGGAAGTTAATCATCCCGAAGCCGCGCGAGAGGAAGGGCAGGGTGACCATCGTGTGGCCGGCGTCGTCGGGCAGGGCATAGCCGGGAACCTGGGCGGAGAGCTTGACCTGCAGGGGCTGGGAGATGTCCTTGGGGTTGGCCGGGGTGAAGGAGAGCTCGGCAATCTTGGCGCCGGGGAGGATGCGCTTGAGAATGCCGTCAAAGCGGTCGCGAATGCGCTCGATGGGGTGCTTGACGAAGAGCGGGCGGTAGGCGGTGTCGTTCAAACCGCCAAAGTCGAGCGTGGCCGAGAGGGTGAGGGTGCCGGCGGCATCGAGTTCGCCCTCGGTGGCGATGCGCAGGCAGTTCTCCTCGGGCGAGGGCACGGGCGTGACCTGCAGGGTGTCGCCTTCGGGGCGGCAGACCAGGAAGGTGCAGTCGCTCAGGTAGCCGGGCATCTCGGCGCGGGCGGTGTCGTCGGTCGGGTCGACGAGGTTGTAGTTGCGGTTGCCCAGGTCGATGGCCACGATGGCGTGGTTGAAGTAGGGGATTGCCACCTCCTTATCGCGCTTGGAGCCGGCATTGATGAGCACGGGGAAGGCCTCGAAGCCGGCCAGGCGGTACATCGCCACCAACAGCGCACCCTTGTCGCGGCAGACGCCATAGCGGTTGTCGAAGGTCAGGCTCACGTCGTGCGGTTCGTAGCCCGGCGCGGTGTCCTCGGCGATGATGCCCATATAGCGGATGCCCTGGGCCACAAAGCCGAAGAGGGCCGAAATCTGCTCCTCGCGGCTCTTGCCCTCGGTCAACTCCTTGACCTTGGCCTCGATGGCCGGAGTCGTCTTCAGGTGCGGCACGCAGAGTTCCCAATACCACATCGAGAGCTCCTCCCAGGAGCTGAAGGTGGAGACCAGCACGCGCTGCAGCTGGGTGCTCTCTTCGGGCATATTCTCTTCGGGGAAGGTCTGGGGCACATTGCGCGCCACCCAACGGTAGAGCACGCGCCCATCCGCGCGCGTCTCCTTGCTCTGGGTGACGGTGCCGGGCACCTCGTCAATCAGGGCCGTGGCCTTGAGCGGCAGCTCCTTCGGCGCTAGGATGGTCAGCGAAGCGTAGGGCATCGGCGCCTCGGTGCTCTCAAAGAGCTCCACATCGGAGTAGGTGCCGGGAATGCGCGGGCGGTAGATGTGCTGGGCTAGAACCACATGCAGCGTCTCGCCCTTCTCCAGACGAGGCACGGTCAGGACCAGGCGCTTGGCCTTGTCGTCGTAGATATTGGATGCGTTGCTGCTGTTGCTCGTGGCGGTGCTGGTGTTCTTGGCAATGTCAATGGGCTCGACCGTGCCATCGAGGCGGACCACCTCCGCCACCTGAATCTCCGCCTCCGAGAAGCCCTCCTTGTACCACACCGGCAGGTCGCGCAGCTCCACCGCTCCGGCCTCGGTCAACGCCTTGCACCAGAAGTCGAACCACGAGGTCTCCGAGCCATCGGCCTCATACTGCACATAGTGCGCCTGGGCAATCGTCAAGGCATTGGCATTGGGCGCATCCTCAGCCTTCGCCGCCGCCACCTTCTCCAACGCCGCCGCCCGGTCCAACACCTCCGGCATCGGCGGCAAAGCCCACACCAACCCAGCCGCTAACAACGCGGCCACAAACACTCGCATACGCTTGGTCATAGAACTCCTTTAATAAAGACGAAACACGCGCAGTATACCACAATCCCGCGCGCCGTGCGCGCGCGTTTGACATGACCTGACAGGTGACAGTGACCTGGCGCAGGCGGTGGAGCCCCGCCCTCAGCGGCGTTAGCAAGGCCGCCCGCTCACCTTGCACCGCCAGTCTGTCCATCGCGGAACGCGCACCGTCCCTCCGTCCGCGCTCCTCCGTCATCACACGCCCACGCAAACACCACAACTCGCACAGGCGCTTTGCCTGGCGAGTTGCGGCGTTTGTGTGGATGTGTAGCGCTTCGCGCTTGCGGCTTAGAGAGCGCGCAGGCGAGCGGCCTTACCGGTGCGGCTGCGGAGGTAGTAGAGCTTCGCGCGGCGGACCTTCGCGTGGCCGGTCACCTCGATCTTCTCGATGGCGGGCGAGGCGAAGGGGAAGACCTTCTCAACACCCACGCCGAAGGAGATGCGGCGGACGGTGAAGGTTTCGGTGATGCCCGAGCCATCGCGAGCGATCACATCGCCGGCGAAGACCTGGGTGCGCTCCTTATCGCCTTCCTTAATGCGCACGGAGACGCGGACGATGTCGCCAATGGCCAATTCCGGGCACTTCTTGGTGTGCGTTTCGGCCGTCAGGGCGTTCACTTTTTCAAGGGCTTTCGCAATCATGGTTGTTCCTTAATGCTGTATCAAATCTGGTCGATGCCGGGCCGTGCGCTCGATCATCTGGTTTTGGCGCCACTGCTCAACGCGAGCGTGATCGCCTTGGAGGAGGACCTCCGGCACGCGCTGACCCCGGTAAACCGGCGGGCGCGTATACTGGGCTTGTTCCAAGAGTCCATTGGAGAAGGACTCCCGCTCGGTGGCCTCCGCCCCGCCGCCCAAGACGCCGGGGAGCAAGCGCACCACGCTATCGACCACCACCGCTGCCGGCAGCGCGCCATTGGTGAGCACATAGTCGCCAATGCTTAGCTGCTCATCGGCCAGGCGCTCGAGGGCTCGTTCGTCCATGCCCTCATAGTGCCCGCAGAGAAACACCAAGTGCTTCTCCTTGGCCAGACGCCGCGCCGCCTCCTGGCGGAAGGGCGCGCCCTGGGGGGTCATCGCGATGACATGCGTCTCGGGCCTGCGCAGGCTTTCAACGGCCTCAACGAGGGGCTCGGGCTTCATCAGCATCCCGGCGCCGCCACCGTAGGGCTTGTCATCGAGCGTGCCGCGGAGATCGTGCGCAAAGTCGCGCAAATCCACGGCGTGGAGCTCTGCGGCACCCATTGCCACGGCCCGACGCAGAATGCTCTCCCCGAAGAAGCCTTGCAGCATCCCCGGGAAAACCGTCACCACATCGATGCGCAAGGGCACCGCAAACGTCCTCCCGAAGCAGGGTTAGGCCTGGGCCTTCTGAACCTGCTTGATGAGGGAAGCCACGGTCTCGGAGACCTGGGCGCCCTGGCTCTTCCAATAGGCCACGCGCTCGAGGTTCAAGCCGCACTTCTGCTCGAGCGTCTCCTTGCGGGGATCGTACCAGCCGAGGATCTCGAGAAACTTACCGTCACGCGGGCTACGCGAATCGCAGGCCACCACACGGAAGGTCGCCACGCGGTTGCACCCGGTCTTACGCAATCTAATCTTTACCATCTTTTCGCTCTCCAAGACCTGCACGTGTCGCTACCCTACGCGCAAGTCGGTTCGGTTCCAATACATCACTTGGATGAAGTGAGCGCGCATTATGCCATAACTCGCCCCCGGGTGCAAGCCTTTTTTGCGCTTTGCCGCCTCATGCCGCCTCAGGGGGAAGGTTAGCCGACAGCGGACAAGTCCGTAGCGTTAGCGAAGGAGCTATGCCATCGCGCTGGCGCTTGTGGTGAAAGGCCCGTCTGAGCCGTGGAAACATGTGCCCATTAGGCCATCAGTCCGCCCGTCGCGGGAGCGGCTGTCCGCTGTCGGCTGTCCGCTGTCGGCTCTGCCAGGTTATCGTCCCTCAAGGGGCTCGGCGCTGCTGCTCAAAGGCGCACCGCGCCGCGTGGGCCACCAACGTAAAGGCCATCACCACATTCAGCGAGTTTTTCCGCCCAAACATCGGGATGCGCATCACCCCATCGCACGCCTGCACCACATCCGGATCCAACCCAAAGCGCTCGCTCCCCAAGGCCACCGCGCACGGAAATTGCCACGCCCACGCCTCCAACGGCACCGCCGAAGGCACCGTCTCCAACGCAATCACCCGCACCCCCTTCGCCTGCTGCGCGCGCACCGCCTCCAACGTCCGCTCCGCGCGACTCCACGGCACCCACGCCTCCGCCCCCAACGCCGCCTGCTTGGCACGGCCATCATCGGGCGCAGGCGTATACCCACAGAGCACCGCCTCCTGCACGCCAAAGCAATCGCAGACCCGAAAGAGCGTCCCCACATTAATCGCCGAGCGGAACTGATCGGCAATCACCGTCAGCGGCAACCGCTCGGCCACCGCCTCCTCCGCCCGCAAATCTTGCGAAAGGATCTCCACATCCGTCACCTTCACCCGCTTGAGCTCCCGCTCGCACGGCACAATGAGCGCATAGAGATCTTGCCGCGTCATCCCTTCGCGCACCAACCGCACCAACGGCCCCAAATGCGGCACCTGCGCACACCGCGTCTCCAAAAAGTGACGCAACTCCGCAATCCGCGCCGCCCGAAAACGCGGCTGCTCCCAATGCGCATCCAACGCCAAGACCCGCTTGTACGTGTCCCGCCACGGCTTCTCTAAATCCATCTCGCTCATGGGCCGCATTATAGCACAAGCCCAAGACGCGCTATGGCGCCCGGGGGCTGCTCGCCCCCGCACCCCCGCGGCAGGGCTGCTCGCCCTGCACCTCGGGAGCGCGGTGCGCTCCACCCCGGCGGAGGCACCCTGCGGGCACCTCCGCTGAAGGCAGGAACGGGGGGGGGCACGGGGGCTGCCGGGCACGCGCAGCGGTAACGCGCTGCCGCGCGTTGCCGCAAGGGCCGTTGGGGGTGGTCCCCCAAGCCCCCCGGGCGGTGCAGGTTCTGACGGGCCGCGTCCTCGCGGCCCACTTCACGCGGGCGCAGCCCGCACTTCACGGCGGCGTAGCCGCTTCCTCACGCGCCGCCAGGCGCACCTCACGCGGGCGTTAGCCCGCACCCCCGGGTGGTGTTTTGCCCCAATCCCATTTTGGACCCGGAAGGCTTTACATTTTTATCCGCCCCGGGTTGACCTCGAGGTAGGCCCGGGTTCGAGGTCAACCCGGGGCGGATGCACTTTGACCCCGGTCCAAGGGGGGACTTATCGACAGCCCCTGTCGATAACTTTCCCCTCGCCCCTTTGCCTGTTCGGGGTTCAAGCCCGTCCATACGCGCCGGGGGCAAGACGCTGACTGGCCGCCGAGGACGGCGGCCGTCAAAACGGGCAACGCTGGAAGCAAGTTCTGACGGGCCGCGTCCTCGCGGCCCACTTCACGCGGGCGCAGCCCGCACTTCACGGCGGCGTAGCCGCCTCCTCACGCGCCGCCAGGCGCACCTCACGCGGGCGCAGCCCGCATCGCCGCTAGGCGGGCCTCTGGCGGGTTAGGAGAGGAAGACGGCGTCGATGTCGACGAGGAGGCGGCAGGTGGGGTCGAGGCGGGTGTCTTTGGGGAAGGCGTGGGCGCAGGCTTTGGCGATGAGGCGGGAGGAGGGGGCGCGGAGGAGGAGTTGCCAGCGCCAGCGGTCCTCTTTGCGTTCGAGGGGGGAGGGGATGGCGGGGGAGACGTCGAGGCCTGGGTAGGCTTTGAGGCGGCGTTCGGCGGCTTGGGCGCGGGCGGCGACGGTGGCTTCGTCGGGGCCGGTGAAGGTGAGGCAGGCGAGGCGGGTGTAGGGGGGGAGCTCCTGGGCGCGGCGGTCGAGGAGCTCTTCGCGGGCGAAGGCCTCGTAGTCGCAGTTGCAGGCGGTTTGGATGGCAGGGTGGTCGGGGAGGAAGGTTTGGACGTAGACCTCGCCGGGAAGGTCACCGCGGCCGGCGCGTCCGGAGACCTGGGCGATGAGCTGGAAGGTGCGTTCGGCGGCGCGGAAGTCGTAGGCGATGGAGAGGGAGCGATCGGCGGCGAGGATGCCGACGAGGGTGACATTGGGGAAGTCGAGGCCCTTGGCGATCATCTGGGTGCCGAGAAGGATGTCGGCCTCTTTGGCGCGGAAGGCGGAGAGGAGTTCGTCGTGGCTATGACGGCGGGAGGTGGAGTCGGCATCCATGCGGATGATGCGGGCGGCGGGGAGGATGGCGTGGAGGGCGGCCTCGACGCGTTGGGTGCCGAAGCCGAGCTGCTTGAAGCCGGGGGCGTGGCAGGCGGGGCAGGCGGCGGGGGGGCGACGCCAGAAGCCGCAGAGGTGGCAGCGGAGGGTGTCATCCTTGGCGTGGTAGGTGAGCTTGGCCGAGCAGTGGGGGCAGCGGAGCATTTCGCCGCAGGCTTGGCACTGGAAGGTGGGGGCGTAGCCGCGGCGGTTGAGGAAGAGGATGGTCTGCTCGCCGCGGGCGAGGCGGGTGCGGATGGCCTCGATGAGCGGTTCGCTGAAGATAGGGGTGCCTTGACCGGGCTTGCCGGCTTGGCACATATCGATGGTGTAGACGGTGGGGAGGGTGCTGCCGCCGACGCGCTCGGGCATTCGCACGAGGGTGTACTTGCCGGCCTCGGTGGCGTTGTGCCAGCTCTCGAGGGAGGGGGTGGCCGAGCCGAGGACGCAGCGGGCGCCCTCGATGACCGCGCGCATCACGGCCACATCGCGGGCGCTGTAGCGGGGGCTTTCGTCCTGCTTGTAGCCGCTATCGTGCTCTTCATCGACAATCATCAGCCCGAGTTTGCGGACCGGGGCGAAGACGGCCGAGCGCGGGCCGACGACCACCTGCGCCTCGCCGCGGCGGATGCGGTGCCACTCGTCGTGGCGCTCGCCATCGCTGAGGGCGCTGTGGAGGACGGCGACGCCCTTGCCGAAACGGGCGGCGAAGCGGTTGACCGTCTGGGGGGTGAGGGAGATTTCTGGCACGAGGACGATGGCCGATCGGCCCTCGGCAAGGACGGCGGCGATGGCCTGCATGTAGACCTCGGTCTTGCCCGAGCCGGTGACGCCGAAGAGGAGGACGGGCTTGGTGGCCGCGAGGATAGCTTGGAGGGCGGCGCCCTGCGCGGGGGTGAGGGGCATTGGCCGGGTGGGGAGCAAGCGGCGGCCGGCAAGGGGGCTACGCGCAATGACCTCGCGCTCGCAGCGGAGGTAGCCGAGCTCGGCAATCTTGCGCACGGTGGCGGGGGTGGTGCGGAACTCGGTGCAGAGCTGGGTCAGGCGCCCGCCGTCAACGCGGACAATGTCCTCGTAGAGGGCCTTTTGGCGCTTGGAGAGGGGCGGCAGGTGGGGGGGCGGGGGGAGGATGGGCGCGACCATCAGCAACTCGCGTGCGTGCGAGCCGTGTTCGCGGACCGGGGCGGGGAGGGCGCTGCGCAGGGCGAGGGTGAAGCCCACGTCGTAGTAGTCGGCCATCCACTTGAGCAGGCGGATGGTGCCCTCGGAGAAGTAGGGGAGGGGATCGGCCACCTCGCTGATGGGGCGGATGCCGCGCGGGGTGGGCGCCTCGCCAAAGAGGTCACCCTGCTGCGCGGCGGGCTGGGGGGCCTTGGGGGTGAAGCCCGGGGTGTCGGTGAGGGCCACCACGTAGCCGGCGTGGTAGACGCGCTGCCAGGGGACGATGACCTTGTGACCGACGGCCACTTCCATCCCCTCGGGAATGGCGTAGGTGAAGAGCTGGTTGGGCACGCGCTCGAGGGCAACAAGCGCGTAAGGGAAGATGATAGAGGAGGCGGAGTCGACAGTCGACAGTCGACAGTCGACAGGGCGCGTACTGCGACGGTCTGCGTCAGGGGCCTCTGTCATCCCAAGAGCTCGGCAATCAGCTCGCGGCCGGCGCGGACGGCTTCGGGGGCGATGGCGGGGGCAGGCTCGAAGACGCGCAGGAGCTCGGGGCGGGCAAGGAGGGGGCGCAGGGCCGCGAAGTCGACCGCGCCTTCGCCGGGGGCGTGGTGATCCTCCAGCAGGCCGCAGACATCGTGGATGTGCACGCCGAAGGTGAAGTCGGCGGTCAGACGAAGGGTCTCGGCCACGGGCCAATCGCCCACGCGGGCCTTGCGCTCGCCGTGGCCGATGTCGTACCACGCGCCGAGGCAGGGGGAGGGGAAGCGGGTGCGCAGGAAGGCGAGCTCGGCGGGGTCGGGGAAGGCCTCGAAGCCGGGCAGGTTCTCGAAGCAGAGGGGGATGCGGGCGGCCTCGAAGGCGGGCAGGAGGGCATCGAGGGAGAAGGAGAGGGCATCGAGATAGCGCGGGGCGGCCTCCTCGCGCAGGTCGCGTTCATACTCGGCCAAGGCGAGGTCGGGGCGCCCGCGAGAGGCGCGGAAGGCGTGCTCCAGCCGTGAGTGGTAGGGCTTGGAGCCGAAGAGCAGGCCGCGCTCGCGCAGGGAAATGCGCCCGCCGTGCATCACCATGGCCTGGGCGCCGAAGGCTTGGGCGCAGCGGAGCGAGCGCTCGGTGGCGCGGAGGGCGGCCTCGCGCTCGGCTTTGTCGGGCGAAGCGAGCGAGAAGAGCTCCGGGCCCAATTGCGGCATGCCCACGGGCATCGGGCAGAAGGCGTGGAGGCTAGTGACGGCGAGGCCTTCGGCGGCGAGGGCGCGCTCCCAGGCGGCTAGCTCCGTCTCGCGGATGAAGTACCCGAGCTCGAGGGCGTCGAAACCGAGGGCGCGCGCCTCGGCGGCCTTGGCTTCGGGGGGCTGGTGGCGTCCGGCGAAGTAGGTGGTTGAGAGGGAGAGGGGCAGGGCCATGGGTTAGGCGCGAGAGGCGAGGAGTTCGCGGTAGAGCGCCAGCGTGCGCTCGGCCATCACGTCGGCGGTGAAGGTGGCGGTGATGTGTTCGCGCAGACCGGTGAAGGCGGCCGAGCGCAGGCGCAGGAGGGCCTCGGCTAGCGCCTCAACGTCCCCGGGCGGGACCAAATAGCCATCGCGGTCGGGGCGGACAATGTCGAGCACGCCGCCGTGGGCTGCGGCGATGACGGGCGTTTCCATCGCCAGGGCCTCGGCGACGGTGCGCCCAAAGCTCTCGGGCTTGCTCACATTGCAGGAGCAGACCGCCCGCGAGAGGGCGGCAATCTCGGGAATATTGCGCTGGCTGCCCACAAAGCGGACGGCCTCGGCCACGCCCAGCTCGCGCGCCAGGCTCTGCAGGTTGGCGTAGACGCTCTCCTGGCCGCGCTGGGGCCCGCCGACCACCAGGGCCGTGAGCTCGGGCCACTGCGCGTGGAGCTTGGCCACCGCCCGGATGAGGATGTCCACCCCCTTGAGCGCCGAAACGCGCCCAATGGCCGAGACAACGAACTTGCCTTCCAGCCCCTGCTCGCGGGCGAAGGCGGCCATCCAGGTGCGGTCGGCGCGGTCGGGGTCGAAGCGTGCCACATCCACACCCCGGGGGATGACCGCCAGGCGGGCGGGGTCGACCCACGGGTAGTTTGCTTGGGCAAAGGCGAGCCCGGCGGAGGAGACGCAGATGACGCGGTCGGCGCGCACCATCACGCTGCTGTAGAAGCAGGGGTGGTTGAGGCCGTGGAGGGTGGCGACGGTGGGCAGACGCAGGTCCCGCGCGCGGTTGGCCCAGAGGGTGAGCCAGCCGGGGACGCGGCTGCGGTAGTGGATGAGGTCGGGGCGGAGCTGGCGGAGCGCACGGCGGAGTTGGAGCATCCGCCAGGGGGCCGAGAGGGGATTCTTGCTCTTGACCTCGAGCGTCAGGTGGTGGCCGCCATCGGCCTCAATCTCGGCCACGCGCTTGCCGCCGGCGGAGATGACCCAGCTTTCGCAGCCGGCCTGGACGTAGCGGCGGTTGGAATCGACCACGCCGCGCTCCACCCCGCCATCGTCGAGCGAGGGGAGAATCTGGAGAATCTTGAGCGGTTTGGAGGACATGGCAGGACTCCTTAGGGGGCGGGTTGCTCGGGGAAGTTGGCGGTCTTGGCGGGCTGTTCGGCCAGGCGGCGGATTTCGCGCGGGGAGCGGCCGGGCGGGCCCTTGGCGAACTCGGGGACGTTGTAGGAGAGCATCCGGCGGTCGTGGTGGGCGGGGTCGGCCTGAGGGAGGAGGAAGGGTTTGGAGAAGCGGCCGGAGGCGGGGTCGAAGTGGGTGAAGTAGGGGCGGGTGTAAGCGCCGTCGTCGCGGCGGGAGGAGAAGACCATCCAGGCGCCGTTAGAGGAGAAGGTGTGGTAGCTCTCCACGTTGTTGGAGTTGATCTCGGTGAGGGGGCGGAAGGCGCGCTCGCGCAGGTCGAGCATCCACAGGTCGGCCTGGCGGTGCCAGATGTGGAAGACGCCCTGGGGGCCGAGGGTGAAGACGAGCCAACGGCCATCGGGCGAGACGCGCGGGAGGGTGATGGAGCGGCCCTCCTTGGAGGCGTTGATGACCATCCGCGGCTTGGAGAAGGTGCGCGCGGCGGGGTCGAAGGTGCGCGAGATGAGGTTGTAACAGAGGTTGGTGTAGCCAGAGATGGCCTGACGCGAGCGCTCCTCCTTCTCCTCGGGGATGGATTGGAAGCCGGGCTCGGCGGCGACGGAGTAGAGGGTCAGACCGTCGGGCGACCAGGTGGGGAAGCAATCGAAGAGCTCGGGGGTGGTCTCGATGGGGAGGGCCTCATCGCGATCCAGGTCGTAGAGGAGCATATCGCTACGCGTGTCGAGGACCTCGATCTTGTCGGGGTTGGCGTAGTAGAAGCACTGCATCGTGTCGTTGACCGAGAAGGCGATGTAGCGGCCAGAGGGGTGCCAGGCGGGATAGACGCCCGAGGAGAAGAAGGGCCCGCCCTTGAAGTTGCACTTGCGCCCGGGGTCATCGGCACCGCGATAGATAATGGTGCCGGGATTTTCGGCGCGGAGGTGGAAGAGGAAGGTCTCGCTATCGCCTTGGTTGAAGGTGTGGCAGTTGACGCACTGCTTGGTGGAGGATTGGGTGTTGGTGTAGAGCGGATGCTCGGCGAAGGTGGTTAGGTCGCGCCAATAGAGCCCCACGCGGCGGTAGTTCTCGTAGCTCGGCGGGATGAGGCGGTAGGCCAGCACTGGGTCGATGGCCTCGCGGGCGACGGTGTTGGTGGCGCAGAAGCGCGCCGTGCCGTCGGGCGCCTCTACGGTGATGGTATAGGCCTCGGCCTGCAAGAGCTCGCGCCAGAAGCGCTCCCCCAGGCGGACCTGCGTGCCAAAGTGCTCGGTCACGCGCCCATTGCTCAAAGTCACTCGACTGCCGGGCTCGGCGCCGAGCACATCAAAGTTCAGCGGGGCAATGTTCGGCGGCACCACAATCTCCGTGTAGTCCGGCCGGAGCGTGACCTCCGCGCCCGCCACCGCGGCCCAGAGCCCCGCCACTGCCGCCCAAATCCACTTGCCTCGCCGCCGTGCCATCGCCTGCCGCCTGCCTGGTTGCGTTAAGCCTGCCAACGGGCATAGGCGCCCGAGGGGAGGGGAAAGACCTCCGGCGCGCCGGTCAGGCACATTTCGCCGGTCTCGATGCTCCCGCCCAGGCTGCGCATCGCCTGGGTGAGGATGTTGCCGAGCACGATGGGGGTGTGGCCGGGGGTGTGGGCCGAGAGGAGGAGAAACTTCGGCCGCTCGCTGAGCAGGGCGCGGCAGAGGCGGAGGGTCTCGGGCAGGTCGCGCTCGATCTTATAGGTTTCGCCATTGCCGCCGCGGCCGTAGGTGGGCGGGTCGAGGATAATCCCCTCATACTGCCGTCCGCGCCGCAGCTCGCGGTTCATAAACTTGTGCACGTCATCGACGATCCAGCGGATGGGGTGCTCCTTCAGGCCGTTGAGCTCGGCATTCTCCCGCGCCCACTGCACCATCCCCTTCGAGGCATCCACGTGGCAGACCTCCGCCCCGGCCAGCGCCGCCGCGAGCGTCGAGCCGCCCGAGTAGGCAAAGAGGTTGAGCACGCGCGGCCGCTCGGTGCGCAGCTCCCGGGCGGCGGCCACCTGCGCCTTAATCCACGCCCACTGTGCGCGCTGCTCGGGGAAGATGCCCAGGTGGCCGAAGTCGGTCCCCGAGAGGTTGAAGCGCGTGCCATCGACGGTCAGCACCCATTGCTTGGGCAGACGGCTGCGCCCGTGCCAACGGTTGCCCTCCTCGCGATCGAAGGTGGCATCGGCCTGCGCCCAGCGCTTGGGCGTGCAGGGCTGCCAGACCGCCTGGGCGCAGGGACGGGAGAGGGTGACGCCGGCAAAGCGTTCGAGCTTGGCACCGCGGCCGCTATCGAGCAATTCGTAATCGGTCATACTGTCTTTTTCGCTTGGGGGAGGAGGGCGTCGAGCATCGCCTGGGCGGCTTGGGCTTCGGCGGCCTTTCGGGAGGGGCCGCGCCCTTCGGTGACCTGCTCGCAGAAGCGCACTTTGCAATGGAAGGTAGGCGCGTGGCCGGGCCCTTCGCGCCCAATCAGGGAGAAGCGCGGCAGGGGCAGGTGGCGACCTTGGGCATAGGCGATGAGTTCGCCCTTGGGGTTGGCCGTGGTGTCGGTGGCGCCCGAAACGCTCTCCAGCGCCGCCTCGCCATAGAGCTGGGCAAAGAGCGTGCGTGCAGCCTCCAGCCCGCCATCGCACCACACCGCGCCAAAATAGGCCTCAAAGGCATCGGCCACCGCCTTCTGCGGCCAACTGCGCCCCAGGTTCGCCTCGGCGAGTGCCTCCAAGAAGCCTGGCAAGGTCTCCGCCCGCGCGGCCAACGCCCGTCCGCAGACCAACTGAATGCGCATGGCCGTCAGCCGGCCTTCGTCGCACGCCGGGTAATGCGCGTAGAGCTGCTCGGAGGCCAAAATCTGCAGCACGGCATCGCCCAGAAACTCTAGTCGCTGATTGTCGGCCCCTAGACGATTGGGGTGGGGGATGGCCAGCGCCTCGTCCAACAAGGCGGGATTGGCGAAGGCATAGACCTCCGCCAATGTCCCCGATGCTGCCGCCGCGCCGGGCATTACTTCTGCCCGGCCTTCTGGACCACGCTGGTGGCCACCTTGAGCACGGAGGCCACGTCGGTGAGATTGCTCGGGAGGATCATCGAGGTGCCCTCCTTGGCCAGCTTGCCGAACTCGGTGAGATACTGTTCGGCCAGGCGCAGGTTCACCGCCTCGGTGCCGCCCTCATTGGTGCTGATCGACTGGGCAATCGAGGCAATGCCGCGCGCGGTCGCCTCGGCCACCAACTGGATTTCCTGGGCGCGGCCCTCGGCCTCGTTGATGCGGCGGGTCTTCTCACCCTCGGAGCGGGCGATGGCCTCCTGCTTGTCGCCCTCGGCGCGGTTGATCTTCGCCTGGCGCTCACCTTCAGATTCGGCAATCATCGCGCGCTTCTCGCGCTCGGCGCGCATTTGCTTCTCCATCGCGTCCTGAATGGTCCGCGGGGGGGTGATGGACTTAATCTCGTAGCGCGTCACCTTCACGCCCCAGGGGTCGGAGGCCTTGTCGACCGCGCCGCAGATGGCCGAGTTGATGGAGTCGCGCACCTCGAAGATGGCATCGAGGTCGAGCTTGCCGATCTCCGAGCGCATCGTCGTCTGGGCCAACTGGGTGGAGGCCCAGAGGTAGTTATCGATGCCGTAGGAGGCCTTGACCGGGTCCATCACCTGCAAGTAGAGGATGCCGTCGACATCCACGGTGATATTGTCGCGCGTGATGCACTTCTGCGGCGGCACGTCGATGGGGGTCTCCTTGAGGGTGCGCTTGTAGGCCACGCGGTCGATGAAGGGGACCAGGATGTGGAAGCCCGCCTCGAGCGTTGAAGCATACTTGCCCAGCCGCTCAACGATATACGCCGAACGCTGCGGCACCACAATCGCCGTCTTGAAGAGCACCGCGAGCACCACGATAATGAGCACGCCAACTACGATTAATCCAGGCATAACCAGTTCCTTTCTTTCGTGTTATGGGTCCTTGGCCTCACAGCCGCGCCACCCGTAAAGTGATATTCTGCCGCGCCACCACCCGCACCGTCGCTCCCGGCTCGAGCGCTTCCGCCGCCTCGGCCGTCCACGTCACCCCGCGCAAGAGCACCCGCCCCGGCACACCCGGGCGAATTGCTTCGCACACCTCCGCGGTTGCGCCCACCAGCTCGTTGTCGGGCTCGGCCTCCACCTCCTGCGTCCGCCGCCCCGGCATCAACTGCTTGCGCAGCAACCACAGCGTCAGCAACGAGGCCACCACAAAGACCAAACACTGCCCCGCCAGCGGCAAGGCCGGCACCACCCAATGCACCCCCGCCGTCACCAACGCTCCAATCCCGAAGAAGAAAATCACGAACCCCGGCACCGCCAGCTCCGAGAGCACTAGCACCAGGCCGCACACCAGCCAAAATGTAAAGAGCGTATCCATCGCGCGCCTCCTTTCAACTGCCATATACTATAGCATAAAAGTACCAATGCGCGTGCGCGTGTGTGGGGGCGGTGAACAGTGAACGGTGAACGGTGAACGGTGAACAGTGAACGGAGAACAGTGAGCGGAGAACGGTGAACAGTGAACGGTGAACAGTGAGCGGTGAACAGTGAGCGGTGAACGGTGAGCGGAGAACGGAGAACGGTGGGCGGTGAACGCGCGCGGGGGAGGGTGGCACGTGGACTACGGCGTGGTGGGTTTCGCACCACGCCGTCTCTCGAGGTCGACCACGCCGTCTCTCGAGGTCGACCACGCCGTCTCTCGAGGTCAACCACGCCGTAGTCCGGTCATCCCCCTTCACTCACGCGGCGCAGCCGCACCTCTCGGCCCGGAGGGCCACCTCACGGCGGCTTGCCTCCACCTCTCGCGCCGTAGGCGCATCTCATTCGCGCGCTAGCGCGCACAAGCAGGAATGTGGTATGCTGTGGACGTATGAGTGAGATTCGGCGGCGGCAGTTTTTGACGCTTTTGGGGTCGGCGGCTTTGAGCGGTGCGGCGCGGGGGGGCGGCGTGCCGGCGGGGCGGCTGGTGCTTCAGCCGCCGACGGGGCAGTTGGTGCTGGATGGCTCGGTGCGCCAGGGGGTCTTTATGGACACGGGGACGGGGCGGCCGGAGAGTGGGATGTTCGGGAATACGCGCAAGTATGCCGATGGGTCGCCGCGCTTTCACGAGGGAATTGATATCGCGCCGGTGCAGCCGTGGCGGCGGGACCGGGACCCCACGGATGTGGTCCGGGCGGCAGCGGCGGGGCTGGTGGTGTATGTGAACCGCCAGGCGCTGAACGAGTCGCTCTACGGGAACTACGTGGTGATGACGCACCCGGTGGCGGGCTTTGGGGAGGTCTACACCCTCTACGCGCACTTGCGGCGCTTTGCCGAGGGGCTGCGGGCCGGGCAGCAGCTGGCGGCGGGGTCGCCTTTGGGGGTGATGGGGCACACGCCGGATTTTCCGCTGGCGCGGGCGCATCTGCACTTCGAGCTTGGGGTGATGATGAACCGCTACTACTACCTCATCGATCCGCAGCACGGGGTCTGGAATGGCGCCAATCTCTATGGCGTGGATCCGTGCGAGGCCTTTGCCCAGCAGCGGCGGAAGGGGTTCTTTGACATTGCCGCCTACATCGCCTCGCGCCCGATTGCGTGGGCGAAGGTCTTGCCGCCGATGGCGGAGGTGCCGGACTTCTTCCGCCGCTACCCGAGCCTGTGGCAAGCGCCCGAGCACGCGCGTTGGAGGACGTGGGTGGGCTTTTCGCGCGAGGGGATCCCAGTGCGGGCGGAATCGCTGGACCCGGCGAAGCGGTATAAGCTGAATATGGGCAGCGCGGCGGTGCGGGCAACGGGGCGGGATTGGTCGGAGCCGAAGCGCGAGCAGACGCTGTTGGATAATCTGTTGGTTTCGCCGCGTTGGACGCCAGAGGGCGCGAAAGCGGTAGGTGAAGTGGGCTAAGCATAAGGAGCGGATGAGATGCGGATTCTACTGCTAGACAACTTGTTGATTCGGCGCTACGGAAAGCTGCGGATGGGGCCGGGGCGCGCGCTCGCGTGCGGCGCCGTGCGCGGAAATCACCGACTCTGCGAGTATTCCGACCGCGATATGGCGCGGCTGCTTTGCCTGGGGATTCAGCCCTTCGGCAAGCGGAAGATGAACCAGACGCTGCTCGCGTGCGCCAAGAACTTCCGCCCTGATGCCATTCTCATCGGCCACTGTGACTATGTGGAGAACGAGACGCTCGCGGCCATCCGCCGCGCCTTGCCGAATGTGCGAATGGCCCACTTCAATGTGGACCCGATGTGCGACGCGCACCCGCAGGAGCAGATGCGCGCGCGGATGGAGAGTTGCGATGCGCTCTTCGCCACCACCGCCGGGGCCGAATACCTAAAGCCCTTCGTTACCGGGCGCAACGTGGTGGCCTATATGCCTAACCCCGCCGATACCGCCCTCGAGACGCTTGATAACAGCCTTCGTCCGGCCGAAGACTTCGCCTGCGACCTCTTTTACGCCGGTCAGCCGCGCGAGGGCGATCCGCGGCTGGACTTCATCCGCCGGCTGAAGGCGGCGTTGGAGGGGCAGCCCCTGCGCTTTGACATTGTGGGGATGTATGGCCGCGCACCGGTGGTGGGCGGGGCGGCCTACGACGACCTGCTCGCTAGCGCCAAGATGAGCATCAACATCAACCGCTACTTCGGGATGAAGTGGTACTCTTCGGACCGCATCGCGCACCTGATGGGTTCGGGCATCTGCACGGCAATCTATGATGGCGACCAGATGCAGCGCTTCTTCTCGCCCGAGGAGGCCCTCTTCTTCCACGATGTGCCCGACCTGGTTGAGCAGCTCCTGGCCGTGCAGCAGGATGACGCGCGCCGCCGCGCCATTGCCGCCGCCGGGCGCCGCCGCTATCACGCGCTCTTCAGCGGCGAGCGCATCCTGCGCTTTATGCTCGAAACGCTCTTTGAGCAGCCCTACTCCGAGCCCTACGAATGGGCCGAAGAGGTCTATCGATAACTCGTGCCTAGCCTATGATTCTCAATTCTCTCGACTCGATTGCGTCGGTCTACGACCCTGAAGTGGGGGTCCGCCTGACGCTCGCGAATGTCACCGATACCGCCCGTGCGCTGGAACGCGGGCACCTGTGCGGGCCCATCGCCGGCATCGTTCAGGCTGAACTGGTTGGCGCGATGGCCCTGCTCGGCACCTTGCTTGACGCGCCCGGGCAGCGGATCTCCCTGCGCGTGAACTTGCCTGAGGGGCAGCTCGGCGGGGCGATGCTGGAGTGCTCCCATGGTTATGAAATCCGCGGCTACACGCGCCAAAAGGTTCTGCCCCAACTCGATGACTCGCCCGAATCCAGCGAGGTGATTTTCGACCGCGCCATCGGCCATAAGGCCTTCTGCGCCATCGTGCGCTCGGCCCCCGGCCAGCGGGATTCCGTGGCGCAGTTCGACCTCACCTTCCCCGACCGCCTGACCATCACCGACCTGGTTGAAGAGTACTTCAACTCCTCCCTGCAGCGGCGCGCCCTCTGCCAGTTGGAGGCCTCGGGCAATCTGGGCTATGTGGCCGGCGCCCACGCCGTGATGTGCGACTTTGCGCCCGAAGCCACCGAGGAGGCCTACGACCGCCTGGCCAAGTGCTTCGATTGGCGCCTGATGCAGGATTGGCTCTACACCGGTATCACCCTCCCCGAACTGGTCAAGCGCCTGGGGCTTAACCCCGCCGGCGAGCCCGAGACCCACACCGTCTGCTTCCGCTGCCGTTGCTCGGCCGAGCGCGTCCTGGCGATGCTACGCACGTTGCCGGCGCAGGAGCGCGCGGCGATGGTGGCCGCCGGCAAGCCCACCGATATCTATTGCCACATGTGCGGCAAGTGCTACTCGATTACCCCCGAACAAGTCGCGGCGCTCGGTTGACCGCGCCGTCCCAGAGGCTCTGACTATGGCTGAACCCGCTTCCCCAAAACCGCGCATTCTCTACGATCGCAATCTCCTGTTGGGCGACAAACTCTTTCGCCGCCTTGGCCGCGCCCGCGCCATCGATGGGCGCAACATCCGGCGCGAAGACCTGGCCAACTGCGACCTTCTCTTCGTCCGCTCCACCTGCCGGATTGATGGCGCGCTCCTCGAGGGCACCCCTGTCCGCTTTGTGGGCAGCGGCGTGGCCGGCACCGACCATCTGGACTTCGAGGCCCTTTCGCGCCTGGGCGTGACCGTGGCCACCGCCCCTGGTTGCAATGCCGAGAGCGTGGCAGACTACGTGGTCGCCGCCCTCCTAACCTTTGCCGAGCGGCAGCAGATCTCCTGGGAAAAGCGCACGCTGGGCATTGTTGGCGTGGGGCACGTCGGCTCCATTGTCAAGCGTTTTGCCGAGGAGGTCCTGGGGATGAACACCCTCTGCTGCGACCCGCCGCGCAAAGATGCCGGCGATTGGCAAGCGCGTGACTTCGTCTCCTACGAGGAGCTCCTGCGCCAGGCCGATGTCATCACCTTCCACACCCCGCTCACCAACGAGGGCCCCTATAAGACCCGTGGCCTCTTCTCCGGCCCCGTGGTCCGCCAGGTCAAGCCCGGCGCGGTGCTGCTCAACTTTGCCCGCGGCCCTATTTGCGATAACGCCCTGCTCACCGCGATGCTCACCACCGGCCAACTCTCTGACGCGGCCATCGACTGCTGGGAGGGCGAGCCGGATTACCAGCCCGGCTTGGCCATGCTCGCCACCCTCACCACCCCCCACATCGCTGGCCACGCCTTTGAGGGTAAGGCCAACGGCACTTGGGCCGTCTACAAGGCCGCTTGCGACTTCCTGGAAAAGCCGGTTGGCCGTCTGCCCGCCTATCCCGATGCCCCTGTCTCCTCCCTCCGCCTCAACTGCGAGGACTTCTCCGACCAGGCCATCCTCCGCGAAGCGGTCAAGGCGACCTGTGATATTGAGGCCGATAGCGCTCGCTTCCGCGCAGCCTTCGCCGACACTGCAGCCGGCCGCCGCGAAGCCTTCGACTTCCAACGGAAAAACTACCCCCTCCGCCGCCTCTTCAACGGCACCACCCTCGTCCTCTCTCACCCCTCTTCCACCCTCCTCCGCAAGCTGGAGATCCTGGGTTTCAATGTAGTAGTGCCCCCTTCGGAGGCCTGAAGCTCGCTACGCTCGCGTGAGGTGCCGCCAAAGGCGGCGTGAGGTGCGCGGCAAAGCCGCGCGCGAGGGTGGCGCGCCTTGCGCGCCGAGAGGTGCTGCTTCGCGGCGTGAATAGCAACTGGAAAACGCGCCGTTAGGCGCACTTCGCGTGAGCGGAGCGAACTCCTCACGGCGCGCAGCGCGCGCCACTTCACGCGCGGCTGAGCCGCGCTCGCTAGCGCTTGCCCAGCCCAAAGAGCTTGAGGGCCGAACGAAAGTCGGCAGGGAGGGGGGCGTGGGCCTTGATGTGCTGACCGAGCACCATCGGGTGCGGGAGCTCCAGCTCCGAGGCGTGGAGCATCTGCCGGGTCACCGAGAGCAACCGCGGGTCATTGGCCTGCTTAACGCCATACTGGCGGTCGCCAATGATTGGGTGGCGGATGCCGGCGAGGTGGCGGCGAATCTGGTGGGTGCGGCCGGTCTCAATGCGCAGGGAGAGGAAGGAGGCCTCGGCATTGGACTGCATCTTCTTTACGTGCGTGACCGCGCGCTCGCCATCGAGCGTCTCGGTGAGGGTGGAGGCTTGGCGCTCGATGCCCCCGGCAGCGAGCGCGGCATAGAACTTAATCACCCGGTGGGTCTTGAACATCTCGATGGCCGCGTCCAACGCCTCGGCGCTCTTGGCAAAGAGCATCACGCCGGAGGTCTCGCGATCCAGACGGTGCACGGCGGCAATGGCGCTGTTGTGCTCCTGCTCGCGCAGGATCTCCTCGGCCGAGTTGCGCCCCTGGGTGAGCACGCCGGCGGGCTTGTCGACGGCCAGATACCACTCATCCTGCCAGAGGATGCGGATGTGCGGCCGGGCCTCGGCGCTCTTGTCCTGCTTGGCCCCCGTGCTCTTCTGCACCACAAAGGCCACCTTGTCCCCGGGCTGCAAGGTGTGGCGGGCAATCCACACCAACTTGCGGTTCACCCACACCACGCGCGCATCAATCATCGCCTTGGCCGCGCGCTTGGTCACCTTCAGCCGGGCCGAGAGGAAGTCCTGCAGCGCAAGCCCCTCCTCATCGCGCGTGACGATGGCAATCTTCGGCTTGGCGGTGGGCACGGCCCCTACGCGCGGCGGCTGGGAGGCGGGACGGCGCGGGGCGGATTTCGGGGCAAAGGGGGCCATAGTCACTCCTTACAGCGTCTTGACGAAGCGGCCAATACGCAGCGCCGCCTCCTTGAGTTGTTCCATTCCCGTGGCGTAGGAGCAGCGCACAAAGCCCTCGCCGCACGCGCCAAACGCAGTGCCCGGCACCACGGCCACATTCTCGGCATCGAGCAAACGCACGGCGAACTCGCGCGCCGAGAGGCCGAACTTGGCAATCTGCGGGAAGGCGTAGAAGGCGCCGGCGGGGTTGTGCATCGGGATGCCCGCCTCGGCAAAGGCCGCGCGCAGGTAGTTGCGCCGCTGCTCGTAGGCGCGCAGCATCGGGGCCATATCCTCTTCGGGCTGGCGCATCGCCTCCAACGCGGCATACTGCGAAGCGGTGGAAGCGCACATAATCTGGTACTGATGAATCTTGAGGATGGTCTCCATCACCCACTCCGGCGCGCAGACATAGGCCATGCGGAAGCCCGTCATCGCCCAGGCCTTGGAGTAGCCGTGGTGCAAAATCAGCCGATCGCGCAGTTCGGGCACCGAGGCGAAGGAGACATGCTTCTTGCCGCCCCAGGTGAGCTCGGCGTAGATCTCATCGGAAATCAAGAAGAGGTCGTGCTTCAACGCGAACTGGGCGATGGCCTCCACATCCTCGCGCTCGAGCACCGCGCCGGTCGGGTTGTTCGGGAAGTTGACAATCAGCGCCTTGGTGCGCGGCGTCACCTTCGCCTCCAACGCCGCCACCGAGAGGCGGAAGTTATCCTCCACATGGGTCTCCACCGGCACCGGCACGCCGTGGGCCATCGCGATCTCCGGACCGTAACTGACGAAGCACGGCTCGTGATAGAGCACCTCATCGCCCGGGTTCAGGATCGCGCGCAGCGCCACATCCAGCCCCTCCGAGGCGCCCACCGTCACCAACACCTCCCGCGCCGGGTTGTAGTTCCCCCCGAAGCGGCGCTTGACGTAGGCGGCAATCGCCTCGCGCAGGCTCATCAAGCCGGCGTTGCCCGTGTAGTGCGTGGCCCCGCGCTCGAGCGAAAACATCGCCGCCTCGCGAATGTGCCAAGGCGTATCGAAGTCCGGCTCGCCGATTGCCAGGGAGATAACCCCCTGCCGCGTGCTCACAATGTCGAAAAACTCCCGGATGCCGCTCTTGGGCAGGTCGACAATATGCCGGGCCAAATACTGGTGGCGCGGGTCGCTCATGGGCTCACCACCAGACGCTCTTCTTCGCTCGGCTTGGCCATCAGCACGCCGCTCTGCTTATAGGTCTTCAGGCGGAAGTGGGTGGCCGTGGAGAGCACGCCGTGGATGGTCGAGAGCTTCTCGCTCACAAAGCGCGCCACCTCCAACAGATTCTTCCCGCTCACAAAGAGCAGCAGGTCGTAGCCGCCGCTCATCAGATAGGCCGCCTCCACCTCGTCAAACTTCGCCACTCGCTCGGCCACGCGGTTGAAGCCGCCCTCGCGCTCGGGCGTCACGCGCACTTCAATGACGGCCGTCACGTGCTCCTGGGGCACCAAGTCCTCGTTGATAATCGCCTGCCAGCCGCGGATAATCCCCCGCGCTTCCAGCTTGGAAATTGCGCGCTCCACCTCGCTAAGCTCCACCCCTAGCATCTTCGCCATCGTCTCGGGCGACTCCTTCGCGTTCGTACGCAAAATCTCCAACAGGTCCTCGACCATCGTTCGGCCTCCTCTAACAACAAAAAAGACCGCGGAGCGCACCCCACAGCCTCTCTACTGGTTGCCTCACAAGGATTCGAACCTTGACAAACTGATCCAGAGTCAGTTGTGCTACCGTTACACCATGAGGCAATGAACGGAAAACGCGGCACATTATGCCAAACTCGCCCCGCCAATGCAAGCACTTTTTTACGCTCCCCGCAAAAAATCCGCCCCACGGCCCCCGCCTCGCACGAGGCCACCTCGAGATAGGCCCGAGTCCAAAGCGAAGTAGGCCCGGGTGCGTGGCGTGGGAGGCGAAGGTGTCCACCAAAGGCGGGGGAGGTGAAGGTGTCCGCCAAAGGCGGCACCCCCCGGCGTGCCCGCGAGCTTGCTCGCGGGAAACCGTCGGTCCCCAAGGCGACAGGGCCCGGGGCGGCAAGTGGAAACAGGGCGTTCGGCGGGGGTTATTCTTTGCCGAAGGGGAGCCAGCCCCAGGCGGGCTCGCCGGTGCCGGTGGGGGTGGAGGCGGTTAGGCGCCCGGCGGCATCAAATCGCATGCGCCGGCCAATCGCTTGGCTGCGGGTGCGGCCGAGCTTGAGGAGCGGCGCGCCGTAGTATTTGAGGGAGAACTCGCTGCCGGAGGTGGCCATCCCGGCCCAGAGCGCTTCGGTGCCCTCGGGCAAGGCGCGGACATAGGAGGGATTGCCGAGCTGCGCCACGACCTCGCGGTAGGTCATTCCTAGGCGAAGCTCCGCGTTGCTCGCTGCGTAGCCCGAGCGCCGGGAGATGCAGCCGCAGAGGCCGAGCGCGCCGAGCAGGAGTAGCAGGCTCAAGCGCCACTTCATGGGGTTGCCTCCCGATATTCCAGCAGGCGGACCCTTTGCCCCTCACGGGCGGTGCGGGAGAGGCGCGAGACCACGCGGCGCTCATCGAAGCAGATCATCAGGTCGTGCGCCACCACCGTGCGCGAGCGCTCAAAGAGCGGCGTGAGGAGGTAACCGAGTTCAAGCTTGGCGGTAAAGGTGTCGGTCGAAACCCAGTGGAGGAGGTCGTCGGAGAGGTAGAGCGCCACATCATCGACCTTCCCCGCCGGCGGCGGCAACCCCAGGCGCGTGATGACCTCCTCAAAGGTCGTCTGCCCCGGGATAATCCACGCGCTGTCGAGTTGCTCAATCCCCTCATTGATTCGCACGCGCGAGCATGTGCACCCGGCTCCCCATGCGGCCAACGCAGTCAGCACCAAGCATCGACACAGCGCGGGCAAAACAGTCTGCGCAACCATCGTTGCCCCTCCTTATGCCCCAAAGGGCCACGTCTCCCAGGCCAGCTCCTGCTGCGGCGCTGTCTGCACCCGCTCAACCACCCCCTGCGCGTTGACCAGCACATAGACCGCCGAGAAGGCCGAGTTCGTCTTGGTAAAGGTGACCACAATCAGCGAAACGCCCTCGGTCTTCGCGTCCCCGTAGGCAAAGACCAAGACCTGGCGCCCATCCTTCAATGGAATGACCGAGCTCGGCACCACCCCCAACACCGCCGGCAACTGCTCCGCGCGCGTCTGCCCCGGCACAATTGCCTTGGCGCGCTCGCAGACCGCCGCGTCATTCACCTTCGCGCGCGTCCAAATGCACCCATTCGCAAACAGCAGTGCCGCGCCCAACAGCGCCACGCCCAAAATCTTCCAGCGGCTCATCATCAACTCCTAACGCCTTCTTCTCTTCTCACGCCGGCGCACACGCGCCCTGATTGCCCCCAGTATAGCACAAGCCCCCGAAGTCGTAGGAGACAACAAAGCGCGGCCTCGGGGAGAGACCGCGCTTTGTTGTCTGAATGGGAGTGTCCGGGCCTATTGGCCGGGGGTCCACTCGGCGGTCACCGGACCGCGCTTGCCGGGGGCGTAGATGGGCCGGGCAATCGTGGGGGCGGCATGGTGACTCTCGGAGCCATCGCGCGGGCCGTCAGCCTGGGTGCGGGCCCAGTGCTGCGCCACGGGCTTGGGGCGGCGCGGCGGGCGGTCGTTGCGCGGCTGCTCCGGGCGCGGCTTGCGCTCGGGACGCGCGGCGGGCTTCTCCTCGACAATTCCGGCGGCGCGCTTGGCGGCGGCTTCGCGATCGCGCTGGCGTTTACGGCGCTCGCGATCGTGGCGGGAACGCGGCTTGAAGCGCGGCTCGCGCTCGGGGCGGAGCTCGGTCTCGGCCTTGGCGCTCTCGCCTTCAGCCGGGGCTTCGGCGACCTCGGGCTTAGCCTCGGCGGCCGGAGCGGGCTGGGGCTCCGGGGCCGGCGCTTCTGGAGCAACCTCGGGCGCAGGGGCCTCCGGAGTAACCGGATCAACCGGGGTTTCCGGGGCCGGTGCGGGGACTTCGACCGGCGCAGGGGCTTCGACCGGTGCGGGGGCCTCGGAGGCAGGGGCTTCCGGGGCACTCACAGGCTCGGCTTCGGGGGCCGGCGTGGCGGTTTCGGCTTCGGGGCGGGGCTTGCGCTCGGCGCGGTCGCGGCGCTGACGGGCGGCGGGCGGCGGGAGCTCGGCGTACATCCACTCCTCGGGCATCGAGCACTTGAGCGGTTCGTTGATGTACTTTTCGATGTCGGGGATAATGAAGCTCTCGTCCTCATCGGCGAAGGAGATGGCGGTGCCGGTGTGGCCGGCGCGGCCGGTGCGGCCGATGCGATGGACATAGTCCTCGGGCTCGTAGGGGAAGTCGTAGTTGATGACGAAGGCGATGTCATCGACGTGGATGCCGCGCCCAGCCACATCGGTGGCCACCACGGTGCGGACCGAGCCGGCGCGGAAGGCTTCGAGAATCTTCAGGCGCTTGACCTGGTTGACGTCGCCCGAGAGCACCTCGCAGGGGATGCCGCGGCGGCGGAGATTTTCGGCAATGCGTTCGGTGGAGAACTTGCGATTGCAGAAGATGATCGTCCGCGCATCGGGGTTGTGGGCCAGGTGGTTGTAGAGGAGCTTGAACTTCTCTTCGCTGCGGGCGATGTAGACAATCTGGTTGACGGTGTCGGTGGCGAGGCTTTCGGACTCGATTTCCACGCGCACCGGGTCGCGCATCCACATGGCCGCGAGGTTCATCACCGTCTCGTTGAGCGTGGCGGAATAGAGCATCGTGCAGCGGTGGTCGCGATCGGGCAGGCGGTTGACAATGGCGCGGACATCGGGGATGAAGCCCATGTCGAGCATCCGGTCGGCCTCGTCAATCACCAGCGTATCGACCTGACGCAGGTCCACAATGTGGCTGCGCATATAATCCTTCAAGCGCCCGGGCGTGGCCACCAACAGGTCCACCGGGGCCTCCTCCAGCTCGCGCCGCTGGCGGTCGTAATCCATGCCGCCATAGACCGCGAGGGAGCGCACATTCCCGCAATACTTGCCCAGCGCCTCGGCATCCTTGCAAATCTGGATGACCAGTTCACGCGTCGGGGCCAGAATAAGCGCGCGCGGGGCGCCAGGTTGCAGGTTGCGCTTCTCGGGCGTGCGCAGATAGCGCGTCAGCACCGCAATCAGGAAGGCCGCGGTCTTGCCGGTGCCCGTCTGGGCGCGCCCGGCCACATTCTTCCCGGCCAGAGAGAACTCGAGCGACTGCGCCTGAATCGGCGTGCAATACTCAAAGCCCAAGTCGGCCACCGCGTGCAAAATCTCGCTCGGCAGCCCAAAGTCCACAAAGCGCTTCTTGCCCTCCGCTTCGGCCACCTGATAGCTCGCCGGATCCCACGAGGCGTGGGCCTGCGCAAAGGCTTCGCGCTGCTCGGCCGTAAAGGCTCCCCCGGGGCGACTCTTCCCCGCCGGCGTATTGCGCACTTCGCGCTCTCCGCGCGGCCGCTCCCCGCGCTCGCGGCGCGGACGATCCCCACGGTCACGCCGATCCCGGCGCGGCTTACCCTCGCGCTCGGAGCGCTCACGGCGCGGACGATCCGGCCGCTCCCCGCGCTCACGACGCTCGGCCGGACCCTTGTCCGCGCCTTCGGGGCGTTCGCCCGGGCGGGCCGTGCGCGACCGGCGCGGCTGATGACCCTGCTCGCCAGTGCGCGGCTTGCGATTGCGATCGGACGAATGCTTAGGCTGCCCCCGGCCATCGCCGGAAGGCTTTGTGGGTTGTCCAAGCCCGAGCGCGGACTTGATCTTGGAAAGGAGACCCATACGTTGGAGTCCTCCTATAATAAAAGGCTAACACCAGGCTTAGGCGGCCACACGCCGCCCGAGACTCCCAGCGGAAAAGCGAAAGAAGGGCGACGTCTTCGCGCGAAGACGTCCGCCCCCTTCGGAAACCGTGCGGGCAAAGCCCGCCGGAGCATTAGCGCTTGGAGAACTGGAAGCGGGCACGGGCGCCACGCTGACCGGGTTTCTTGCGCTCCTTCATGCGCGAATCGCGGGTGAGGCAGCCAGCCTTCTTGAGGACGGCGCGGAGGTTCTCATCCATCGCGCAGAGGGCGCGGGAGAGCGCGTGGCGCATCGCGCCAGCCTGGCCGGCAATGCCGCCACCCTTGGCCGAGACGAGCACATCGTACTTGCCGGTGAGCTCGGTCATCGCGAAGGGCTGGTTGATGTAAGCGCGCAGCGACTCGCTGGGAATGTAGCGCTCGATCTCAACGCCGTTAACGGTCCACTTGCCGGTGCCTTCGATCAGGCGAACATGAGCGACCGCGGTTTTGCGGCGGCCGGTAGCCTTGGTCAAATCAGTAGCCATTTGGAAAATCCTTTCGCTTCGGGTTAGAGGCTCAGCGGCTCAGGCTTCTGAGCGGCATGCGGGTGCTCGGCGCCGGCGAAGACTTTCAGGCGGGTCATGCGGACGGTCGCGGTGTTGTTCTTCGGGAGCATCCCCCAAACGGCATCGGTGATGAGGCGGGTGGGGTTCTTCTCGCGGATGACCGAAGCGGGGGTCTTGGAGAGGCCGCCACGCCAGCCGGTGAAGTCCACATACTGCTTCTGCTCTTCCTTCTTACCGGTGAGCGCAACCTGCTGAGCGTTGATCACGATCACGAAGGCGCCGGTATCGACCGACGGCGCGAAGTCGGGGCGGTCCTTACCGCGAAGCACATTCGCCACCTTAACGGCCAGGCGGCCGAGGGGCTTGTTGGCCGCGTCAATGATGTACCACTTGCGGCTTTCGTTGTTGGGCAACTCGGGGAGAGTCGTCTTAGTCATAGTTTTACCCTGTCTTTCAGTTGTCTGGAAACCACTCCAACGCCTTCAACGGTCCGGCGTTCGTAGCCTCCAATGCGCCAGTTCTGCCGGGGCGGAACAACAGGGAGTCGGGGCGTGTCCCGCCAATCCAGCGCATTTGGCCGAGTAAAATACCAAACAAAGCCCCTCAACGCAAGCAAAAAATGGCCCTTCGGGCCGTGAGGCGGCGGGCC
>JBJEVY010000069.1:5895-6187 GCA_051884775.1 Candidatus Spyradenecus sp. | reverse complement strand
ACTTCAAACTCCGCAGTAAGCCTTCAACGACAACATACATTACCAACACAAAGGGAAAAAGGGGTGTGGAGGCCTTGTCACGCCGAAATACACGCAGGATTTAACCACAAAGAAGCACAAAGAAACACAAAGGAACGCACGCCGAGCACGCCGAAATACACGCAGGATTTAACCACAAAGAAGCACAAAGAAACACAAAGAAAGGCACGCAGGGGTCCGGAAAGTCCGGGGGCGCACCTCACGGCCCGCAGGGCCACCTCGCGCGGGCGCAGCCCGCACCTCACGGCGGCTT
>JBJEVY010000069.1:0-5795 GCA_051884775.1 Candidatus Spyradenecus sp. | reverse complement strand
GCGCACCTCACGCGAGCGCAGCGAGCATCTCTCCGTTCACCTCTCACCGTTCACCGTTCACCTCTTACAAAGAAAGGCACGCAGGAGTCCGGAAAGTCCGGGGGGCGCATCTCACGGCCCGCAGGGCCACCTCGCGCGGGCGCAGCCCGCACCTCACGGCGGCTTTGCCGCCCCCTCACGCGCCGCCAGGCGCACCTCACGCGAGCGCAGCGAGCATCTCTCCGTTCACCTCTCACCGTTCACCTTTCACGCGGGCACCGCCCGCTCTCTTGCACGAGGGTGGCGATGCACTGGATGAGGGCGACGGCGAAGAGACGGTGGAGGGCTCCGGGGAGGGAGAGGGTGGGGGAGAGGAGGAAGAGCGCGGCCGTGACAAGGGCGGCGGGGGCGGCAATGGCGAGCCAACGGAAGTCGTTGCGGGCCATCGCGTGGGAGAAGTGGAGGGTGGAGAGGGCGTTGAGGGTGGTGGTGAGGGCGAGGTAGGTCCCCCAGGGAGCGAAGGGCGCGTAGGGGGCGTAGGTGGGGAGCAGGCGAAAGAGCGGGGGCAAGGCAACGAAGAGCGCCGCCGAGAGGAGGACCCCGCCGCCGAAGAGAAGGAGGGCGGTGCGGCGGAGAAGGGGGGCAGAGGGCTCGTGCCGCTCGCGGGCCTCAACGGCGTAGGGGAAGAGGACGAGGGCGAGGGTGGTGCCGCAGTAGGTGGCAAGCTCGGCGAAGCGGGAGAGAAGGTAGTAGGCGGCGGAGGCGTCGGCGGTCAGCCGGTGGCGGATGGCGAAGGTGACGGCGGCGCCTTGGAGGGCGGCCACGAGGGCTCCGAGGGCGACCCAGAGAGTGTAGCGCGCCAGGGGTCGAAGGTCGGCGAACCAGAGACCGAAGGGGAGCGCGCTGCCGGGGGCGCGCCGGAGGAGGGGGCGGAGGGCGAGAAGGGCGATGGCAGCAGTCAGGAGCAGGGGGAGGCTTTGGCCGAGGAAGTAGCCCGAGAGGCCGAGCAAGGGGAGGCAGAGGAGCATCGCCGCCAGACGCAGGGGGGCGGCGAGGAGGGAGCCCAGGGCCATCGCGCCGAAGCGTTTGGTGGCTTGGAGGGCGGCGGTGGTCATGGGGACGAGCGCGGCGAGGAGGGCCGAGATGAGCGCAAGGGTGGCGGTGGCCGGGCTGACGGGGATGTTTAGGCAGCGGCAGAGGGGCGGAACGATGCCGCTGGCAAGCGCGCCCAGACCGAGGACCAGGCAGAGAAGGGCGAGGAGGAGCGTGTCGCGTAAGAGCCCGCGGGCTTTGGTCTGCTCGCCGGCGACGATGTAGGCGCAGAGGCTCCGCGTGAAGACCGTGCAGAGAACGGTCATCGGCAGGGTGAGGACCGCCCCGAATTGGAGCAGCGGCAGGACGGCCCCCAGACGCTCGGCCCCCAACGCGCGGGGGATGGCCCAGAGCCCGGTGACGGCATTGACGGCATCCCCTAGCCGCATCGCCAGGAAGACGATGAGCGTGCTGCGCCAGTAGGGAGAAAGCGGACAGCGGACAGCGGACAGCGGACAGCGCTGGCGCATCCTTTGCAAACCCCGTCGGAGCCGTGGGAAAGAGACTTCTCTGGCCATTCGTTTATCCGTCGCGGAACGCGGCTGTCAGCTGTCGGCTGTTAGCTGTCCGCTGGAGGCGCTCATCACGAGCGCAGCGAGTGGATAAGCGTCTCCAAGGCCATGCCGCGCGAGGCTTTGAGGAGGAGGGTGTCGCCGGCGCGCAGGAGGAGGGGAAGCTCGGTGGCGGCCTCGGCGGCCGAGGGGAACCAGGCGGTCTGCGAGGGGGGATAGCCAGCGGCAATGGCCCCCTCCAAGAGGGCGCGCGACTCGGGGCCAATGGCAATGAGCAGCCGCCAGGGACCGTTGCCGGAGGCTTCGCCCACGGCGCGGTGGAGCTCGGCGCTCGCGGAGCCAAGCTCGAGCATGTCGCCCACGCAGGCCACCTTGTCGGCGGCGGCGGGGCTGCCGGCGAAGGTCTCGAGGGCCGCGCGCATTGAGAGGGGGTTGGCGTTGTAGGCGTCGTTAATCACTGTGTAGGGGCCGACGGGGATGCTCTCCCAACGCATCGGCGGAGCCTTGAAGGTGGCCAGACCCGCGAGGGCTTGGGTGGCGGTGGCACCACATTCGCGGGCGGCGGCGTAGGCGAGCAGGACATTGGAGGCGTTGTGTTCGCCGCAGAGGCCGCTCTCCAGGAGGACGGCCGGCTCTTCGCCGCGGTAGACGCGCACGACGCCCTTGGCCAGCGGCTCGCCCACATAGTCGGCGGCGGGCTGGTCTGTGGAGCCCTCGGCCATCAGCGCGCAGGTGACCACGCGGCAACGGCAGACTGCGCGCAGGGTCTCGAACTCGTGCGCGGCCAGGGGGAGGACGGCGAAGCCCTCGGGCGGGACGGCGGCGAGGAGCTTGGCCTTCTCGGCGGCGATGGCGCGCTCGGTGCCGAAGTGGGCGATGTGCGCCGGGCCGATGCAGGAGATGACCGCGCCATCGGGGCGGAGGGTCGCGGCGAGCGGATCCATATCGCCGGGGTGGCTGATGCCGGCCTCAATGACGGCCGAGCGGACCTCCGGCGCGAGGTTGAGCAGCGAGAGGGGCAGGCCGATTTCGTTGTTGAGGTTCTCAGGGGTGGCCCCCACGGGGCCGAGGCCCGAGAGCATCGCCGCGGCCAACTCCTTGAGGGTGGTCTTGCCGGCCGAGCCGGTCACGCCCAAGATGGTGCAGCCGAGCGCGGAGCGGTAGCCGGCGGCCAGGGCCAGGAGTGCCGCGGCCGGATCCTTCACCCGCAGCAGGGGCAGCCCCGAGACATCCGCCGGCGGGGCCCACTGGTCGCTGACCAGGGCGGCGGTAGCACCGGCCTTGAAGGCGGCCGGGACGAAGGTGTGGCCGTCGAAGCGCTCGCCGCGCAGGGCCACGTAGAGCGCGCCTAGGCGGACCTTGCGGCTGTCTTGCGTGACGGAGGTGATGGGGAAGGTGGGCGGCACATTCCAGGTGCCGGCGGTCCATTGCGCGAGGTTGGCGGCCGACAATTCGGGGCGGGGAGCGTGAGGCATCGGGGCATCCTTTCCAATTGGGGGCTCAGAGCGTGACGGAGCCTTGCTTGAAGGCGGCAATCATCGTGGCGGTGAGGGAGAGGGGACCGGCGGCATCGGGGGGCGGGGGCAGCTCGTCGGGGGCGAGCCAGCGGGCCTCGGAGAGTTCGCCATCGGCCAGGGTGACGGTGTCCTCGGCCACCTCGCCGAAGAAGCCCAGGAGCAGCGAGCCGCTCAGCCCCCACGGCTGCGAGGCGAAGTAGCGCAGCGCGCCGACCTTCAGCCCGGTCTCCTCCAACGCCTCGCGGCGGCAGGTCTCCTCGACCGTTTCGCCCACTTCGCAGTAGCCGGCCACCAGCGCCGGGCCGCGGTAGGGGCGGTTGGCGTAGCGCGTGACCAGGAGGCGGCCTTGGTGGACGAGGCCAAGGATGACGGCCGGGGCGATGGTGGGATAGTGCTCGAGCGCGCAGTCGACGCAGTGCAGGGCCGAGCCCTCGCGCACCAAGGGCCCGCCGCAGCGGCCGCAGTAGCGGTGGCGCAGGAGCCATTGGGCCAGGTGCAGCGCGGTGAAGGCGCCAAAGCGGAGGTTGTCATCGGCGAGCGCGCGCAGACGCTGGGCGCTGCCGGGTTCCATCCCGGGCACGGCCCCCAGGAAGATGGCGCTCTCGCCCACCGCCACCAGCGGCGAGGAGATCTTGGCCACGGGCGACCACGGCGCAAAGGCCACCTCGTGGCCCTTGCAAAAGAGCACCCAGTCGCCCGGGCGCGCCGAACGCTCGGGGAAGAGCGTCAGGGGCAGGGAAATGTCTTGGATCATGGGGGTCTCCTTTCAGTTTCGCACCAGCGCTTCCCACTCCGGGAGCGTGAGGGTCTCGGCTCGGCGCGTGGGGTCGATGCCCACCGCCGCGGGATTGATGGCGCAGAAGGGCGCTGGCGACTTGCGCAAGACCGTGCCCAGCTGCTTGCGCCGTTGCGTGAAGAGGTGTTTGGCGAGCGCGCGCAACCGCGCCTTGCCCGGTGCATCGAGTTGCGAGCGGTGATGGCGCGTTAGGGCCACCACCGCGCTGGTCACCTCCGGCGGCGGCCAGAAGCACGCAGGCTTGACGAGGCGAACGATGCGCACATCGTAGTCGAGTTGGGTCCAGACGCCGGCAGTGCCACGCTCGGGGGTGCCCGGGGCGGCGGCCAGGCGCTCGGCCACCTCCTGCTGGAGCAGCATCACCAGGCGATCGGGGGCGCGCTCCTGGCACAGCAGGTCCATCAGAATGCGCGTGCCCACCGAGTAGGGCAAGTTGGAGGCAAAGGCCGCGAAGCCCTCGCCACCAAGCACAGTGGGCCAATCGGTCTTAAGCGCATCGCCCTCGCGCAGTTCAAAGGTGTCGGGAAAGCGGGGGAGGAGGTCGGTGCGCAGCCACTCGGCCAGGGCGGGGTCCTTCTCGATGGCGGTCAGGCGCACGCCGTGCTCCAAGAGCGCCTCGGTCATCACGCCCAGGCCGGGGCCGACCTCGAGGACGCGCGCGCCGGGCTCCACGCCCACGGCTTGGACGATGGAGTCGAGGATGTTACGGTCGATGAGGAAGTTCTGCCCGAGGGTCTTATTCGGGTGGAAGCCGCGCGAGATGCACCAGGCCTTGACATCGCTGGGGGAGGTGCGGTTCATCGGCTTACAACCCTTCGCGGACAATCTTGATGTAGGCCTTTTTACGCAGCCCTTCGAGCCAGGCATTGTAGCGCGCTTGGCCGAGCTGTTGCTTGACGGCGGCTTCGACGCGCGGGTAGACCTCGGCAATCGGCGGGCGCTTGCCGCGCTTGACCTCCACCTTCTCCACGATGGAGCGGTAGCCGGCGGTCTCCACCACCGTCCGCTCGCCCACCTTGAGCTTGCTAATAGCCTCGGCCATTTGCGGGGCAAAGACCTCCTGCGGCTGAACGAAGCCCCAGTCGCCGCCCTGGGCCGCCTGACTGTCGGCGGAGAACTGGCGGGCGAGTTCGGCGAAGTCGGCCCCCGCCTCGAGTTTGGCGAGCACCTCATTGGCCACGGCGACGCCCTTGGCCGGCGGAATAAGGATGGTGCGCACGCGCACGCCGCCCTCTTCGGCAAAGTCATCCATGTGCTCGGCGTAGTAGAGCTTGACCACCTTGGGGGAGACGGAGGTCTTCTTGCCCACCTGCAATTGGCGCATCGCCACCACAATCATATCTTCGCGCACCTGCTTGCACCATGCTTCGTAGGTGAGGCGTTGACGGCGCAGCAGGTCGCGCAGCTTGGCTTCGCTCCCATCAAAGCTCTCGCCAATGATCTCCTTGATGCGGTGGTTGACGGCTTCATTAGGCAGCTGCGCACCGGAATCCTCGTAGGCCTTGAGGATGAGCATCCGATCGATAATCATATCGCGCACCACCGGGAAGAGCTCGCGAATCTTGTTGGGCAGCTCCTCGCGCGGCACCTGCGAGAGGTTGAAGTTTAGGCGCATCTGCTGAAGCACCGTCTCGGTGGTGACCACCTTGTCATTCACATACGCCGCCACCCCGTCATAGAACGAGGCTTGCGCCCACCCCCAACCGGCGAACATCAACATCATCACAAGGGCCAACCAACGCTTCATCACTGCTCCTGTCTCGGGGCTCTGCCCCGCGTTGCCATTGAGTATATCACAAGCGCCTCGGCGCGCGCCGCATCAAAGCGCTTCAGCGGCGGAGTCGACGAGGCGGTGGGTTTCGGGGTCGAAGGCGAGGCCAATGGCGTAGATGGGGAGGT
>JBJEVY010000068.1:0-6418 GCA_051884775.1 Candidatus Spyradenecus sp. | reverse complement strand
ACCCGCCCGAGGTCGAGGGTCCACCTCGGGCGGATAAAAATGTAAAGCGCCCGAGCCCCTCCAAAGCTGGGCCCTCTTAAATCCCCCCCGGAGCTTCCAGCGCAATCGTGAAGCCGGCGTCTCCGGCGGCCCGGCGGCCCCTTGCGCTGTTCACGCGCGCTACCACCTGGGCGGCTAAAGCCGCCCGCTACGATAAATCACCGCCCACCTCTCACCATTCACCTCTCACCGTTCACCGTTCACTGTTCACTGTTCACCGTTCACCTCTCACTGTTCACCGTTCACCGTTCACCCCTCACCGTAAATCCCGCGGCGCGGTTTCTGCTTGCAAGGCGAGCGGGTTTTTGCGATACTACGCCCAGACTTACGAACAAAGGAAGGCGACTGTGTATATTCATATTGCCGGAACGGGCTCGGCCGTGCCCCAGCGCGTTCTTACGAATGACGACCTCGCAAAGATGGTCGATACGAGCGACGAATGGATTGTTTCCCACACCGGGATTCGCCAGCGTCACGTGGTTGGCCCCGACGAGAATGCTTCGACCTTGGGGTGCGAAGCGGCTCGCCGCGCACTTGAGGATGCCGGTGTCGCGCCCGAGGAATTGGGCACGATTATCGTGACCTCGACCACGCCGGATTATGCCATTTATCCCTCCACCGCCTGTGTCATCCAGGGGATGCTTGGGGCGAAGAACGCGGCGGCTTTTGACCTGAGCGCCGCTTGCCCGGGCTTTGTCTATGGTGTGACCGTGGCCAAGGGTCTGCTGCAGATTGATGATCGGCCGATTCTGGTGGTCTCCACCGAGATTATGAGCCGCACGATCAATTGGTCCGACCGTAACACCTGTTGCCTCTTTGGTGATGGCGCGGGCGCGGTGGTCCTGAAGAAGAGCGAGCAGCCTGGCGGGCTGGGCTTCCACCTGATTGGTGCGGATGGCACTGGTGCGATGGCGATTCACCGCGAAGGCGGCGTGCGGACCGAAGAGACGGCCCGCAACGCCCCCGGCGACCTGAAGATGGATGGCCGTGCGGTCTTCAACTTTGCGGTGCGCAGCTTCTGCGACATCATTGCCAAGAGCCTGGAGCACTACGGCTACACCGAGAAGGATATCGCCTGGATTGTGCCTCATCAGGCTAACACGCGCATCATCGATGCCGCCGTCAAGCGCATCAATGTGCCCGTGGAGAAGTTCTATGTGAATATCGACCGTTTCGCGAACACCTCGAGCGCGTCGATTCCCATTGCTCTGGACGAGATGTCCAAGAAGGGCTTGTTGCATAAGGGTGACCGCCTGATCTTCGCGGCGTTTGGCGCGGGGTTGGTTTACGGCGGTCTGTTGGTCGAGTGGACCAAGTAAGGTTTTAGAAAGGAATACGCCATGGATAAGAAGAAAGTCGTCGTCACCGGCCTGGGCTGCATCACGCCGCTGGGCAATGATGTAAAGACCTTCTGGGAAGGCATCCGCGCGGGTCGCTGCGGAATTAACACCATTACGCACTTTGACACCTCGCGTTTGAATGTGAAGGTGGCCGGCGAGGTCAAGGACTTCGATGTGGGGCAGTACATTGACCCCAAGGAAGCCAAGCGCCTGGCCCTCTTTGCGCAGTATGCCGTGGCCGCCGCCAAGCAGGCGTGGGTGGATGCTGGTTATGCCACCGTCCCTGAAGCCACCGAAGAGAATCCCACCCCCTGGCGCTCGGTGGGCACCGTCCCGGCCGAGGGCGTTGACCCCACGCGCGTGGGCTGCATTCTGGGCGTGGGCATCGGCGGCAAGGAAGTCGATGCGCCCTCCTACAAGACCCTCTTTGAGAAGGGCCCGCGCCGTCTGAGCCCGATGACCATCCCGATGCTCATCGCCAACGAAGGCCCCGGCAACGTCTCGATTTACCTCAAGGCCAAGGGCCCGGTCCTCACCGTCTCCACCGCCTGCTCGGCTTCTACCGATGCCATTGGCGTGGCGATGGATATGATTCGTGCCGGCCGTGCCGATGTGGTCATCGCCGGCGGCGCCGAGTCGACCATCGAGGAGTACTGCGTGGGCGGCTTCCAGGCTATGCACGCCCTCTCCACCACCACCGACCCGATGGCTGCCTGCCGCCCCTTCGATAAGGACCGCAACGGCTTCATTATGGCCGAAGGTGCCGCCATCCTCATCCTCGAGAGCGAGGAGCACGCCAAGGCCCGCGGCGCGAAGATCTACGGCGAAGTGGCCGGCTATGGCGCCGGTGGCGATGCCCACCACGTCTGCGCCCCCGATCCCGAGGCCTCCGGCATCATCCACGCCGAGAAGATGGCCATCGCCGATGCCGGCATCCAGCCGACCGATGTGCAGTACATCAACGCCCACGGCACCTCCACCGGTCTCAACGACCCGATGGAAACCAAGGCCGCCAAGGCTGTCTTCGGCGAGCACGCCTATAAGCTGAAGATGAGCTCGACCAAGTCGATGACCGGCCACCTCCTCGGTGCCACCGGCGCCCTCGAAGCCATGGTCTGCCTCCTGGCGATTGGCGACAACTTCTACCCGCCGACCATCAACTACCACACGCCCGATCCGGAGTGCGATCTTGATTGCGTTCCCAACAAGGGCATCGAGGCGCCGTTGGACATCGCGATGACCAACACCCTCGGCTTCGGCGGGCATAACTCCTCGCTGATCCTCCGCCGCTACTAAGGCATTCGCGTCCCCGTGCCGCTTGGCGCGGGGACTTCCCCTCTCTTCCCCCCGCTATCCCAAGGAGCCCTATGTTCGACCAGGAAGCCATCAAGACAGTTCTCCCGCACCGCGACCCCTTCCTCTTCTGCGACCGTATTCTCGAAGCAACCCCCGAGCACATCGTCGCCGAGGTCGATTACGGTCCCGAGCGCTACTTCTTCAAGGGGCACTTCCCCAGTTACCCGGTTTGCCCGGGGGTCATCCTGGTTGAGTCGATGGCTCAGTGCGGTGGCGCGGGCTACCGCTTGGGCGCAACGGATGAGGAGAAGAAGCTCTTCCTCTTCGCCAAGCTCAACGAGGTGCGCTTTGTCAACCAGGTGCGTCCGGGTGACACCGTGCGCTACGAAATCGAGACCGTGAAGGCCACCGGCCGCCGCCTGGAACAGAAGGGCAAGGGCATCATCGTGGGCAAGGTCGATAAGCGCGGCAATCCGCTCGTGGCCGTTGAGGCTTCCTGGTTCTGCCTGGTGGTCCCGGCCGACGCGATGACCGAATAATCTCTTACAAGAAGGAATCTATCCATGTCCGAGACTCCGAAAGTCCGTGGCGGCCTCTGCCTCAATGTCGATGGCGAGGGCTGCAAGCAGTTTGTGGCGCGCGACATTCAGCGCGAACTGGCCAAGGCCCCGATTGAGAACGGCCCCAAGAGCGTCTTGGTGCTGGGCTGCTCGGGCGGTTATGGGCTCGCTTCGCGCATTGCGGCGGCCTTTGGCGGCCCGAAGGCCGACACCCTGGGCGTCTCCTTCGAGCGCGCGCCCACCGATCGCAAGGCCGGCTCGCCCGGTTGGTACAACAACGAAGCCTTTGACGAAGCGGCTAAGGCCGCCGGCCTCAAGGCCGTGACCATCTCTGCCGACGCCTTTGCCGACGCCACGCGCGAGACGGTGGCTCAGTTGGCCGCGGACAACGGCTTCGCGCCCTTCGATTTGGTGGTCTACTCGCTCGCTTCGCCGATGCGCACCGATCCCAAGAGCGGCATCACCTACAAGAGCGCCATCAAGCCCATCGGCAAGCCGCATGTGGCCCGTACGCTGGACATTATGACCTGCGAGATGAAGGAAGTCGCCGTCGAGCCCGCTACCGACGACGAAATCACCGCGACCGTCAAGGTGATGGGTGGCGAGGACTGGGTGCTCTGGATGGACTTCCTCAAGGCCAAGGGCCTCCTGGCCAAGGGCTGCAAGACGGTGGCCTACTCCTACATTGGCCCGAAGTGCACGCAGGATATCTACCGCTCGGGCACCCTCGGCCGCGCCAAGGAGAACCTCGAAGCCTCCGCCAAGGCCATCACCGACGCGCTTGCCGACCTCGGTGGCGTGGGCGTGGTGAGCGTGAACAAGGCGCTGGTGACGCGCGCTTCGGCCGTCATCCCCGCCATGCCGCCCTACATCTCCTGCCTCTTCAAGGTGATGAAGGCCCACGGGCTGCACGAGGATTGCCTGGATCAGATTGACCGCCTCTTCCGCGAGCGCCTCTACGCGCCCGATGGCTCCATGCCTGTGGACGAAGCCGGCCGTATCCGCATCGACGATTGGGAGATGCGCCCGGAAATCCAGGCCGAGGTTGACGCCCTGATGGAGGCCCTCACCCCCGAGAATGTCGAGGCCACCACCGACATCGCCGGCTATCGCACCGACTTCCTCGCCCTTCACGGCTTTGTGGGATAAGAGATGACAGCGCGCGTGCCGCAATAGGTGCCCGTGCGTTCTCTATTATCTCCTCAACAGCAGCGCGGCGACCTCAACGAGGCCGCCGCGCTTGTTTCACCGTGGGCACCACGGGCCCTCTATCATCTGTCATCGCGCACGCTGCGAGCGCACTCTCAGCCAAAGGCCGAAGAGGAGGAGGGCGAACTCAAGCAAGAGGGTGACGGTGATGCCCGGGCGCTCCATTGGCGCAAGTTCAACCGTTGAACCAGGGAGGGAAAGGGCGACCTCCGAGCAGAGATCCAGCACCCGCAGCAGCGTCACCCCTGCGCGATTGCAGAGCACCGAAATCGGCGCCAGGCAGAAGCCCGCCACCGCACTCACGCACGCGCACCAGACAATCGCCAGCGTCAACCCCGGAATGAGCAAGTTCAGCATCAACCCCACCAGCGAGAGGCGTCCAAAGAAGTAGAGCGAAAGGGGCGCGGCCGCCAGCCAGGCCGAGAGCGTCAACGCCACCAACGAGGCCACATGCTGCCGCAAGCGCACATGCCAACTCGGCGGCGCGGGCAACTCCCCCGGGTCGCGCTCGGGCACTTCAGCGTGCAGCCAGGTCACCAAGACGCGCTTCAACGGCTCCATACACAGCAAAATCCCGCCCATCACCGTAAAGGAAAGGATGGCCCCAACATTCGCCACCCAGCCCGGCTCGATGAGCAGTACCCCGGCGGCCGTGGCGAAGAGCGCCGCCGGGGCGCTCGCCTGCCGCAGCACGGTCGGCGCCAGACAGTAGAGAGTCGCCATGGTACAGGCACGTGCGGCCGAAGGCGGAATCCCGGTCAGGAGCAAATAGCCCACCAAGGCCGGCGCGAGCACCAACGCCCGCCAGCGCAACCGCACCCCCAGCGCGGCCAACACCCAAATCAGAAAGCCCGCCACAATCCCCACATGCAGCCCCGAGATGGCAAAGATGTGGATAATGCCGGCATCGGCGTAGCGCTGGCGCGCCGCATAGGGCATCGTGGTCCGCCGCCCCAGCAGCATCGTCTGTAGCAAGAGCGCCTCCTCGCGCGCCACGCCCAAGGCCAGATGCCCGGCCAGACGCTCTCGCAACCCCGCCAACCAATACTGCGCCCGCTCGGCCCCGCCGCCCTCGGCCAGACGCTCAGCCGTCTCCCCCCGCGCCGAAAGCGAGAGCCGATAGAGCGGCACGCCCCGCCGCGGCTTGACCTGCAGCCGCCAGCGCTCGCCCACCTGCGGAAAGTTCCCGGAGCGATCATAGTAGAAGACCCGTAAGTTCGCGCCGTGCACCGCCGTCCCATCGGCGAACCATGCGTTATCCACCGAAAAGCGACAGTAGGGTCCACCCCGCTTACGCGGCACAATTTGCCGATCGTTCGAGACCGTGACAACGAGCGGGAAGGTGTTCCCGAGCTCCTGCTGTTCGCGCAAGCGCGACAGAACCGCGGCATTGCGATCGTGATAAAGCCCTGCGCGCCAAGCGGTCAACAGGAGTGCCACCAACCAGAGCAGGCACGAAAGTTGCACCGCCGAATACTTCGGCCGCCACCAAATACGCACCACCACCCCGGTGGCCCCCACCAACCATACCCACGGCAACCCAGCAAAGAAGCCCAGCGCCGTCCCCAAAATAATCGCCACGGCCCAACCATAAAGCGGCCGATGGCGGCTCAGCCCGGCCGATGAATCGAAGAGCCGCTCCAGAAAGGTCACTGTGCGCCGAAAACCGACTTGAGTTCGGAGTTGTAATAGGCGTGCGAGGGGCCTCCATCACGCGAGGCACCCCCCTGCTCCGCCTGCGAACGCGCTGCTGTCATCAAGTCTACCGGCACAAGACCTCCTTGCTCCTTACCTATGCCGCCAATCCGGCGCGCAACCACCTGTATGATACCCCGCCCGTCTCATTCCTGTCAAGCCGTCCACGCCCCCAGACACCCAGACAACAAAAAAGGCGAGCAACGCTCGCCTTCTTCCATCTTCGCTTCCTTCTTTATGGTGGAGGTAAGGAGAGTCGAACTCCTGACCTTTTGAATG
>JBJEVY010000067.1:0-23832 GCA_051884775.1 Candidatus Spyradenecus sp. | reverse complement strand
CCTCGTCAAACGTATTGCTCGTTAGATTGAAAGTTCCGAAGTTTCAGTTAGAGCAATTAGTTTGCACAAAGTGCAAAAACTCTACAAGATGGCTCACCCATCCAGTGCAAGAGAGTATAGCATACTGTGGCGATAAGGCAAACTTACCGCCACTTCAACTACGAAGTTATTGGCAGGCTTGGCGCAGGCGAGGAATGTAGTATTGGCGGATGAGGCCGGACCAGACGCGGGCGGCGTAGTCGGTGATGGGCGGTCCCCAAAGGGTGATGAGGCGGTAGGCGTTCTGGGCGTAGCGTTCGGCGAGGGCTTCATCGCCTTCGGCGGCGGCGCGGGCTTGGGCGAGGTAGCGGTCGAGTCGAAAGAGGGGGTGGTCTGCGAGGAGGCGGTCGGCGGCTTCCAGGGGGGCGATGGCGGCTTGGGGGTTCCCAGCGCGGAGGGCCTCTTCAGCCTCTTCGCTGAGGAGGAAGGCGCGTTCGGCGAGGGCATCAGCGCGGTAGAGAGGGGAGTGGGAGAGCTCGGGCTCGCAGGCGAGGAAGGCTTCACGCGCGGCGCGGAGGGGGGCGACATCGGTATAGACGGTGCCGCGGGTGCAGTTGGCGAGTTGCCAGGCGTAGCGCGGATGATCGGTGAAGGAGCCGTAGACGGTAGCGAGGAGGCCGTCCCAGTAGTCCATCATGGGCTCGGGGCAGGCGCCATAGCGGCAGAGGCTGTAGTTGCGCAGCCAGGCGCGGAGGTCGAGCTCGGTGTCGCGCCAGGCGGCATCGGCAATGAGTTCGTAGATCACTTCGTTATTCTCGATGCCTTCGGGGGCAGTTCCGTAGCCCCAAAGATTGCCACGGTTGGCCGAGGCGAGCGCTGGGAGGTGGCCGTTGGCGTAGAAGGCCAGGATGCCGGTCTGCGCACACTTGCCACCCATATTCGGGATGGTGCTCCAGATCCACGGGCGGCCGTCGAAGCCTCGGTGGAACTCCCAGTTCGATCCGTTGCGCCAGAAGTGCGCATTGTAGTCGTTGGCCATATCGAGGATGAGGGTCTGCGCGGGTGGAATGGCCGAGAGGAGGGCGGCGAAGCGTTCGGGGGTCCAGATGTCGCGCTGATAACCGAGCATCCAGCCTTGCAGGACCCAGACAGCGCGGGGGTTCGCATCAAGGATGGCCCCACCGACACTCTCGCCGCAACGGCGGAGGTGCACGGCGATTTCTGCCTCGTCTTGCCAGGGAAGGCTCATCTCATTAAAGGAGTCGGCCAAGTAATAGGAACAGGGACCGAACTCGGCCTCCCAGGTCTCAACGAAGGCCCGGCCGAGGCGACGAAAGAGCGGATCTTCCGGCGAGAGGAACCGGCTGTGGAAGCCCGACCACTCGGTGCGGTGTAGCGTTGCCTCGGGGTAGATGCGCCCGAGGGCCTCGGGGACGAAGCCGGCGAAGGCGGGCACAATTGGCGTCATCCCCAGCTGCGCCATCCGGTCCATCACGGCGTGTTGCAAGCGCACCGAGCGCTCGCGCCAAGCCCGACCCAACGGCGCATCCGGGCGCGCGCTCAGGTTACCCATCCGGAACCACGGCAGGTGCGCCGGACCAGGGAAGGTGGCCTCAACCTCCGCCTCGGTGAGGCCGGCCGCGCGCCAGACGCGCTCTGCAATTGCCTCGTTGGCCATCAACACTAGGGCCATATCGAAGCCGTGCAAGGCCATCCAGTCGAGCTCTTGCAGCCAGCGCGCCTCGTCCCAGAAGGCCATCGTGTAGCCAAAAGTGACCACATTGAGGTATTGCACATGGCGGTAAGGCGAGCGCACCACGAAGTCCGGCCCCGGCGCGAAGGCACGCTGGGCATCGAAACGCGAGCCGCTCCACGAGCAAATCCCGGCCCCCTTGCGCAAGGTGTTGGCGTAGAACCCCTTACACAGCGCCACGGCCGAAGAACCGCGGAGGCACCGACCATTCTCTGTAACCTCGCAGATTGGTCGCCCGCCCTCCGCCTCACGCGCCTGCAAGGTCAAGCTCTGCGCCACCTCCGCCCCGGCAAAACGCGCAATCACCCCGCGCGCCGCCTCCACCCATGCCGGCTCATGCGCCCAAAGTCCACGCCCCAACACCACCATCAGGGCCAACAATATCGCCCGCCGCGCACCGCAGGCGAAGAGACGATAAGGCGTACAACAAGTAAAAAAAGACACCATCGCGAGACTCCAATTAAGTGAGGCTTATTATCGGCCAGCCCCCCACCCAAGTCAAGCAGAGAGCCGAAACCTGTACCAGCTCAATCACTGGGGCGGACCTTGCCCACATGGAGTGCCGCGAGGGGCGCTGCGCGCCCAGCTGACAGCCAACAGCCGACAGCCGACAGCGCGCGTACCGCGACGGATAGACTCGCGGGCTTTTAGGCTCACTTCCTGCCCCGGGCGATTCCAGGCCCCAAAATGAACCCGCCCGAGGTCCGAGGTCAACCACGCCGAGGTCCGAAGTCAACCTCGGGCGGGTGCGAGGTCAACCACGCCGAGGTGCGAGGTCAACCACGCCGAGGTGCGAAGTCAACCACGGGCGGGTGCGACTCGAACCTCGGGCAACTCCCCTCTCACTATCAGCTTGCGCAAAAAGGTCTTTGCTTTTGGGCATGAGTTTGCTATCATTCGCGGCACGTTTGCGTTGATTTGGAAAGCGCTCCGGCTTGCGGACGCAGACGTCTTGGAACTGCACGCTAAAATGGAGGCACCGGGAGTTTCCCATGGCGGCGGCAGGACGTGCGAGTGCACGGTCTGTCGTTTTGTTTTGGGGGGCTTTGCGGTCCGGAAAGGACAGTATGAGTAAGTTGTTGACTCGGCACATTTACACCTCGGAATCTGTTTCGGAGGGGCATCCTGACAAGGTGGCGGACGCCATCTCGGATGCGGTTTTGGATGCGTGCCTGGCGTTGGATGATCGCGCGCATGTGGCGTGCGAGACGGCTTGTGGGAAGAATCTGGTGGTGAACCTGGGCGAGATTACATGCCGGGGCTTCGAGACGCTGAACACGAAGGCGATTGCCCAGGAGGTGATTCGGCGCGTGGGGTATGATAATCCGGCGGATGGTTTCTGCTGGCAGGACTTTACCTATATTAATAATCTGCACGCGCAGTCACCGGACATCGACCAGGGGGTCAGCCGGGCCGACCCGGAGGAGCAGGGCGCGGGCGACCAGGGAATGATGTACGGTTACGCCACCAACGAGACGTCCGAGTTTCTGCCCCTGCCGGTGGTCTGCTCGCACCGCATTCTCGCGCGGCTGGCCGAGTTGCGCCACAGCGGAGCGATGGAGTGGCTGCGGCCGGATTCCAAGGCGCAGGTCTCGGTGCTCTACGAGGGCGGCAAGCCGCAGGAGATTACCTCGGTGGTCTGCTCGCACCAGACGCGGGAGGTGAGCGAAGAGACCATCCACGCGGGGCTTGAAGCGGTCATTCGCGAGGTGCTTGCGCCCACGGGGCTGCTGACGAACCGGACGACCTTCCACCTGAATCCCACCGGGCGCTTTGTGATTGGCGGTCCGGCCGGGGACGCGGGGGTGACCGGGCGCAAGATTATTGTGGATACTTACGGCGGCGTGGGGTCGCACGGCGGCGGGGCCTTTTCAGGGAAGGATCCCTCGAAGGTCGATCGCTCGGCGGCCTACTACGCGCGCTACGCGGCCAAGCAGATTGTCGCGGCGGGGCTGGCCGAGAAGTGCGAAATCCAGGTGGCCTACGCCATCGGTCTGGCCAAGCCGATGAGTATCAATGTCTCGACCTATGGCACCGGGAAGGTGAGCGAGGAGGCGCTGGCGCAGTTGCTCCTCTCGGGCGAACTCTTCGACTTCCGCCCCGCCGCGCTCATTCGCGACCTGGACCTCACCCACCCCAAGGGCTGGTCCTACTCCGAGAACTGCACCTATGGTCACTTTGGCCGCACCACGGTGCCTTGGGAACGGCTCGACCGCGTGGAGGCGCTACACGAGGCGTTTGCCGCCCGCTAAGGCGGGCAGAGGATAGATGCCCGATGACAGATGGCAGAGGCCAGTCCATCTCAGGACGCGCCCTGTCATCTATTTTCTATCATCACCCCCTCTATTTTCTGCAAAGGTTAGATTTTTCTGCTATAATGCGGGCGTTGTATCACCGTTTTGATGGAGAGAGACATGAGCGCAACAGTGACCGTTGAAATCTGTATGGGCACCACCTGCTATGTAATGGGTAGCGCCCAATTAGCCGGCATCGCGGAGCGTCTGCCGGAAGAGTGGAAGAGCCGCGTGACCGTGAAGGGGATGCGTTGCACCGGGGCCTGCCAGAAGGCCGAGCAGTTCGGGCGCGCACCCTTTGTGCGGGTGAATGGCGAGATTATCGCCGAAGCGGACGAGGGGAAGATCCTCTCAGCCATTCGTGCAGCCCTTGAGCAGTAATTTGGAACGCGGAAAAGGAGAGGATTAGTTATGGCTATCCCGATGATTAGCGAAGCCGACCGCCTGCGGCGCGAGGTGCTGGCCTATGTAATTAAGGCTGTTAAGGCCGGAACCTATGGCGACATTGACCGGATTCCGATCAAGATGCGCCCGAAGGGGCAGCCCTTCTCGCGTTGCTGCATCTATAAGGACCGCGCGGCCCTGCGTTATCGCTGCATGTCCGCCCTCGGCTTCCGCGTGGAAGATGAGACCGACGAGCTCAAGACGCTCCAAGCCTACGCCGAGGATCTGAAGGACAATCCCCCGGCCGCCGACCCCTTCCTGACCATCTTCCCGGACGCCTGCTCGGCGTGTATGGAATCGCAGATTATGGTCACGAATATGTGCCGCGGCTGCTTGGCCCGCCCCTGCACCAACATCTGCCCGCGCAAGGCCATTCAAGTGCGCAACGGCCGCGCGCGCATCTCCCACGAACTGTGCATCAACTGCGGTAAGTGCGCCGAGGTCTGCCGCTACCACGCCATCATCCAGGTGCCCCTGGCCTGTGCCGACGCCTGCCCCGTGGGCGCCATCGGCAAGACCGACGACGGCCGCGTGACGGTGGATCACGAGAAGTGCATCCGCTGCGGCAAGTGCATCAAGGCCTGCCCCTTCGCGGCCATTATGCAGAGCAACCAGGTGGCCCACGTGGTCCGCGCCATTGCCGAGGGTAAGAAGGTCATCGCGTTGGTCGCCCCCGCCATCAATGGCTTCTTCCCCACCGAGCCCGGCAAGCTCTACACGGCCCTGCGCCAGGTCGGCTTCTCGGCGGTTTACGAAGTGGCGCGCGGCGGCGATGATACGGCCATTGCCGAGGCGGCCGAGTGGGCCGAGCGCAAGGCCGAGGGTGCGCCCTTTATGACCACCAGCTGCTGCCCGGCGTGGATCGAGTGCGTCGAGCGCCACATCCCCGAGCTCAAGCCCTATGTTTCCTCCACCCCCACGCCGATGGCCTACACCGATAAGCGCGCGAAGGCCGACCATCCGGACGCGGTGACCGTCTTCATCGGCCCGTGCATGGCCAAGCGCACCGAGGCCCACAAGCACGGCTCGCCCGACTACGTCATCACCGCCGAGGAGATTGGCGCTTGGTTGATGGCCGAGAACATTCAGCTTGACGACCTGGAGGCCAGCGAGCCCGAGCTCTCCGGCACGCAGTATGGCGCCGAGTTCGCCATCAGCGGCGGCGTGGCCAATGCCGTGGCCCACTATCTGCCTGAAGGCGTTCCCACCCCGACGGTCTTCAAGATCAACGGCCTTAACAAGAAGAATATCGCGCTCCTGCGCGTCTTCGCCAAGACCAAGAAGGCCCCGGCGGAAATCATCGAAGTGATGGTCTGCCCGGGTGGCTGCGTTGCCGGCCCCTGCGCCATCAACACCCCCGAGGAGGCGGCCAAGCTCATCCAGGCGCGCCGCCCCGAAGGCTTCAAGTAAGATGGTTGGCGACATCGCCTGCATCGGCGCCGGGTACATTGGCGGCCCCACGATGGCCGTTATTGCCAAGATGTGCCCCGAGCGCCAGGTGTGGGTGGTGGACTGCGACGAAGCGAAAATCGCCGCCTGGAACTCCGAGGAGCTCCCGGTCTATGAGCCGGGCTTGAAGGAGGTTGTGCGCGCCTGCCGCGGGCGCAACCTCTTCTTCTCGACGGACATTGCCGGGGCCATTCGGCGTTGCGACCTCATCTTCGTGGGCGTGAACACGCCGACCAAGACCTTCGGCGAAGGGGCGGGTTACGCCTCGGACCTGCAGTTCTGGGAGGCGGCCGCGCGCACCATCGCCGCCGAGGCCAATGGCGACAAGGTGGTCATCGAGAAGTCGACCCTGCCCGTGCGCACGGCCGACGCGATGGCCGCCGTTTTGCACACGCACCCGGAACATACCTTCACTGTCCTTTCCAACCCCGAGTTCCTGGCCGAGGGCTCGGCCATTGAGGACCTGCTTCACCCCGACCGCGTGCTCATCGGCGGACCCGAGACGCCCGCCGGCCAGGCCGCCGTGGCCGCGTTGGCCGAGGTCTATGCAGCGTGGGTCCCCCGCGAGCGCATCCTCACCACGAATGTGTGGTCCAGCGAACTCTCCAAGCTGGCTGCCAACGCAATGCTCGCCCAGCGCATCTCCTCAATCAACGCCTTCTCGGCCCTCTGCGAGGTGACCGGGGCAGATGTCGACGAAGTGGCCAATGTGTTGGGGATGGACCACCGAATTGGGCCGCACTTCCTCAAGGCCGGCCCCGGCTTCGGCGGATCGTGCTTCAAGAAGGATGTCCTGAGCTTGATCTACCTCTGCCGACAGTTCGGCCTCACCGAGTGCGCGGACTACTGGGAAGGGGTCATTCGGATGAACGAGCGCCAGCAACGGCGCATCGTCGAGCGCACGGTCCACGCTCTCTTCAACACCCTCTCGGGCAAGCGCTTGGCCCTCTTCGGCTTTGCCTTCAAGGCCAATACTGGCGACACGCGCGAGACCCCGGCCCTGGCCATCGCCTGCCGCCTCCTCGAAGAGCGCGCCCAGCTCGTCATCACCGACCCCCGCGCCCTTCCCAATGCGCGGCGAGACCTCGCGGGCGAAGCAGTCGACTTCTGCGAGGACCCCTACCGCGCAGCTGAAGGGGCCGATGCCATCCTCGTGCTCACCGAGTGGGCCGAGTACCGCACCTTGGACTGGGCGCGCATCTACCGCGCCATGCGCAAGCCCGCCCTCCTCTTCGACACGCGTAACCTCCTCGACCAGACCGCCCTCAAAGCCCTCGGCTTCCGCGTTCTGGCCGTCGGCAAGCCTTAAGGGATTCCGCCAATGTCCTCCCCTGACCCCGCAGCCGAGGCCGCCGCGCTCTTTACCGGCGGCTATTCTTGTGCCCAGGCGGTCCTGGCCGCGTGTGGACCAGCCTTGGGGTTCGACCGCGCCACGGCCCTGCGCCTGGCCAGTGGCCTTGGGGCCGGCCTAGGCGGACTGCGCGAAACCTGCGGGGCCGTGACGGCGATGGCCGCGGTGCTGGGTCTGCGCCACGGCGGCACCGAGCCGATGGATGCCAAGACCAAGGCCGCCCTATACAAGGAGGTCCAGGCCGCGATTACCGACTTCGAGGCCACCTTCGCCACGCACAACTGCCGCGAACTCCTGCGCCGGGCCTCCATCGAGAAGCAAGCCGGCGTGGCCCCGGAGGAGCGCTCGGCGGCCTACTACGCCAAGCGCCCGTGCGAAGCCTTCGTCCGCTTCTGCGCCAAGCGCGCCCTCCAATAGAAGCCTATGCCGCGCGCGCTGGAACTCTGCCTCGTGCTCATCACCCTGCCGCTTTGGGGCGCGGCGATTCTCCTCATCGCGCTGGTGCTGGCCTTCGATCGGCCCATCTTCTTCCGCCAAGAGCGCCCTGGCCTCCACGGCCGCCCCTTCACCCTCATCAAGTTCCGCACGATGCGCCCGGGCCCCGAGCCCGATGCCGAGCGCCTGACGCGCCTCGGCCGCCTCCTCCGCGCCACCTCGCTCGACGAACTCCCCGAACTGCTCAATGTCCTACGCGGCGAGATGGCCCTGGTGGGTCCCCGCCCGCTCCTGATGGCCTACCTAGCCGAATACACGCCCACCGAGCACCATCGCCACGATGTCCGCCCCGGCATCACCGGCTGGGCGCAGGTCCACGGCCGCAACGCCATCACCCGCGCCGACAAGGTCCGCTACGACCTCGACTACATCGCCCGCCGCTCAACCGCCTTCGACTTCTACATCCTCTTCCTCACCCTCTTTCACCTACGGGGAAACTAATGCGCCACCTCCACGCCCTCCTCCTTGCCTGCTGCGCGCTCCTAGCCGGGCCGCTCTTTGCCCAGCAAAACCCCTTCGAGGCCACGGTCGATTCCGTGCGCGAAAATCGCGTTCCCCTGCGCATCCACCCGGCCAACAACCTCCAGACTCTCCAGGCCACGCTCAACGGCAAGCCCTGTACCCTCCTCTTCGATACGGGCGCCTCGCACACCACCTTCAACGACGCCTTCATCAAGACCGCCTTCCCCGACCTCCCCCGCCAGCCGCTCATCCTGCCCGGCCAAACCAACGTCCGCCAGGTCCCCGACCTCATCCCCGTCGCCTCCCTCCAGCTTGGCAACACCACCCTGCGCGACTTCTATGCAATGGTCCTCCCCCTCGACCACCTCTCGCGCGCAGTCGGCACCCCCATCGATGGCATCCTCGGGGCCAACTCCATCGCCTACGCCCCCTGCCTCATCTCCCTGCGCCAAGCCTCCGTCACCTGGGCCCCCGCCCCAGACACGCTTCCCGAAGGCCTCGCCGCCGCCCCCGCACTCCCCATCGCCCCCGAGCGCGCGCCCCTCGCGCCCATCACCCTCCTGGCCCGCCGCGAACCCCAAGGCGCCACCTGCCCGCTCTTGCTCGACACCGGCTCCTCCTACACCTTCCTGCCCACCGCCTTCTGGCCCGCTGCCGAGGAAACCCTCGCCCTCGCCGCCACCAACGTCAACGCTTCCGACCAGAAGCGCTACCAGCGCGGCCAGTCCGGCAACCTCCACATCGGCGAGTGCTCGCTCCCCATTACCCCGCTTTTAACCGACCAGAACCACCACCAAATCGGCGCCGACCTCCTGATGAACCACGACCTCTTCGTCGACTTCCGCCTCCGTCTCCTCAAGGTGCTCCCATGACCCCTGCCACGCGCGCCCTCGTCCTCCCCTTCGCCCTCTGGATTGGCGGCATCGTCCTCCTCCTCTTCCCGCACAGCTACGACGCACCGGCCTACCTCTATGCCGCCAAGACCGCCCTCTGCGCCCTGGCCCTCGCCCTCCTCAAGCCCTGGCGCTACGCCCCCTGCGCCAAGCAGCGCGGCGACCTCGCCCTCGGCCTCCTGGTGGGTCTGGCCGTCTACGCCCTCTGGGCCCTCCCCGAAAGCACCCCCTGGCCGGCCATGACCACCTGGTACCGCCGCTGGCTCGTGATGCTCCCCGGCGCGCTCCCCGACTACAGCGCCTCCTGGTGCTACGCCTACCAAAGCCACCCCCTCCTCGCCCTCGTCAAGCTCTTCGGCTCGGCCTTCGTCATTGCCCCCATCGAAGAGTTCTTCTTCCGCGGCTGGCTGATGCGCTCGCTCACCCAACGCGACTGGCAGGAACTCCCCCTGCGCGCCGTCTCCACCGCCGCCTTCTGGGCCACCGTCGCCGTCTTCGCCTTCGAGCACGACCGCTTCCTCGGCGGAGCCCTCGCCGGCCTAGCCTACGGTGCCCTTGCGCGCAACACCGGCAGCCTGCGCGCTCCCATCATCGCCCACATCACCACCAACCTCCTCCTCGGCCTCCAAGTCCTCTTCGCCGGCCACTACCACTTCTGGTGAGATCGTTCGGCACCTTGTCACCCCGCGGACGCAGCATCTTGCCCATGGCCCATCGCCGAGGCCCTCAAATAATCCGCCTCAAAACCCCAGACGGACTGGGCTCGGGGCTCTTCCCAAACAGCTGGGTTTAGGGAGTACCCCGGAGATATTGACTTAAAGAAGATGGCGAAGGGTTGTCTTAGTGTCTATCTCTGCCCTTAGTAGATTCGCGAATAATTTGTATACCCGTTCTCGTCACACGAGATCTGGTAGGCCGTGCCATCTTCGCAAAGCGCAGAACAAACCTCCTTCTCATTGATGTAGACACTGATGACATCCGAACCATAGAGACCCTTTCCAGACATCCACTGATGTAGGGCGAGTGAGTGCGGAAGCGGGTTGGGATGTGGTATACTGCGCGGTATGTTGAAAGCTAAGCGAGCGAACTTCTTGGAGAAGGTCGACCGGCTTGCCTTATGGGTAAGCGGGTTGACGGCCTTTGCGGTCTATCTCCTCTCGCTGGGGCCTTCAATTGGCATGGAGGATGCGGGGGAGTTGGCGACGGCGGCCGACGTACTGGGGGTTCCGCATCCGCCGGGCTATCCGCTTTGGACGATGCTCTCGTGGCTCTTTTGCCGGGCCTTTGGGTGGGTGACATGGCAGGGGTGGCCGAATCCAGGCTGGGCGGTGGCATTGGCTTCAGCGATGGCGGGGGCAGCCGCGGTGGGAGTTCTGGCGGCAGTGATTTCGCGGTCGTTGAAGGGGCCGTTGGAGACGCTGACGGGCGGGGAGACGGTGCGGGGGATCGCGGGCATTGGGGCGGCGTTGGCCTTTGCCTTCTCGCCGGGGATGTGGTCGCAATCGGTGATTGTGGAGGTGTATGCGCTAGGGGCGTTCTTTGTTTCGCTCGTCATGCTCTTGGCGCTGGATTGGCTGGTGCAGCGGCGGAGCCGGACCTTGGTGTGGTTGGGGCTGGTCTTTGGATTGGGACTGACGAACTATCAGGTATTGCTCTTGGCGGCGGTGCCGTTGGGGGCGATGGTGGCGATTCGGCGGTGGCGCCTGGCGCGGAGTTTCTTGGCGGCGGCCATTCCGTTGGGGCTGACGATGTACCTGTTACGGTTAGGGGCGATGGAGAGTGCGGATGCGCTTTCGACGCCGGGGGCGCCGGTGATTTTGCGGCCGGAGGCGGCAATTGAGGTGCGTTATCCCGGGGCGTTGGCACCGGTGTGGCTCTATGGCGCACTGGCGGGATTGGCGCTGGGGCTGGCGGGGTTGGCATGGGCGCGGCCGCGGGGTCGGTGGCGCGGGGTGTGGGTGCTGACGGGGCTACTGGCGGGGGGACTGACCTTCTCGGCCTGGCGCTTTGCTGTGCGAGAGGTACCCGAGGGCTTTGGCGGAACGCTCTATAGTTTTGGACGAGCGTGGACCGTGCATGTGGTGGCGTTGGGGGGACTATGGGCGCTCTGTTGGCGGTGGCGGCGGGCGCGGCGCTTTGCGTGGGTGGTGAGCGCAGTGCAGTTAGGGGGCCTGGGGCTGATGGCGCAGGGGCTGATGATGGGGCTGACGCATCCCACAACGGGGTGGTTCTGGTGGCCAATTGTCTGGAATGGGGTGGTGCTAGCGTTGGCGTGGCGGCTCTTGCCGGGCGGAAAGTGGGTGGCCGGGACGATTGGCGCAGCTGAGGTCGGGCTCTCGGTCTATGGCTATATGCCGCTGGTCTCGGACACGCTAAATCCGGGGATGAATTGGGGGTACGCGCGAACCTGGGAGGGCTTCAAGCACGCCGTCTCGCGCGGACAGTATGAGGCGATTTCGCCGGCGAGTATCTGCTCGATGGCCTATCTGCGGCAACTGTGGGTCTATTTGGGCGACCTGCGGCTGCAGTTTATGGGGCTGGGGATGGTCCTAGGGGCGGCCGGGTTGGTGGGCGCGCTGGGCGTAGCACGGCGGCGGATGCAGGCGGAGCGGGGAATGCGCCTGTGGCCGTGGGTGACGGTGGGGCTCTTTGTGATGATGTCGGCAGTGCTCGTGGCGTTGGCAAATCCGACGGGGGACATTCAAGATGGCTTTATTCAGAAGGTGAAGTTCATTACCTCACACCAACTTTTCGCCGTGTGGATTGGGTATGGGTTGGCCTTGGTGGCGGTGGGGCTGGTGCGGTGGCGCGGGGCGCGGATGGCGTTAGTTAGCGCGGGGGCACTGGCGGCGGTCGTAGCGATGGGGCCGATGGTGGAAAACTTCCGCGACCGCGAGTTGGTTCGGCGCGTCGGGGCGGCCGAGCAGACGGGGCACGACTTTGGATGGCAGTTTGGGGCCTATATGATGGCCGGGGCCGAACAGATTTTGGCCGAGGTCGGGACCGACGAAGAACCGCTCCCGGATCCCTTCTGGCCGCCGCCGATGAGCCCAGGGGCGGTCTACTTTGGCGGGACGGATGCCGGACGCTTTGTGCCCACCTACCTGACCTACGCCGTTGGCTTCCGGCCCGATGTTTGCGTGCTCACGCAGAATGCCTTGGCCGACCCCACCTATATGAATGTGGAGCGCGACCTCTATGGCGAGCAGCTGTGGCTTCCGACCGCCGATGAGGTCCGCATGGCCTTTGCCGATTATACCGACGCGGTCCTGTCCGGGAAGCGCACCTCGCGCGGGAAGATAACCGAGGTCAATGGGCGCGTACAGATTAGCGGCTCGGCGGCCGTGATGGAGATTTGCGAGGAGTTGGCGCGGCAAATTTGGGAGCGGAACCCCGAGCGGGACTTCTATCTGGAGGAGAGCTACCGGATGCCGTGGATGGACGCGGTGCTCGAGCCGGCGGGGTTGGCCATGCGCTTGCGGCGCGACGCGGAGGGGCGCGACTTAACCCTCGACTGCGCGCGGAACGATGATTTTTGGGATTGGATGGTGCGCCGGCTGATTACGCGCGCGGGGTATGGGCGAGACTTCGCCGCGCAGAAGAGCTTCTCGAAGCTGCGCTCCTCGCAGGCCGGGATCTATGCGCGCAACGGTCAGGCCGAGGCGGCCGAGCGGGCTTTCGGCGAAGCGATGGTCCTCTTCCCGATTTCGCCCGATGCCCTCTTCCGCTACCTGCAGGAGTCGCTCCTGCCCCAGGCGCGCTTTGAGGTGGCCGGGCGGATGTTGCGGCAATATCTGCGCGTAGATCGTGGCAATACGCGCGCCTATGCAGCCCTAACGCGCGTTGAAGAACTGGAGAAGGCCGATGCTACCTTCCGCGCGCTGACCCAAAAGGTGCGCGATAAAGAGGCCACCACCGCTGACATTTGCGCCTTGGCCCGCACCGCCGAAGCGCTCGACCGCCATGAGATTGCCGCCGCCTACTGGGAGCAGGTGGTCGCGGCCGCCGATTTGACCGCCGGAGATGCGCGCGATGGGTGTATTGCCCTGCAGCGTCTGCGCAAAAATGAGCCGGCGATGGCCCTTCTGCGGCGCGTGCCCGAGGCCGTCTGGCCGACCCTCTCGGGGGCGGAGCTGGTGGCCTCGTCGGGCTTGGCCCAGACCTTTGGCGAGCGGCAGTTGGCGCTCGCGCTCCTACAGTGTGCCGTGAAGGCCGAGCCGCAGTCCGGCCGCGTGTGGTTGGGAATTGCCCTTTTCTATTATGGCGCCGGGGATGAAGCCCGGGCCTACGAGTATATGCGCACAGCCGTGCGCTTTGGTGCCTCCTCGCTCATTGAGGCAGATGAGGCCGTGGCAGAGGTCTTTTTGCACCTGGTGCGTCGCTACGGTCCACAGAAAGGAGTCGCGCAATGATACGCGTTGTCTTTATGGGATCGGCGGACCTCTCCGCAACGATGCTGGAACGCTTGGTGCAAGAGCAGGAGCACTTGCAGGTGGTGGGGTGCGTGACGCAGCCGGATAAACCCGCCGGGCGCAGTAAGCGGCTAACGCCGTGCGCCTGTAAGGCCTTTGTGACCCAGGCGGGGATTCCTTGCCTGACGCCCGACCGGGTCAACACCCCCGAGAGTCTGGCACAGATTGCCGCCTGGTTGCCGGATGTCATTGTGGTGGTGGCCTATGGGCAGTTCCTCAGCAAGCGGCTGTTGGACATCCCGACGATGGGCTGCATCAATATCCACCTCTCGCTCCTGCCACGCTATCGCGGGGCTTCGCCCATCCACGCCGCCCTCTTGGCCGGCGACCGTGAAACCGGCGCCACGGCGATGTTGATGGATGAGGGAATGGATTCCGGCCCCATCCTGATGACGGCCAAAACGCCCATTCGCGATGATGATACCTTAGAAACGCTCCACGACCGTTTGGCCGACCTGGGGGCCGACCTCTTAGTCCGCGTCTTGCCTCTCTGGGCCTTCTTCAAAGTCAAGCCCACGCCGCAAGATCCCAAGCTCGTTACCACCGCCTACAAAATCCGCAAGAGCGACGGGCTGCTCCACTGGACCGACCCGACCGACTTCAACCTCCGCAAGCTGCGCGCCTACACCCCCTGGCCCTCCTGCTTCACCTATATGCCCGAGGATCATAAGGAGCACGGCAAGATGCTCAAGATCCTCACCGCGCACGCAGAGCCGCTAGACCTCGACCGTGAAAAGACAACCCCGGGCACCATCCTGGAGGTCGACAAGCGCGGCATTTTGGTGCGTACGGCTGATGGCGCGCTGCGCCTAACGCGGGTTCAATCCGAGGGGGGCAAGCCGATGGAGGCCGCCGCTTGGCTCTGCGGCCACCCGCTGACCGTCGGCGAACGCTTCGTCACGCCGCCCGATCCCGGAGCTAAACAAATCGTCGCTTTCGACCGTAATTAGAGAATCCAAGGAACGCTATGACTGACTGCCAGCGCCCCACTATCGTCATCGGCCACCGCAATCCGGATACCGATTCCATCGTCTCGGCCATCGCCTACGCCGCTCTCAAGCGTCAGCAAGGCTACATCAACTGCACGCCTGCGCGTGCCGGTCGCCTGACTCCGCAGACGGAGTATATCCTCCGCCGCTTCAATGTCGAGCCCCCCACCCTGATGCCCGACTTGCTTCCCAAAGTGGGCTACTTCCTGCCCGAAGGCAAGCCTGCCACCGTCCCGGAGAATAGCGCGCTATGGGATGCGTTGGAGCTGATGGACCACGGCCGGTTGCCGGCTATTCCCGTGGTTGATCGCGAGGGACGCTACCGCGCCTTCCTCTCGCACAACACCTTCACTGAGAATATCATCCACAAGACCGATCCGCACCGTAAGGCCATCATCCCCACCAGCATCAACCTGCTCATCAAGACCTTGCGCGCCCAGCCGCTGCTCACCTTCAACGGCGACGCGGTCATCAAGAGCCGCATTCTGGTGGCCGGGTCGACCAAGGAGGTCTTCGAGCAGGTCCTTAAGACCGAGCTGCCCACCAACGCCATCGCCGTGGTTGAGAACCGCTGCTCCATTCTAGATCTCTGCATCCGCTACAAGGTCCGCGCAATTGTGCTCACCGGCGCCCAGCCGCTGCCCAAGGAGATGTTCGAAAAGGCCAACGCTGCCGGCATCTCTGTGCTCATCTCTCCCTACGACATTGCCAGCACCATCTACCTGACCCTCTATTCGATGCCCGTCAGTGCAATGACCACCGATGAGATCCAGGCGGTCAAGGCCGATGATCTGGTGCGCGATGTTCTCCCCGCCGTCCAAGCCTCCCCCACCCGCTCGCTCCCGGTTACCGATGAGGATGGGCATATCATTGGCACCATCAACGAGCGTGACCTCTACAAGCAGCCGAATCTCGACATCATTATGGTTGACCACAACGAGCTCTCCTTGGCCGTTGAGGGAATGGACCAATTCCACATCATCGAGATTATCGACCACCACAAACTCGGCAACTTCCCCACCCACGAACCGATTAACTTCATCAACCGCGTGGTCGGCTCCACCGCTACCGTTGTCGCCTGCCTCTATCAAGAGCAGAAGGCCACCCTCACCCCAGCTATCGCTGGACTCCTTCTCTCGGCCATTATCACCGACACCCTCGCGCTCCAATCGCCTACCACCACCGATGTTGACCGCAATATGGCCGAGTACCTTTCCGGCCTTCTCAACCTTGAAGTCTCCGCTTTGGCCCACGACATCTTCTCGCACGCCTCCAAGCTCAACGACCTCTCCACTGAGAAGATCCTCTCGATGGATACCAAGGCGTATGAGGAGGACGGCGTCACCTTCACCGTCTCGCAGATTGAAACCGGCACCTCCAACGAGCTCGGCGGCCGCGTGCCCGAACTCCTCGATGCCCTCGATGCCCGCTGCAAGAACGAAAAGCACTTCTTCGCCGCGTTGATGGTAACCGACATCACCGCCCTCAACTCGGTCCTCCTGGTGGCCGGCGATCCACGCTTCATCGCCAAGATTCCCTTCCCGAAGACCGGCAAGGACAATGTCTTCCTCTGCAAGGGCATTATGTCGCGCAAAAAGCAGCTCCTGCCCCTTCTCCTCGAGCAGCTCAAGGCCACCCTTGGAGTCCGCTGATGGAGCTCTTCATCGCCGAGCCGCACGGGATGTGCACCGGGGTGGCGCGCGCCCTGCGCATCGTCCGCCGCACGCTTGAAGAGCACCCCGGCGAACCGCTCTGGTGCTTCCACGAGATCGTCCATAACGAACACGTGGTCTCCAACCTGCGTGCCCAAGGGGTACGGTTTGTCGATGATTTGGCCGATGTCCCCCCTGGCTCTCGCCTGCTCTTCTCTGCGCACGGGGTAAGCCCGGCAATCCGTGCCCAAGCGGCAGAACGCCACCTGGAGGTGGTCGATGCCACCTGCCCCTTCGTGGCCAAGGTCCACGCCGAGGCCAAACTCTTCGCCGCCCAAGCCCTGCCTATTGCCCTGGTGGGCCACAAGGGGCACGATGAAGTGGTCGGTATCCTCGGCGAAGCGCCCACCGCCATCCGTGTCATTGAAAGCGCCGCCGATGTCACCGCCCTTCGCCAGGAGCTCCCCGGCGTGTGCGACCTCGCCCTCCTCAGCCAAACGACCGTCAGTAGCGAAATGTTCGCCGAGCGCCTGGCCGACCTCCAGTCCGCAGGCTTCACACCCCGCCTCCCCAACCATCGCGACATCTGCTACGCCACCCAAGAGCGCCAAGATGCCGTCCGCGAACTTGCCGGCCGCGTTGATCGCCTTCTGGTGCTCGGGTCGCGCACCTCGTCCAACTCCAAGCGCCTAGCCGAAGTTGCGCAAACGGCCGGTTGTCCCGCCACGCTTATTGCCTCGCCTGACGAGCTCGATGCCCTCGACCTCTCCGGCGTTGAGCGCCTTGGCCTCACCTCCGGCGCCTCCACGCCCGAGGAACTCCTCACTGAAGTTGCCCGCCGCCTCTCCCAGCGCGCCTAAGCGCCAAGGGGTTATCCGCCTCTGCACGCAGGAATATGGTATACTGCGCGGCGATGTACCTCAAGGCGCTTGAAATCCAGGGCTTCAAGAGTTTTGCCGATAAGACCCGACTCACCTTTGAGCCGGGAATGATTGCTATTGTAGGGCCCAATGGGTGCGGGAAGAGCAACGTCTCAGATGCCATTCGCTGGGTCTTGGGCGAGCAGCGGCCGAGCGCGTTGCGTTGCGGCAAGATGCAGGACCTCATCTTTAACGGCACCGACACGCGCAAGCCGCTGGGGATGGTTGAGGTGACGCTGCACTTTGCCGACTGCGAAGCGGCGCTCGGGACGGCCTATAGCGAGGTCTCCATTACCCGCCGGGCGGACCGTTCGGGCACGAATACCTACTTCCTCAACAAGACTCCCTGCCGTTTGAAGGACATCCAACGCCTCTTTATGGGCACGGGCGTGGGGACGACCTCCTACTCGGTGATGGCCCAGGGGCAGATTGACGCCATTCTCTCTTCGCGGCCCGAGGACCGCCGGGCGGTCTTTGAGGAGGCCGCCGGGGTGACGAAGTTTAAGGCCGACCGCAAGGAGGCCCTGCGCAAAATCGCCCAGACCGAGGAGAACTTGACGCGCCTGACGGACATTTTGCGCGAGCTCAAGCGCCAGAGTACCCTCTTGCAGCGGCAGGCCGAAAAGGCCGAGCGGGCCCGGACGTTGCGGACCGAGCTGCGTGGGCTCGATCTCTTCCTCTCTAAGAAACGTGCGCGCGCGTTGGAGGCAGCGATTGCCGAGGCCGGGATGGCGGTGGCCCAGGCGGCAGGGCGGATTCTAGCTATCCAGGACGAAGCGGAGGCCGGGGCGCGAGCAATTGCTTCGGCCAATGAGCGCATCCACGCCGGCGAGGAGCAGATTGCGCGCTTGATGGAGCAGGCGGCCGCCAGCTCGGCACGTCACGCCCGGGCCCTTGAGATTATCCAGACCAACGAGGCGCGCGTAGAGGAGTATCGCCGCTGGGCTGAGGGACTCGAGCGCGAGGCCGCCGCCGCCCGCGAGCAGATTGCCAAGGCACAGGCGAATCCCGCGGCCGGACCGGACTTGGAGCAGTTTGAGGATGAGCGCGAGGCGTTGCAGCTTTTGCTCGAGGACGCGCAGGCTGAGTATGACGACCATCGGCAGACCTTGGAGGCCACGCGCCGTTCCCTGCAACAGGCGCGCGAGGCGTTGGCCCAGTGCGATCGTCAGCAACTGCTGTGGCAGCAGCGCCTGACAAAGGCGGATGCCGACCGCGAAGCCCAGCTGATTCGGCGCGAAAGGTTGGCCGCCGAGGCCGCCGAGGCCAAGCGTCTACTCACCGAACGGCAGGCGGCCAAGGCCGCGGCCGAGCGTGAAGCCCAAGCCCATCGCGAGGCGGCCGAAGAGGCGCGCGAAGCCTTGATTACCCTGGATGAAGATCGCTCCTTCGTGGCCGATGACCGCGCCCAGACGCAGGCCCGCCAGGAAGCGCGTCGGCGGCAGAAGGCGGCCTTGGAAGCGCAGCGCGAGGTGCTGCTCAAGCCTGCCGCCGGGGAGGTGCCCGATGCCGCCTTGCGCGTGCTCGCGCCGGACAACCCCTTTGGCGTGGCACCGGGCGAAGTGTTGAGACCGCTGGCCGAGGCGTTGGAGATTGCGCCGGAGGCGCGGCGGGCGGCCGAGGCGGCGTTGGCCCCGTGGGCGCGGGCGCTGGTGGTGCGCTCGGGCGAGGTGGCCCGGCGACTCCTGGCCCAGGCGCAGACGCATTGCCCGGAAGCGACCTTGCAGGTGTTGGTGGCCGAGGCGGCGGGCGCGCCGGTCTTGCCGGGCTCTCTGGCCGAGGCGGTGCAGGCCAAGCCGGGCTTTGAGGGGGTCTGCGCGCGGCTCTTGGGGTCGATTTGCCTGGTGACGGCGTTGGACGCGGTGCCGGCGGTTTGGCCAGAGGGGGTGCGGGCCTTTGTGACGCGCCAGGGGGAGATGATTTGGCACACGGGCGATGGCGAGCGCCTGGCCGAAGGTGGCGCGGCCGACCCGGTGGCGCGCAAGGTGTTATGCGATGAGATTGCCGAGCGCATCGCCGCGTTAGAGGGCGAGATGGCCGCCGAAGAGGCTACCTTGGCCGAGGGGCAAGCGCGGTTGGAGGCGATGACCGCCAAGCTGCGCGATATGCAGCGCGTTCTGGAAAAGGCCCAGCGGCAGGCCGACCAGGCCGCCGGCGCCCTGGCCGCCGCCGCGCGCGACGAGCTTCAGGCCACCACACGTGCCCAGGAAGCCGAGCGCGCTTTGGCCGAGCTGGAAGCTGAGCAGGTTCACGAGAGCGATGACCGCGAGGCCGCCCGGGAAGGGTTGGCCCAGTTGGCTGAAACACGCGAGGCGCGAACACGGGAGAGCGCCGAGGCGACCGAACGGTTGAGCACGCTGGAAGGGGCCTACGAGACGGCTTCGGCCCGGTTGAGCGAGGCACGCTTTAAGATGGCGGGCTTTAACCAGAAGTGCGAGCATCTCTTGGCGCAGCAGCGCGACCGCGAGGCGCGGTTACGGGAGTTGGAACAAACGGTGGCTCAACGCGCGCGGAGCATTCAATCGTGCGAGGAGAACATCGCGCGGCTGCAACGCGAGAGCGAACAGTTGGTCGCCTCCCTCGCCTCGCTCGACGAAGAGACGCAGACGCTGCAGGGGCAGATTGAAACCGCGCGGCAGGCGCGTCAGGCCCTAGCCGAGATGCGCGAGCGGTTGGAGCAGGAGACCGCCGCCGCCCGGAAGACCTTGCTCGAAGCGCAGGAGGCCAAGACCAAGGCCGAGGTAACGATGGCCGAGGGGCGCGAGCGGCACGCGGCCTTGATGGCGCGCTTGACGAATGAGTATGGCACCCAGCCCGAGACCTTGCAGGATGAGCCGTGCGCCGAGTGGCCCGAGGGTGAAACGCCCGATGATGCGTGGTTGGAGGCGCGGATGGCCGACATTCGCGAGGAGCTCGACCGCCTGGGGCCGGTCAACCTCCTGGCGATTGATGAATACAAGCAGTTGGAGGAGCGCCACGACTTCTATCAGGCGCAAGCGGATGACTTGACGCGTTCGCGCGATGAGTTGATGACCCTGATCAAGACCATCAACGACACCTCTGGCAAGCGCTTCCGCGACACCTTTGACCGCGCCAACGCCAACTTCGAGCGAATGTTCACACGCCTCTTTCATGGCGGCGAGGCCAAACTCGTCCTTCTGGATAACACCGAAGATCCCCTCGAGTGCGGCATCGACATCATTGCACGCCCCCCGGGCAAGCGCCCGCAGACCATCTCGCTCCTCTCCGGAGGCGAGCGCACGATGACGGCCGTCTCGCTCCTCTTTGCCATCTTCCTCATCAAGCCCGCCCCCTTCTGTCTGCTCGATGAGCTCGATGCCGCCCTCGACGACTCCAACATCGGCCGCTTTGTCGAGGCGCTCAAGGACTTCCTTGTCCATTCCCAGTTCCTCATTATCACCCATAATCAGCACACCATCGCCGGGTCAGACATCGTCTATGGCGTGACGATGCCGGAAAAGGGGGTCTCCAAGACGCTCTCGATGCGCTTTGGGGCCACCCCCACCCCTCAGGAGCCCCCCAATGCCCAAGCCTAAGCCCCTTGCGTCGGCCCGCGCGCTAGTTGTTGAGCTCGATCCGCTCCTACTCGATGGCTTTGCCCTTTCTGCCGAAACGCTCGATGAACGACTGAAGAAGTATGGTCTAGCTGCGGGCGATCCCTACCGCTTCGTCCGCAAGATCTACGGAAGACCCTTCGGCGAAGCGCTTGCGGAGCTGCTGCCGCCGACGCTCGACCAAGCCCATGTGGAGCGGCGCCTGGCCGCCACCTATAGCGCCCTCTTGCAGCAACGCGCCCAGGAGGTCCAGACCACTATCCGCGCAATGTTCCATCCGCTAGCCACAGCCGGCGTACGCGTGGCCGTCATTACGCGGCTGCGCGCCGACATTGTCGCCGAACTCGCGACCGGGCTTCCAGGAGAGGTCATTGCCATCTTCGATCCCTCGCCGCTGGCAATCGGTCTTGCGCCCGAGACGCTGCAAGCGGCTATAGTGGCCCTGGCCGTGCCCATCCGTGACTGTCGCGCCTTGGTCGCTTGCGGCGTTAGTGTCCGCTCAGCCGTGCGCATTGGTTTGCGGACGGCGATTGTACCGAACGCGATGGTCGCCTTTGAAAATTGTGCCGGTGCCGATTGGATGGCCGAACGCCTTGACCGTGCCTTCCTCCGCCGCCTGAAGGCCTATCTTTGCGCGGAAGCCTAAACGCGCACGCGCCCAACTTTTGATACACTACGCCCCCGAAAGGAAGACTGTACTATGACCGAACTCAATGATCGTATTTGCGCCAAGCTCGAAGAACTCCGCGGCATGTTGCAGGCCGATGGCGGCGACCTGGAAGTCGTTAGCATCGAAGGCAAGGTTGTCAACCTGCGTCTGCGCGGCGCTTGCGGCTGCTGTCCGCACGCGATGATGACCCTCAAGAGCGGCATCGAGCGCGTCCTGCGCGAAGAGATCGACCCCGAACTGACCGTCGAGCGCGTGATGTAAGATGGAATTCCCGGCGCGCGAGCTAAAAACTCTGGGCGACACGGCAGCCCTTGCCGCCACCGTGGCGCCCCTGCTCACGCCTGGGATGGCCCTCCTCTTGGAGGGGGATCTCGGCGCCGGTAAAACCACCTTCGTTCAAGCCCTCGCCAAGTGTTTTGGCGTGGCGCGGATGGTCACAAGCCCCACCTTCACCCTGGCCAACGAATATCCCCTCCCGCAAGGCGGCAAGCTGGTCCATTACGACCTTTACCGTCTGGCCACCCCCGAAGGGGTCTACGACCTGGGGCTGGAAGACGCGCTTGAATCCGGCGCACGTTTGCTCATTGAGTGGCCCGAGCGCGCCCGGCGCGTCCTGGACCGCGAACTTCAACACCCCCTTTGCCTCCGCCTGACGCACACCCAACAGGGCACGCGGCTGGCGGAATTGTTGCGCCTGTAAACCGGAAAGGAGCGCGTTATGATCACCGATGAAATCCGTCAGTGCCGCGAACAGTGGGGCGATCGTTTGCTCATTCTGGGGCATCACTATCAACGCTCGGAGATTGTCGCCTGCTGCGATGCCGTTGGCGATTCCCTTGAACTCTCGCGTCTGGCCGCCGAATCCAAAGCCGAGCGCATCGTCTTTTGCGGCGTGCGCTTTATGGCCGAGACGGCCGACATTCTCTCGCGCGCCGAGGATGGCCGCCCCTGTGGGCGCAGCGTTTGGTTGCCCGACCCGGCTGCTGGCTGCCCAATGGCTGACATGGCCACCGAGCCTGCGCTTGAAGCCGCCTGGCAAGCCCTCAGCGAGCTTGCCGGCGAGCCCTTGGTGCCAGTGGTCTACGTCAACTCTTCGGCTGAGGTCAAGGCCTTCTGCGGGCGCCACGGCGGTTCGGCCTGCACCTCCGGGAACGGACGGCGCGTGGTCAAGCACTTCCTCGACCAAGGCAAGCGCCTCTTCTTCGCCCCAGATCAACACCTGTGCACCAATATCCTGCGCGAACTGGGCTATCCGCCTTCGGCTGTGGCCATCTGGCGGCGGGGGTTGGAACTCGGTGGCTTGACGGCCGAGCGCATTCGGGCTGCGCGCCTCATCGCCTGGGACGGCTGCTGCCCCATTCACGCGGGCTACACCATCCAGGATGTCTCCACCGCCCGGGCGCAGCATCCCGGCGCGCGGTTGGTCATCCACCCCGAGGCCCCCTCCCCCGTTGCCTCGCTGGCCGACCAGACCGGATCTACCCGAGCCATTATTGATGCCGTCCGGCGCAGCGATGAAGGCGAGACCTTCTTAGTCGGCACCGAGCAGCACCTCGTCGACCGTCTGGCGCGCGACTTCCCTGGTAAGACCATTCATCCCCTGCGCCCCATTGTCTGCGGCGACATGGACCGCACTTCGCCCGAGCAGCTCCTTGAGCTCCTGACGCAGTGGCCCGAGGCGTGCCAGGTTCAGGTGCCCGATGCCATCGTTCCTGATGCCCGCGCCTGCGTTGAGCGAATGCTCGCACTCTAACGCCTCCACACGTGGACGACAAAAGCAAGGGGCGGCCGCCGGCCGCCCCTTATCTTTAGTTCAAGACCACACTTATTCCCAGTGGCCCGGCACCCAAACGCGCGTGGATTCACGCCCATCCGGGGTCCGCGTTACGCGCCAATAGCCCTCGACCCACGTACGCGGCGAGCCAACCTGCTGCTGAACTGCTGGCTGTTGAATCACAATCGGTTGCTGAACAACCACAGGCTGTTGCACCACCGGCTGCTGCACCACAATGGTGCGCTCTTCGCGAATAACGGGCTCGGGCGTAACGAGCGGCAGGGAGATACCAATCGCACCGTAGCGCCCAACGCGGGTGCCAATGCCCAGCGAGACACCTCCGGGGCAGAAGTTGAGTCCCCAGCCCCAAGAGGGCGCCTTCCAGTGGCGGTTATGATGCACCGGCGGTGGAGGCGGCGGGGCAGGACGGGGCGCGGGGCCGCGCGGTCGAGCTTCAAGCGACGCCACTGTACAGAGGGTCAAGAACGACGCTAACAAGACTTTCTTCATAGTTCTACTCCTTTCGTTTACGCCCATAGGATAGCACGCCAGAGGTGAACGAGGCAAGCCATAAACATACCTCCACCCTTATCCCGGAAAGTCCTGGGATAAATTATCCCAAATTGTGGTCTAGGCCAATGGGCAGTAAGGGAAAATATT